>NZ_JBLXEC010000015.1:0-106783 GCF_048263515.1 Marinovum sp. | reverse complement strand
GCTGATCGCCCCGATCGCGATGGAAGAAAGCCTGCGCTTCGCCATCCGCGAAGGCGGCCGCACCGTCGGTTCGGGCGTCGTGTCGAAGATCATCGAGTGATCGACAGATCGCTTGGTGATCCCGAGACGCGCCACATCAGCGTGTCGAAGATCATCGAGTAAGCTGGCGGCGTCCCGGACCTGATCCGGGACCTCGCAGCCGAGATGGAAAGGGCCGGTATTTACCGGCCCTTTTTCTTTGTGTGATACGTTTTGGCAGGGCCGTGCCTCAACGAGGCCGCGCTTCGACGGGCCGCGGTGCGGCGATCCGACCCTGGTTCGACAGCGCTTTATCCCTCCCATATCCGAAGATGATCCGAACGATACGCCCGGGTCAGCCAAATCGCCGTGCCGGTGGGCGGCCCGGCGATGCGCGGCGGCCTTTGGCCGCTGTTAACGCGCATGGGGCGTCAGAGTGGCGTAGGGCAAGTTTGACCCAACGTCCCGGGCTCGCCCCCGGGACCTCGCGGCCAACCCAACCGTACACCCGGGTCGCTTCTACAGAGGCCCCGGCTCGGGGGCGGGGGCGGCGTGGTGAGTTACGTCCCCCACGTCCCGGGCCTGACCCGGGACCTCCCGGCCAACCCAGCACCGCAATGGCGCTTCGGGCGCAGAGGCCGGAGGGGCATGGCGCATCCTCTCACCCCGCCCGACAGAGCGCCTTGATCCCCCGGGCAATCTCCGGCGTCGCCGCCAGAGTATCGCCGGCCAGCTCCCGCACTGCCGCCATCAGCTCCTCGCGCGGCACCAGCCGCTCGACCAGGCCGAAGCGCAGCGCCTCTTCGGCGCTGAGCTTTGCTCCGCCCATCAGCACCAGCTTGGCGCGCGCCGGACCCACCAAAGCCGCGAGGCGGCCGGGATCGGAGGGCTGCGGCAGGTAGCCGAGCTTCATCACCGGGTAGAAAAACTTCGCCTCCGGCACCGCGATCCGCATGTCGCAGGCCACCGCCATGCCGAAGGCGCCCCCCGCCAGGGTGCCGTTCAGCGCCGCGATCGTCAGCCCCGGCAGCGCCGCGATGGCGCCCGACAGACGCTCCCAGACGTCCGAGGTGGCAAGGCCGGCCTTGGCCGCCTCGAGGTCGGCCCCGGCCGAGAACACCGTGCCGGCGCCGGTCAGCACCAGCACCTGCGCCTCTTGCGCCTCGCCGGCGATCTCGACCAGCCGCTCGAGCATCTCGGGCGTCAGCGAATTGGCCTTGTCCGGGCGGTTGATCGTCACCACCCAGAGCCCGCCGTCGCGCGAGAGATCGATCATGCGATCAGCCCCAGCTGCCGCCGCCAGCTCTCGTCGCGCAGGGACAGCTCCTCGCCCAGATGCGCGTCGCCCTCGGGTCCGCACATCCAGAGCAGCGCCTGCGCCACCCATTCCGGCGGGATGTGATCGGACCAGTCGAGCTGGCTGACCGGGTTGATGCCGCTCGACTTGATCTCGCGCTGCATCTGGGTCGCCACCGTGCCCGGCGAAAGGCCCATGGCGCGGATGCCCTGATCGCGGCCCTCCTTGTCGGCGCAGCGGGTCAGCATCGCGGCGCCTGCCTTGGAGGCGCAATAGTGGCTCCAGGCCTCGACCGGGCCGTGCGCCGCACCGGACGAGATGGTGACAATCGTGCCGCCACCCTGAGAGATCATCACCGGCATCGCCGCGCGCATGCCGTGGTAGACGCCCTTGAGGTTGATGTCGATCGCGTGGCCCCAGCCTTCGGGATCGGAGCCGGCCAGCAGCGAGATCGGCTCGATCACGCCGGCATTGCCGATCAGCACATCGAGTCGGCCGAATGTCTCGACCGAGACCTGCACCGCTTTCTCGACCTCCCAGTAGCGGCTGACGTCGCAGGGCACCGCCAGCGCCCGGTCGCCGATCTCTCCGGCGAGGTCGGCCACGCTTTCCTCGCTGCGGGCGACAAGCACGACATTTGCCCCCTCGCGCGCGAATTCACGCGCTGCGGCGGCGCCGATGCCGCGGCTGGCGCCTGTGATCATTATACATTTTCCGCTGAAACTCTCCGCCATGCTTTCCTCCGCCTGTGGCCGGCCTGCGGATCTTTGGTAGCGGCTCGATGGGCATTAATCCAGCAATAGGCTATGCTCTGCCCATGCCGGCCTGCCTCTTGACCTCATCCTGCGGCCAAGGGAAGCTGACGCGGAAAATTCATGGAAAGGCGCATTTGACATGACCTGTTTTACCAAGCTTGCCGGCTCGACAGCGCTGGCCACCCTGCTGCTGGCGCAGAGCGCCGCGGCCGAGATCACCCCAGCCCAGGTCTGGGAGGATCTGCGCGGCTACATGCAGGGCTATGGCTACGAGGTCACCGCCACGGCCACCGCCGATGGCGATGTGCTCACCCTGACCGACCTGACCTCGACCATCCCGATCCCCGAGGATGACGTGACCATCGTCATGCGCATGCCCGAGCTGGTGCTGAGCGCCACCGACGATGGCGCGGTCGATGTGTCCTGGCCGGCCGAGATGCCGGTGACCTTCGACTTCACCGAGGGCGAAGAGCAGATGTCGGCGACGCTGCTCTACGAGACCGCCGATCTGAAGGCGACGGTGTCCGGCGATCCCGGCGCCACCGCCTGGGCCTATTCCGCCAGCTCGGCGCGGATATCGCTGGCCGATCTGGTGGTCGAGGGGGTTTCGCTGCCGCGCGACGTGATCCGCGGCGAGATCCTGCTCGACGGGTTGGTCGGCACTTCGCAGATGACCACCGGCGCAATGCGCGACATGGCGCAGGAGATGAAGATCGGCAGCCTGTCCTATGACTTTGCCGGCCGCGATCCGGAGAACACCGAAAATACCGTGCTCTTCCAGGGCAACATGACCGATATCGCCTACAGCGGCACCGGCACCCTGCCGGTGGATCTCGACAGCGAGGATCCGATGGCGGTGATGGCCGTCATGGATGTTGACGGCAGCTTCTCCTATTCCGCCGGATCGGCGCAGTTCAACGGCGTCGAGGACGGCGAGGCGGCGAGCTTTGCCTCGAGCTCCGAGGGCGGCAGCGTCGCCATGACGTTTTCGCCGGAGGCCTGGGATTTCGATTTCGAGGTCAAGGGCTATGACGTTCAGGTTCAGGGCGGCGACCTGCCCTTCCCGGTGTCGCTCAGCGCTGGCGAACTTTCCGGCAATTTCGCCATGCCGGTGGCCCGCGGCGACACGCCGCAGGACGTTGCCGCAGGCCTGGTGCTGGCGGATTTCCAGATGAACGACCTGATCTGGAACATCTTCGATCCCGCAGGCCAGCTGCCGCGCGATCCGGCGACCATCGCGGTCGATCTGACCGGCAAGGTGCGGATGCTCTACGACCTGTTCGACCCCGAGCAGGCCGAGGCGCTGGCCATGTCCGAGATGCCGGCCGAGCTGCACGAGCTGACGCTGAACGAGCTGGTGGTCGATGCGATCGGCGCGGCGCTGACCGCGACGGGGGCGTTCACCTTCGACAATTCCGATCTGGAGAGCTTTGACGGCATGCCCCGCCCCGAGGGCGAGTTGAACGCCGAACTGGTGGGCGCCAACGCGCTGATCGACAAGCTGGTGGGCATGGGCCTGCTGCCCGAAGCCCAGGCGATGGGCGCGCGGATGATGATGGGCATGTTCGCGGTGAACCAGGGGGATGACACGCTGACCTCGAAGATCGAGATCAACTCGCAGGGTCATATCCTGGCGAACGGCCAACGCATCCAGTAACCGGGTGCCACGCCCTCGCAGGCAACTGCGGGGGCGTGCCTGTGATGGTGGGCACCGAGCCGCGCATCGCTGGGCCGCGGTGCGGCGAACCTCACCCAGTTCAGCAGCGCTTTATCTCAGCCAGATCCGCAAACGACCCAATCGACGCGCCACCGTCAGACAAATCGCCGTGCCGAGGGGCGGCCCGGCGATGCGCGGCGGCCTCTGGCCGCTGTTAACGCGCTTGGTGCTTTGCTCCAGGGTTTGCGCTCTGACTGGCTAAAGCCGTCTGCCAACTTGACCCGAGCCGCGCATCGCTAGGTCGCGGTGCGGCGATCCTTGGGTGAGTCGGCAGCGCTTTATCTCAACCAAATCCGCAAAAGACCCAATTGACGCGCCTACGTCAGCCAAATCGCCGTGCCGATGAGGCGGCCCGTCATGCCGAAGGCATGCCTCCGGCATGACGCGCGGCGGCCTCTGGCCGCTGTCAACGCGCGGTCGCACACCTCACGCCTCAGGCACCACCCCCGCCAGGTACCCCGTCACCGCGCGCTCGATCCGCTCGACCAGCGGAGCGAACCCAGCCTCGCCGGCCCGCACCGCGGCATGGGCCATGCCCTCGGCCATGGCCAGCACGTCACGGGCCACCGTTTCGGGATCGTCGACGTAGTATTCCGCCAGGACCCCCACCACCTGCGCCTGCACGCGCGTCCTCAGCCGGGCAATGCCGGGGTCGGCGGGCAGTTCCGCCTCGGCCCGCTCCAATGCCTCGGCCAGCGCCGCCATCTCGAAGAGCTGGCGCAGCCGCGCCCGGACCATGGCGCAGACCACCACCTCCAGCGCTTCGCCCTCGACAGCCTCGGCCGCCGCCTCCATCCCCGCCAGCAGGTCGGCCCGGCTCTGTGTCAGCAGGGCGCCGATGATCGCCTGCTTGTTGGGGTAATACTGGTAGAGCGCGCCGATCGACACGCCTGCCGCCCGCGCCACGTGGTTGGTGGTCAGCCCGCGCAGGCCATTGGCCGCGAGGATGCCGCCGGCGGCGGTCAGGATGGCGTCACGGGTGTGGCGGCTGCGCGCCTGCCGCGGCGCCTTGCGCGGCTCTAGGGGGGCTGTTGCCATGAAGGCCTCCGGGTTTCGTCCAATTGCCACCACTGCGGGGCGAAAATCAACGGACGGAAGGCCGCAGTCTTGCCATTTCGCCCCCGTCAGCCATGGTGGCCCCGACGCGTCAGCAACCGAGGCCGCGATGACCCAGCAGCATATCTACACCTCCGCCATCACCTGGACCGGCAATCGCGGCACCGGCACCAGCGCCTACCGGGCCTATGATCGCAGCTGGGACATCGCGGTGCCCGGCAAGCCGGTGATCCATTGCTCGAACGACCCGCTGCTCGGCGGTGACCCTGCGAAAATGAACCCCGAGGACCTGCTGCTCTCGGCGCTCTCGGCCTGTCACATGCTGTGGTTCCTGCATCTCGCCAGCGACGCCGGGATCACCGTCACCGCCTATTCCGACGCGCCAGAGGCCCAGGGCGAGATCGAACCGAGCGGCGCGGCGCGCTTTGTCTCGGCCACGCTGCGGCCGCAGATCACCCTGGCCGAAGGCTGCGATCCCGCCCGCGCCGATGCGATCCACGGCGAGATCCACAAGGTCTGCTTCATCGCCCGATCGGTCAACTTCCCGGTGCATCACGCGGCCAGCTATACCACCGCATGAGCCGGCGGATCTTGCACCTCGGCCCGGCGCGCTCTACCTGTGACCCCCAAGGAGAGCCCAGATGCCGCAACCATTGTCAGACCTGACCCAAGCCCTGCTAGACGCCGCCCGCAAAGCCGGCGCCGAGGCCGCCGACGCGATTGCCCTGCGCGGCACCTCGGTCACCGTCGACGTGCGCGGCGGCGCGCTGGAACAGGCCGAACGCTCGGAGGCCACGGACATCGGCCTGCGGGTGCTGCTGGGCCGGCGGCAGGCCAATGTCTCGGCCTCGGACACCCGGCCCGAGACCCTGGCCGCGATGGCCGAACGCGCGGTCGCCATGGCCCGCGAAGCCCCCGAAGACCCGCACGTGGGCCTGGCCGATCCGGCGCAGCTGGCGAGCGACACCGACGCTGCCGCCCTCGAGCTGGCCGATCCCGCGGCAGAGCCCGACCCGGCCTACCTGCAAGCCCGGGCTTGCGAGGCCGAAGCGGCCGCCAAGGCGGTCGACGAGGTCAGCCAGGTGCAATCCGCCTCGGCCAGCTATTCCGCCCGCGACATCCATATCGCCGCCAGCAACGGCTTTGATGCCGGCTATCGCCGCACCGGTTCGTCGATCTCCTGTGTCGCCATCGCCGGCGAGGGGCTGGGGATGGAGCGCGACTATGACGGCGACAGCCGCACCTTCGCCGCCGACCTGCGCAGCGCCGAGGACATCGGCCGCACCGCCGGCGAACGCGCCGTCGAACGGCTGAGCCCGCGTAAGCCGCCGACCGGCACCTACCCGGTGCTTTACGACGAGCGTATCTCTGCCTCGCTGATCGGTCACCTGCTCTCGGCCATTTCCGGCGGGGCGATTGCCCGCGGCTCGTCCTTCCTGCGCGATGCGCTGGGGGAGCAGGTGCTGCCAGAGGGGCTGAGCGTGATCGAGGATCCGCATCGTCCGCGCATCTCCGGCTCGCGGCCCTTCGATGCCGAGGGCCTTCCGACGCAGCGACGCGCGATTGTCGACCACGGTGTGCTCACCGGCTGGACGCTCGATCTGGCCACCGCGCGCAAGCTGGGGCTGGAGAGCACCGGTAACGCCGTGCGCGGCACCTCGGCGCCGCCGCATCCGTCGAACTGGAACATCGACCTGACCCAGGGCAGCCGCAGCCGCGCCGACCTGATTTCCGACATGGGCACCGGCCTGCTGGTCACCTCGATGATCGGCTCGACGATCAACCCCAACACCGGCGATTACTCGCGCGGGGCCTCTGGCCTCTGGGTCGAGAACGGCGAGATCACCCATGCGGTCAACGAGGTCACCATCGCCGGCAACCTGCGCGACATGCTGCGCCGGATCGTGCCGGCCAATGACGCGCGGCCGCATCTGTCGCGGGTGGTGCCGTCTCTGCTGATCGAAGGCATGACCCTTGCCGGGACCTGACGCGGGCGAGAGCGATCTGGACCTGCTGCTGCGCGCCGCACAGGTGGCGGGCGAGGTGGCGCTGGGCTTTACCGGCCCCACCGCCAAGGCCTGGGACAAGCCCGGCCAGGGCCCGGTGACCGAGGCCGATTACGCCGTCAACGACGCCCTCCACGACATCCTGCGCGGGGCGCGGCCCGGCTATGGCTGGCTGAGCGAGGAGAGCCCCGACGACAAGGCGCGGCTGGACTGCGAGCATGTCTTCATCATCGATCCGATCGACGGCACCCGCAGCTTCATCGAAGGTTCCGGCACCTGGGCGCTGTCGATTGCCATCGCCCATCGGGGCCAGGTGAGCGCGGGCGTCATCCACCTGCCCGCCCGCGAGCGCACCTTTGCCGCCGCCCGGGGCCAGGGCGCGACGCTCAATGGCGTGCCGATTGCCACCGGCGACCGGGCCGAGCTGACCGGCGCCAGCATGATGGCACCCAAGCCGACCTTTCAACCCATGCACTGGCGCGGCGCGCCGCCAGAGGTGACGCGGGTGTTCCGCCCCTCGCTGGCCTATCGCATGGCGCTGATCGCGCAGGGCCGTTTCGATGCCATGCTGACGGTGCGGCCCTCCTGGCACTGGGACATCGCCGCCGGCTCGCTGATCGCCACCGAGGCCGGGGCGCTCTCGACCGCCGCCGACGGCTCCGATCTGGTGTTCAACACCGACGTCCCGAAAAGCCCCGGCGTGCTGACCGCCAACCCGGCGCTGCACCGCGCGATTCGCAGCCAGCTCGCGTAGGCTGGGCAATCCTGCCCACCGCCCCGGCCGCCACACCTCACAACTTCGACGAAATGATCCCGGTGGAAAACCCGCCCATCCGCAGCTCGCCAAAGAGCCGCTGGTATTCGATCTTGGGACAGCGGCTCATCACCACGTCGACGCCTGCCGCCTGAAGCCGTGCTGCAGCCTCGGCGTGTTCTACGCCGATCTGCATCCAGAAGGTCTTAAGGTTGGGCAGATGCGCCAGCGCCGCCTCGGCGATCTCGGGCACTGCCTCCGACCGGCGGAAGACATCGACCATGTCGACCTCTTTCGGCACCTCTGACAAGTCAGCGCGCACCACTTCACCAAAGAGCTGCTTGCCGGCGTGGCCGGGATTGACCGGGATCACGGTAAAGCCCTTGAGCTTGAGATAGCGGGCGACGAAATAGCTCGGGCGCACGGTGTTGGGTGACACGCCCACCACCGCGATCATCTTGGCGCGGGTCAGGACCGCGCGCAGGAAGCTGTCGGAATAGTCCATGTCCCGGATCTAGCACCCGTCCGCGCAAGAAAAAAGCGCCCAGGCAAGGCCCGGGCGCATAGTGCGGAACGAGGGACAGTGAATTCATGCAAGGGTTCCGGCCTCGCATGTCATGAAAGACAAATAGGCAACAATCGCGTCGAGAAAAGGGCATGTCACCACTTCGTGAATTGCGGGTGTTGGGGGGCCTAGCTGTTGCGGCGCATCACCACGGCCGGCAGGCCCTTGGTGGCGTCATACAGCCGGCTCATCGCGCTCACGTGGTCCTGACGCTCCTGCAGGGTGGCATGGAGCCGCTCAGACGGGTCGCGCATCCGTTTGCGCGGGGTGCGGATCACGAACATCTTGCTCCAGCCCGACCAGGTGCCGACCGACGGGGCGGCGGCATCGACCGGGTAGCGCGCGCGCCAGCCCTCCGGCAGCGGCAGGCCGCAGGCCTCGGCCTTTTCCAGCATCCAGACCAGCGGCAGGTTTGCCAGCGGCCGTGCGGGCTCGAAACTGCCGATCTGGCCGCCGACGTCGCCATGAGTGCCGGGGAACCACATCTGCTCGACCCGGCCGGTCCAGCCTTCGGGCACATCCCAGAGCAGCGGCGCATAGGCGGCACGACGTTCGTCATAGGCCAGCGCGTGATAGCCGTGGCGGATGCTTTCGCCCAGGTGATGGTTGTGGAAGGCATGCGGATCGGGGCTCAGCCGCCAGAGCAGCGGCAGACGCAGGCCCAGCGCCTTGACCGTGTCGAAGACGCCGACCATCTCGATCGGCGCAGCCTCGTGGCAGAAGGCCTTGCGAAAGGCCAGCGCCGCATCGCTGTCGGGCGCGGTCTGATAGTGGCGATAGGCGGTGGCGACATTGCGCTCCAGCGCATTGCGCGCGGTGACAAGCCCCACCCGGTCGATCATCCCGGCCAGCGACCGCACGGCAAAGGCGCCGCGGGAATAGCCCAGCAGGAAGATGCGGTCGCCGGGGCGATAGCGCGAGGCGAGGTAGCCATAGGCCCTGCGGATCTGCCGGTTGATGCCCTTGCCGGTCATCACCGCATAGGCGGCGCGCCAGTCGGGGAACTGCACCCCGGGCTCGTAATAGATCGACAGATCGCCGGGCGATTCGCAGAGCAGCTTGTAGAGGCGGCCGATGTTGGTTTCCGACCCTTCCCGCAGGCTCGACATGGTGCCATCGAGAAGGATCACGTGAATACGCTGCCCCCTGCGGGGGCCGGTGCGGGTCTCTTTGAACCGGAGCTTGCGCGCCAGCCAGCCAGTGACCTGTTTATGCAGCCGTTTTAGACGCATTCCTCAACATACTCCATACGCGCATCGGCGTGAAAGGCATATCTGCCTGCCTGACGCCCCGGTCCCACAAGGCATCCTGAACCGCGTTGCCCATGGCGGCCATGGCGCCGACGGTACCGGCCTCGCCACAGCCCTTCATGCCCATCGGATTGGCGGTCGAGGGCACCGGTTCGGTTTCGAACCGGAACATGGGAAGGATATCGGCACGCGGCATGCCGTAATCCATGAAAGTTGCCGTGAGCAGCTGGCCGTCCTCGTCATGCACCACGTGCTCGGTCAGCGCCTGGCCGATGCCCTGGGCGACGCCGCCGTGCACCTGGCCCTCGGCCAGCAGCGGATTGATCAGGTTGCCGAAGTCGTCGACCACGGTATAGCGCTCGACGGTGACTTCGCCGGTTTCGGGGTCGACCTCGACCTCGGCGACATGGGCGCCATTCGGGTAGGAGCGTCCGGGGAGCTTGTCGCGGGCTTCATGAGACAACAGGTCATCGCGGCCGGCCTCGCGCGCAATCTGCGCGGCCTCCAGCAACGTCGGGGTCAGGTTCGACCCGTCGGCTCGGAATGTTTCATTATCGAAACGCACTGCTTTCTCCTCGACACCCATCATATCCGCCAAAAACGGCGTGAATGCGGCCACGGCCCGGGCCACCACGGTCAGCGTCACGTTGGCCTGAACGGTCACCGAGCGCGACCCGCCGGTGCCACCGCCCCTGGCAATCAGGTCGCTGTCGCCCTGCACCACCCGGATCCTGTCCATCGGGATGCCGGTCTGGTCGGCGAGGAAGTGGGCATATACGGTTTCATGCCCCTGCCCGTTCGACTGGGTGCCGACGTACAGCGAGACGCCGCCGTCTGCATCGAACGTCACCTTGGCGCCTTCCGAAGGATCGCCCAGAATACTTTCGATATAGTAACAGAGCCCGATGCCACGCAATTTTCCCCGGGCAGAGGCCTCCTGCCTGCGCGCGGCAAAGCCGGCACGGTCTGAACTGGCCTCGGCATGTGAGAGGACCCGGTCGAAATCGCCCACGTCGTAAAGCTCGCCGGTGACGGTCTGATAGGGGAACTTCGCGGCAGGGATAAAGTTCCGTCGCCGCAGCTCCCATCCGTCGGTGCCAAGCTCACGCGCGGCGCGGTCCATCAGCCGTTCGAGCACGTAGATCGCCTCGGGCCGGCCGGCCCCGCGATAGGCGTCGACCTGAACGGTATTGGTGTAGAACCCCTTGACCGACATATAGGCCGCCTGAACGTCATAGGTGCCCATCAGAACCTTGGAAAACAACTCGGTCTGAATCGGCTGGCCAAAACCCGAATTGTAGGCGCCGAGGTTGTTGCGGGTGGTCAGCCGGTAACCGAGGATGCGGTGATCGGCATCGAATGCCATCTCGGCCAGCGTCGTCAGGTCGCGTCCGGCGTTGTCGCTCAGCATGCTCTCGGTGCGCTCGGCCATCCAGCGCACCGGGCGGTCCAATGCGCGGGCGGCGTACGCGCAGACCACGTATTCCGGGTAATCCGGCGCCTTCATGCCAAAGCCGCCGCCGACATCGGGGTTGGTGATCCGCACGCTTGCCGCGTCCAGCCCGAGCGCCCGGGCGATGGTCTGCTTGAAGCCCCAGACCCCCTGGCCGTTGATCGCCACGTGCAGCCGCTCGCCCTCGGGCTCGGCAAAGCAGCCGCGCGGCTCAAGCGAATTGACGATGATCCGGTTGTCCTCGACCTGCAGGGACACCACATGCGCCGCCTTGGCAAAGGCTGCATCGGTCGCCTCGGCATCGCCCTTGCCATAGTGATAGGCGAGGTTGCCGGGCGCCTCGGGGTGGATCGTGTGCGGGCCTTCCTCGAGCGCGAGGCTGACCGGCAGGTCATCATACTCGAACTCGATCAGCTCGGCGGCATCGCGGGCCTGTTGCAGGGTCTCGGCAAAGACCATCGCCACCGGCTCGCCGACAAACCGCACCCGGTCGCGCGCCAGCACCGGCCGTTCCGGCGAGGCGCCCTTGCTGCCGTCGATATTGGTCACCACCGTGCCGTGCAGCGTCGCCTTGACGCCCGCCGCCTCGAGATCGGCGAGGGTGACCACGAGATGCACGCCGGGGGCCTGGCGCGCCTCTTCGACATCGAGCGTGGTGATCTCGGCATGGGCAACGGGCGAGCGAAAGACAACGCCGTGCAGGGCGTTTTCCGGGGCGATGTCATCCACGTAGCGGCCTTCGCCGGTCAGGAAACGTAGATCTTCCACCCGTGTCACGGGCTGGCTCTTGCCGAATTTTTCCATGGGGTCTCTCCGTCGACGGTTGCCCCCGACACTAGGGGTTTGGCGGCAACTGTCCAGAGACCCCCGACACGCGGAGGACCGCGCCAGAAAATGCCCGATTTACGAACGATGCCCGCCCGAATCGGGGATTAGCCATGAAGCATAAACAATAAACAACCCAACGAGAGTAGAGCTCATGTCCACCACCGAGATTGACCAGGTCACCATCGCCCAGATCCTCCTCCTGCTTGAGGAAGAACGCGAAAAGGCGCTGAGCGCGCGTGAATGGCAGCACCGCATCGCCGGCTACGGCTATGCCATCAAGCACACCGATCACGGCGACATGATCACCACGCTGCCGCACGGCCAGGAGCTTTGCGCCCTGCCCGCGCAGCTGTCTGCCTGATCAGGTCCGGTCCGCATCCTCTGCGGGATCGGTTTTCTGCCGGCCGGGGATTTCGTCGCGCTTGGGCGCCGGCGCCCAGTTGTGAATGACCTCGAGCGCCTCTTCGGCGGTCTCGACAAACCGAAAGAGATCCAGGTCCTGCGCGGCGATCGTGCCGGCATCGGCCAGCGCCTCCCAGTTGACGATGCGCTCCCAGAAGGCGCGTCCGAACAGCAGGAACGGCACCCGGTCCATCCGCCCGGTCTGGATCAGCGTCAGCGCCTCGAACAACTCGTCCATGGTGCCGAAGCCGCCGGGAAAGACACAGATCGCCTTGGCCCGCATCAGGAAGTGCATCTTGCGGATGGCAAAATAGTGAAAGTTGAAGCAGAGCTCGGGCGTGACGTACTGGTTCGGCGCCTGTTCATGCGGCAGCACGATGTTGAGCCCGATGGACTTGCCGCCGGCCTCTTCCGCGCCGCGGTTGCCGGCCTCCATCACGCCGGGGCCCCCACCGGTGACGACGATGTTCTCGCGCCCGCCGGTTTTCATCGATTCCTCGGTCATCAGCCGGGCAAAGCGCCGCGCCTCGTCGTAGAAGCGCGACAGCTCGGCCAGGGTCTCGGTCCGGGCGGTGTGCTTCTCGGACGGTTTCGGAATGCGCGCACCGCCAAAGAGCACGATGGTGCTCTCCACCCCCGCCTCTGTCATCATCATTTCCGGCTTCAGCAGCTCCAGCTGCAACCGCACCGGCCGCAGCTCGTCCCGGCAGAGGAAATCCTCGTCGGCAAAGGCCAGGCGATAGGCCGGCGCCAGGGTCTGCGGCGTATCCGGTGTGCGGTCCGCCTCCCTGCGGTCTTCCTGGGCGTCGCGAAACCGGCTGCGGCGGTGATCGTTCATGGGGCCATCCTGCTCTTTTCGGCGTGTCCCGCATCCAAGAACGTTCGCGCGGCGAACTCAACCCCGATTGCGCAAAGCGGTATTTTCCTGTCTAAGGCGCCGCAACGCGACTGCATGACGGACCAGACGGAGGAACATCCATGTCCAACGCCCAGCTTGAGACAGCCATCGAAGCGGCATGGGACGCCCGCGACACCATCACGCCCGAGACCGGCGGCGAGACCCGCGAGGCGATCGAAGCGACGCTGAACGCGCTCGACAGCGGCGCGCTGCGGGTGGCGGAAAAGCGCGACAGCGGCGAGTGGCATGTCAACCAATGGGCCAAGAAGGCGGTGCTGTTGTCCTTCCGTCTCAATGACATGGAGCAGATCCCCGGCGGCAACGGCAACTCCGGCTGGTGGGACAAGGTGCCCTCGAAGTTCGAGGGCTGGGACGACGCCAAGTGGCGCGCCGCAGGCTTCCGCGCCGTGCCCGGCTCGATCGTGCGCCGCTCAGCCTATATCGCCCCCGGCGTGGTGCTGATGCCGTCCTTCGTCAACCTCGGCGCCTATGTCGACGAAGGCTCGATGGTAGACGGCTGGGCCACCGTGGGTTCCTGCGCGCAGATCGGCAAGAACGTGCACCTGTCGGGCGGCGTCGGCATCGGCGGCGTACTGGAGCCGATGCAGGCCGGCCCGACGATCATCGAGGACAACTGCTTCATAGGCGCCCGCTCCGAGGTGGTCGAAGGCTGCATCGTGCGCGAAGGCTCGGTGCTGGGCATGGGGGTCTTCATCGGACAGTCCACCAAGATCGTCGACCGCGAGACCGGTGAAGTGATGTACGGCGAAGTGCCGCCCTATTCGGTGGTGGTAGCCGGCTCGATGCCGTCGAAGAACGGCATCAACCTCTATTGCGCGGTGATCGTGAAGCGGGTCGACGAGCGGACCCGCTCCAAGACCGGCATCAACGAGCTGCTGCGAGACTGATTTCCTGGGCTTCGGTGGGGTCACCCGCCGGAGCCTTTTGCTGCGCCCGGGGCAAGTCGCCGCGCATTGTCGGGCCGCGGTGCGGCGATGCGCCCTCAGTTCGGCAGCACTTTATCCACGCCACATCCGAAGAAGATCAGATCGACGCGGCGGCGTCAGCCAAATCGCCGTGTCGGGGGGCGGCCCGGCGATGCGCGGCGGCCTGCGGCCGCTGTTAACGCGCTTGGTGACGTGCACGGGCGATGGCGATGGCGCTGAGCCGCGTGTCGTCGGGCCGCGGTGCGGCGATCCAACCCTCGTTCGGCAGCGCTTTATTCAGGCCATATCCGAAGAAGATCGGATCGGCGCGCTCACGTCAGCCATATCGCCGTGCCGGGGGGCGGCCCGGCGATGCGCGGCGGCTTGCAGCCGCTATTAACGCGCTGGGTGAGCTGAACGGGGGTTGGCGTTGAAGCAAGCCTTGCCTCATGCGCGGCAGCCTTTGGCCGCTGTTAACGCGCATGGCGCTAAACTCCCGAAGTCCCTATCACCCCCCGAACCACTTCCGCACCAGCGCATTGTACTGACCGTCCTCCTGCAGCTGCAGCAGCGCCTGATTCAGCCTTTCACGCAACGGGCTGCCGGTCGGCAAGGCAATGCCGTAGTCCTCGCGCCGGAACACCGTGTCGACCAGATAGGCCTCGCCGTCACGATGCTGCGACAGGTAGTAGCGCAGAAGCGGCGCGTCGAAGACCACGACGCTGACCTCCTCGGCCTCGAAGGCGGCGATCATCTCGGCGAACCCCGGATAAGCACTATGCGCCACCGCCCGCGCATCGAGGAAATCCGACGCCGTCGAGCCGGCCACCGACCCCACTGCCCGGCTGTCGAGATCGTTGAGGCTGGTCACGCTCGAGGTCAGCTCGTTGACGGTGATCGCCGCGGTGATCTTGGCGACGAAGATCGACACCACGAAGAGGCTGGAAAACACCATCACCGTCGCCAGAAGCCGGCCGGGGATCGAGCGCGGCTGGCGCTCTTCGAAGCCGCCGTTCACCACCAGGTTCAGCGCCCACCAGAACGACGGAAAGAAGGCCTCTCGCGCGGGTTTCTCGAAATAGGGCTGATGGCGGCGCTCGAAGAGCCACATGAAGAAGCCGGCGGCACAGAGCATGGCAATCGCCACGCCCAGGTAGATCGCGATGTCGCGGGTGAAGACCTGCTGCCAGAGCGGTGTCCGGTCCGAGCCCGAGACCATCAGCTGCAAGCCACTTTCAAACACCGGCAGGGTGAAGTCCATCTGCGCCTCGCGCGCCGCGGTGATCGAGATGTTGGCGATGGCGCCATCCGCTGCGCCCTGGGCCACCTGCTCGAGCATCTCGCTGAACGACCCGGCGGTCTCGAACCGCACCTCGCGGCCGATGTGATCGGCCATCATCCGCATCAGGTCGATGCTGAAGCCGGTCTGCGCCTCGGTGCCCATGGCAAACGGCGGCCGCTCGACGGTGACGAATTTCAGCGCCTCGTCCTGGGCCTGCGCCGGACCGCCGCCGACCCAGAGGGTCAGAAGGAACAGGGCAGAGACGAGATGGGCAATGATGGGCCGGCGGGCCATGGTGGTCTTCCTCGGGTTGCTTCTGACGGGTGTATCGGCAGCGCCGCCATCAGTGCAACAGCGCCGCGCGCCCCACGCGCAGATTGCGCTGCCGGGTTGACCCATTCGCCGCAAATCCCGCCGGCGCCCCCGGCAACCGGCTTGACAAGCGCGCGCGCCCGACGCATCCGCAGCGCATGACCAAGAAAGCCCGCAACCAGCAAGTCTACACCCTCGTCGTCCAGGTCGGGCGCAAGTCCGGCGACGGCCTGCCCAAGGGCGCCACCGGCGCCGGGCTGGTCTGTTATGCCTCCGGCGTCGACGAAGCCGAAGCGGTGCGCGAAACCGTGGCGCTGCTGAAACAGGCCGATCTGGCACCGCTCGATGTCACCGGCCACGGCTCGCTCGAGGAGCGCCGCGCAGCGGGCGAGGAGATCGACGAGGCAGAGGCCGAACTGATGCAGCGCGCCCTCGACGAGAATTCGGTGGTGGTGGCGCAGATGGAGCCGTTCTACGACCCGCTCGAGGCCAGCGACGACTGAGCCGCTCAGGCCACCTCGGCCAGCGCCCGCGCTTCGAACCGTTTCAGCACCGGCGGCGCCAGATGCGCCTGTTCCGGCAGCAGCACCGGGTTGACCTCGGCCAGCAGCGAGGCCGCCAGCCTGTCCTCGTCACGACGCAAGCGCCCGACATAAAGGCTCTCGGTCCAGGCGCCGCTGGCGGCAATCACCGCATGTGACGGCAAGAGCACCTGGGCGTAGCTCACCAGCGGCAGGTTGGGCTCGGGCAGCGCCGACTGGCCGTTCACCAGATACCCCGCCGGCACCAGCACGCCTTCGCAGCCGAAGGTATAGTCGACCGCCGCGCCGGTGACGAAGATCTTCTGATGCGGTGCCACCACGATGTCACGGTCCAGCCCGAAATACGGCGCGCGCAGGCGGATCGGGGCAAAACTGCCCAGCCCCGGCAGGATGCGCTGTGCCACGTGCAGCACTGGCTCTGGCGCGCCGTCACGGGTCATCACCAGATCGCCGGTCCTGAGCCGCGACACCTCTCGCGCGCCGAAGGGCGTGGACACGAAGGTCCGCGCCGCCAGCCCCGGCAAGGGGCCCACCGGCTCGACACTGTTGGAGATCGCCAGAAAGCCCAGGTCCGCCTCTTCCGGCGCGCAGATCTGCATCGCGTCAAAGGCGGTCAGGCTGTCGAGCGCCATCGGCGCCGGCAGGTCCATGGCGCCGGTGACAAAGCCCTGACCGTCGGCGCGTTCCACACCGAAGCGCGCCAGCCCGGCCTCGCAATCCCAGGCGAGGCTCAGCCGCAGCACATGGCCGCCTTCCGGCAAGGGCAGCCGCAGGGTGCGGTGCACCATCGAGCGGCCCTGCGCCACGACCAGCGCGAAGGAGCCCTGCGGCAGGGCGAGGATCGAGAGATGACCGGCGGCATGGGCCTGCAGCGGAATGCGCAGGATCGGCTGGGCGCTGGCAACCGCGCTCAGCGTGCATTCCAGCAACACCGTGCCGCGCCGCATCGCCCCGCGCGGCGGCACCTTGTCGAACGGTGGAAAGACCTGGCGCGATCCGACATGCGCAAGGGCGGCAATCCAGCTCATCGGGCGCACCGCAAGAAAGACGCGACGGATCGCGAGACCTGACAAACCATGTAACTGCTCCAGCCCTACTGCGCGGTGTTCCCCCGTGGCGTCTTCTGCCGGTTTGCACGCCGGAAGGGTCCGGGGCGGGCCGGCGGTGCCTTTGCGAGGGCCGCGTCATTGTTGCGCCCAGCCTAGCACCGCTCTGCCGGTTCTGTTAAGCGATGCCGGAACGCGGCGGGCAAGCCGCTGCAAATAGGTCACTATCCCCGGGGGGAGATTTCATGCCGCAGACCGACCCGCTCGAATTGACCGCAGCGCTGGTGCGCTGCCCCTCGGTGACGCCGGAAGATGGCGGCGCGCTGGACGTGGTGCAGGGCGTGCTCGAAGGGGCGGGCTTTGCCTGCACCCGGGTCGACCGCGGCGGCATCTCGAACCTCTTTGCCCGCTGGGGCGACAAGGGCCATGCCCGCACCTTCGGCTTCAACGGTCATACCGACGTGGTGCCGCTGGGCCGGCGCGAGGATTGGACCGCCGATCCCTTCGGTGCCGAGATCCGTGACGGTTACCTTTATGGCCGCGGCGCCACCGACATGAAGTCCGGCGTCGCCGCCTTTGCCGCCGCCGCCGCCGATTTCGTCACCGAGACGCCGCCAGATGGCGCGGTGATTCTGGCGATCACCGGTGACGAAGAGGGCGATGCCGATCACGGCACCAGGGCGCTGCTCGACTACATGGACGCGGAAGGCGAGCGCATGTCGGTCTGCCTTGTGGGGGAACCCACCTGCCCCGACACCATGGGCCAGATGATGAAGATCGGCCGCCGCGGCTCGATGACCGCCTGGATCTCCGTGACCGGTGTTCAGGGCCATTCCGCCTATCCGCACCGGGCCAAGAACCCGCTGCCGGCGATGGCACGACTGATGGACCGGCTGGCCTCGCACGAACTTGACCGCGGCACCGAGCATTTCGACGCCTCGACCTTGGCGGTGGTGACCATCGACACCGGCAACCCGGCCAACAACGTGATCCCGGCAGACTGCACCGGCTGCGTCAACATCCGCTTCAACGACGCCCATACCGGCGCCGCGATCAGCGACTGGCTGCGGGCCGAAGGCGACAGGGTGGCGGCGGAGTTCGACGTCAAGGTCGAGATGCGGATCAAGATCTCGGGCGAGAGCTTTCTCACCCCGCCGGGTCCGCTGTCGGAGCTGGTGTCGCGCGCCGTGGCGGCCGAGACCGGCGTCACGCCGGAGCTCAGCACCACCGGCGGCACCTCGGATGCGCGTTTCGTCAAGGATCACTGCCCGGTGGTGGAGTTCGGCCTCGTGGGCCGCACCATGCACCAGGTCGACGAGCGGGTCGCGGTGGACCAGGTGCACCAGCTCAAGGCGATCTACAGTCGCATCCTCAGGGACTACTTCGCATGAGCGTGACGATCACCCGCACCGAGGATCTGGAGACCTGCCTCAAGCTGCGCTTCGAGGTCTTTGTCGACGAACAGGGCGTGCCGCCCGAGATCGAGCGTGATGCCTATGACGACGTGGCGCTGCACCTGCTGGCCATGGACGGCGACCGGCCGCTTGGCACCGCACGCATCCTGCCCAATGGCGAGATCGGCAAGATCGGCCGGGTCTGCGTCATCAAGGAGGCCCGCGGCACCGGGCTGGGCGCGGCGCTGATCCGCGCGGCGCTGGACGAGATGCGCGCCGACGGGCGGTTTTCAAGGGCGGCGCTGGGCTCGCAACTGCATGCCATTGCCTTTTACGAAAAGCTGGGCTTTGCCGCCTATGGCGAGGTCTTCGACGATGCCGGCATTCCGCACAAGATGATGGAACGCACCCTGTGAGGCCACGCCTCGTCGTCATGCTGAAAGAGCCGCACCCCGGCCGGGTCAAGACCCGTCTGGGCCGCGACATCGGCATGACCGAGGCCGCCTGGTGGTTTCGTCACCAGACCGCAAAGCTGCTGCGGCGCCTGCAAGACCCGCGCTGGGCGCTGGTGCTGGCAGTGTCGCCCGACCGCGAGGGGCTGCAGAGCCGCATCTGGCCGGGACATCTACCGCGCATTCCCCAAGGCCGCGGCGATCTCGGCGCGCGGATGGCGCGAGTGCTCCGCGGCCTGCCGCCCGGGCCTGCCTGCATCATCGGCGGCGACATTCCCGGTATCACCAAGACCCATATCGCCCACGCCTTTGCCGCGCTTGGCCGTCACGACGCGGCCTTTGGCCCGGCGCCGGACGGTGGCTACTGGCTGATCGGGTTGCGCCACCCGGCGCGCCAGCCGGCAGGGTTCCTGCAGGGCGTGCGCTGGTCGACGGACCATGCGCTGGCCGACAGCCGCGCCACCCTGCCGGGACATAGCATCGCGCATCTGGCGACACTCGCCGATGTCGACACCGCCGCCGATCTGCCGCAGGCCTCTTTCGCCCGGGTCCGGGCGTCCTCGGCCCCGGCTGGCCGCGCCGGCGAAACGCCCTAGTCTCAAGACAGTCACCTCTTCCATTGCCGCGGTCCGGCACGCGCCCCCGCCCCGCGGTTTGGCAAGTGACGCCCCCGCGCCCCCGTGCTAGGCCTGAGCCATGAGTCAATTGCCCACCAAAGCCCAGATCCTCGAGTGGATCGCCGCCAACCCGACCCTCACCGCCAAACGCGATATCGCCAAGGCCTTCGGTATCAAGGGCGCTGCCCGGATCGACCTCAAGCGCCTGCTCAAGGAGCTCGAGGGCGAAGGTCATCTGGAAAAGCGCAAGAAGACCTATCGCGACCCCGACCGGCTGCCGCCGGTGTCGGTGCTGCAGGTCAAGGAACCGACGCCGGATGGCGATCTCTTTGCCAAGCCGCTAGAATGGCACGGCGAAGGGGTGGAACCGATCGTGCTGGTGGTGCCGCGCGCCTCTGACCCGGCGCTGGGCGAAGGCGACCGCATCCTCGCCCGCCTGCAGGTGGTGCACGAGGAAGACCACAATTACGAGGCGCGGCTCATTCGCCGCATCGGCACCAACCCGCGGCGGATTCTCGGCGTGTTTTCCAAGCGCACCGAGGGCGGTCGGATCAAGCCGGTCGACAAGGGTGCCGACAAGGAATGGCAGGTCGCCGCCGCCGACGTGCATGGCGCCAAGGACGGTGAGCTGGTCGAGGCGGAACTGGCCGGGCCCAAGGGCCGCATGGGCCTGCCCCGCGCCCGCATCGTCGAGCGGCTGGGCGACCCGACCGCGCCGCGCGCGGTGTCGCTCATTGCCATCCACCAGCACGGCATTCCCGACGATTTCCCCGACGAGGTGATCGCCGAGGCCGATGCGATGAAGCCTGCGGGCCTGTCGGGCCGCGAGGACCTGCGCGAACTGCCGCTGATCACCATAGACCCGGCCGATGCGCGCGACCACGACGACGCTTGCTACGCCCATGCCGACGACGATCCGAAGAACAAGAGCGGCCATGTCATCTGGGTCGCCATCGCCGACGTGGCGCATTACGTCCGCCCCGGCTCTGCGCTGGACCGCGAGGCGCGCAAGCGCGGCAACTCGAGCTATTTTCCCGACCGGGTGGTGCCGATGCTGCCGGACCGGCTTTCGGGCGATCTCTGCTCGCTGCACGAAGGTGTGCCGCGCGCCTGTATCGCCGTGCGCATGCAGATCGACGCCCAGGGCGAGAAGCTCTCGCATCGCTTTGTCCGCGGGCTGATGCGCTCGCCCGCCTCGCTGAACTATCAGGAGGTGCAGCAGGGCATGGACGGCGCGCCGAACGACAAGGTCGCGCCGCTGATGGACGACGTGATCCGTCCGCTTTACGCCGCCTACGAGGCGCTGACCAAGGCGCGGGCGGCGCGCCAGCCGCTCGACCTCGACCTGCCGGAGCGGCGGATCGAGCTGTCGGAGGACGGCAAGGTCACTTCGGTCAACTTCCGCGACCGGCTGGATGCGCACAAGCTGATCGAGGAGTTCATGATCCTCGCCAATGTCGCCGCCGCCGAGACGCTGATTGCGAAGAAGGCACCGCTGCTGTTCCGCGTCCATGAAGAGCCGCCGCAGGACAAGCTCGAGAGCCTGCGCGACACCGCCGCTGCCGCGGGGCTGACGCTGGCCAAGGGGCAGGTGCTGAAGACCGCGCATCTCAACCGGTTGCTGCATGACGCCGCCAGCACCGAGGAGAGCGAGCTGATCAACATCGCCACCCTGCGATCGATGACCCAGGCTTATTACAGCCCCAAGAACTTTGGCCATTTCGGTCTCGCGCTGCAGAATTACGCGCATTTCACCTCGCCGATCCGGCGCTATTCCGACCTGATCGTGCATCGTGGCCTGATCTCGGCGCATGGCTGGGGCAAGGACGGGCTCTCGCCCGAGGATATCGACAAGCTGGAGCCGACCGCCGCGCATATCTCGGACACCGAGCGCCGCTCGATGATCGCCGAGCGCGACACCACCGATCGCTATCTCGCGGCCTATCTGTCGGAACGGGTGGGCAACGAGTTCACCGGCCGGATTTCCGGCATCGCGCGCTTCGGCGCCTTCGTGAAGCTCGACGAGACCGGCGCCGACGGGCTGATCCCGATGCGCAACCTGGGGCGGGAGTATTTCCACTTCGATCAGGAGAGCGCGACCCTGATGGGGTCTGACACCGGGCTGACCATCACCATCGGCCAGCGGGTGACCGTGCGCCTGACCGAGGCGGCGCCGGTGACCGGCGGGATCGCGCTGGAGCTTCTGGAGATCGACGGCGCCAAACCGCCGCAGGGCAAGGGCACTGGGCCACGTGGGCGGCGTACGGGCGGCAAGGGCGGGCCGGCAAAGCGCAAGCTGGTGAAGTCGAAGAAGAAGGCTGCAAAGGTCAGCCGCAAGCGGCGGTAGGCGGTGGGCAAAACCCACCTCCGCGTTTGAAGCACAAGCCGCGCCATCGCCGACCCGTGGGGTGGCGATCCGAGGGGTATTCGGCAGCGCTTTATGGCTGCCAAGTCCGAAGATGCTCAGAGCAACGCGCGCACGTCAGCCAAATCGCCGCCCCGGGGGGCGGGTCATGCCGGAGGCATGCATTCGGCATGACGATGGCGCAGCGGCCTCACGGCCTTGATTCCGCGCCGGGGAAGATGTTGACCGGGTGCCCAGACGCGCAGGGAGGGCAATCCCGCCCACCGAAACGCGTCGCCAGTCGCCTCCCTCTACACCTTCGAAGAACAACCCGCGCCATCGCCGACCCGCGGGGTGGCGTTCCAACGTGTGTTCTGCAACGCTTTATGGCTGCCAAGTCCGAAGATGCTCAGAGCAACGCGCATACGTCAGCCAAATCGCCGCCCCGGGGGGCGGGTCGGCGATGGCGCGGCGGCCTTTGGCCTTGATTCCGCGCCGGAGAAATAGTCGACAGGTCGCCCTGAAGTGTAAGATGGGCATTGCCGCCCCCAATCACGTCACCACCCGCAAGGTCAGATTGATCCGTCCGCCGTCCTTGAGCAACGGCGAGGTCCCGAACTTGATTCGGTCCACGCCGTGATGCACCAGTCGCGCCGCACCGCCGATCACCAGCACATCGCCCGACCGCAGCCAGACCGATTGCGTCTTGCCGCCGCGCTCGACGTTGCCCACCCGGAACAGCCCTTCGTCGCCCAGCGAGATCGACACCACCGGCTGCGAGAAATCTGCCTCGTCGCGGTCCTGGTGCAGGCCCATCCGGGCACCCTCGCCGTAGTAGTTCACCAGACAGCTCTCCAGCAAACGCGCTTCCGGCGCTACGTCGCGCCAGACCGCCAGCACCGCTTCGGGAATCGCCGGCCAGGCCATGCCCTCGGGGTGGCGCGGCTCGTAGCGATAGCCGGTCCGGTCGGTCACCCAGCCGAATTGGCCGGCGGCGGTCATCCGCACAGACATCTGCCGCCCGCCCGGCGTCACCGGATGATAGAACGGCGCCTGGCGCACCACCTCGCGCAGGGCCTCAAGCATTTCAACCTGTTGGCCATGATCGAGATAGCCCGGGAAAATCCTCACCCCCCGCAGATCGACCGCCGTCATCGCCGCCCCTTTCCCACTGTCCTCAAGAAATCCTCACGCATTTGCACGATACCGCGCCCCACACCGCTTGCAGCATAGAAACCCGGTCCTTATATACACGCCGAAGCGCGGAACGGGCCGCAAGGCTCACCGCCAATCATTCGGGGTCGGGATGCCGCATATGGGTTCCGCCTCGTGTCATCGCCTTGAAGATTAAGAGGGATCGAAACAATGGGTAAAGTCATCGGGATTGACCTCGGTACCACCAACAGCTGCGTGGCCATCATGGACGGCAGCCAGCCGCGGGTCATCGAAAACTCCGAAGGTGCGCGGACGACTCCGTCGATCGTCGCCTTCACCGACAACGAACGCCTCGTTGGCCAGCCGGCCAAGCGTCAAGCCGTCACCAATCCGGAAAACACCGTCTTTGGCGTCAAGCGTCTGATCGGTCGTCGGTTCGACGACGGAGACCTGGCCAAGGACAAGAAGAACATGCCGTTCAACGTCATCGATGGCGGCAACGGCGACGCCTGGGTCGAAGCCAAGGGCGACAAGTATTCTCCGTCGCAAATCTCGGCCTTCATCCTCGGCAAGATGAAAGAGACCGCCGAAAGCTATCTCGGCGAGGAAGTCGACCAGGCGGTCATCACCGTCCCGGCCTACTTCAACGACGCCCAGCGCCAGGCCACCAAGGACGCTGGCAAGATCGCCGGTCTCGAAGTGCTGCGCATCATCAACGAGCCGACCGCGGCTGCGCTGGCTTACGGCCTCGACAAGGAAAACACCCACACCATCGCGGTCTATGACCTTGGCGGCGGGACTTTCGACGTCACCATCCTCGAGATCGACGATGGCCTGTTCGAAGTGAAGTCGACCAACGGCGACACCTTCCTCGGTGGTGAAGACTTCGACATGCGGATCGTCAACTACCTGGCTGACGAGTTCAAGAAAGAGCATGGCGTCGACCTGACCAAGGACAAGATGGCGCTGCAGCGTCTCAAGGAAGCGGCCGAAAAGGCCAAGATCGAACTGTCCTCCTCGTCTCAGACCGAGATCAACCAGCCGTTCATCTCGATGGACCCGAAAGGCGGCCAGCCGCTGCACATGGTCATGAAACTGACCCGTGCCAAGCTGGAATCGCTGGTCGGCGACCTGATCAAGGCCTCGATCAAGCCCTGCCAGGCAGCTCTGAAAGACGCCGGTCTTTCGACCTCCGAGATCGACGAAGTCGTTCTCGTTGGTGGTATGACCCGGATGCCGAAAGTCATCGAAGAGGTGACCAAGTTCTTTGGCAAGGAGCCGCACAAGGGTGTGAACCCGGACGAAGTGGTTGCCATGGGCGCCGCCATCCAGGCCGGTGTTCTGCAAGGTGACGTCAAGGACGTGGTCCTGCTCGACGTGACCCCGCTGTCGCTGGGCATCGAGACACTGGGCGGTGTCTTCACCCGCCTGATCGACCGCAACACCACGATCCCGACCAAGAAGTCGCAGATCTTCTCGACCGCGGAAGACAACCAGAACGCCGTGACGATCCGGGTCTTCCAGGGTGAGCGCGAGATGGCGGCCGACAACAAGATGCTCGGTCAGTTCAACCTCGAGAACATCCCGCCCGCGCCGCGCGGCATGCCGCAGATCGAGGTGACCTTCGACATCGACGCGAACGGCATCGTGTCGGTCCAGGCCAAGGACAAGGGCACCGGCAAGGAGCAGAAGATCACCATCCAGGCGTCTGGTGGCCTCTCCGACGAGGACATCGAGAAGATGGTCAAGGAGGCCGAGGAGAACGCCGAAGCCGACAAGGCCCGCAAGGAACTGGTGGAAGCCAAGAACCAGGCCGAAAGCCTCATCCACTCGACCGAGAAATCGCTCGAGGAGCATGGCGACAAGGTCGACCCGACCACCGTCGAGGCGATCGAACTGGCCGTTGCCGCGCTCAAGGACGAGCTGGAAACCGACAATGCCGACAAGATCAAGTCCGGCATCCAGAACGTCATGGAAGCCTCGATGAAACTGGGCGAAGCGATCTACAAATCGTCCCAGGAAGAGGCCGGCGAAGAACCTGCACCCGAGGCCGATGGCCCGGCGAATGACGATGACACCATCGTCGACGCCGATTTCGAGGACCTTGACGACGACAAGCGCGCCTGATCGTCGGTGACGACAGCGCGATGGAACCACTGCGGGGGCCGGTCCGGACGACGGGCCGGCCCTCGCATGTTCCGCGAATAGGAGGACGGACTGATGTCCAAACGTGACTTTTACGAGGTTCTGGGCATAGCCCGGACCGCCTCCGCCGACGAGATCAAGAAGGCCTATCGCAAGAAGGCCAAGGAACTGCACCCTGACCGCAATGCCGACAACCCGGAGGCGGAAGCGCAGTTCAAGGAGGCCAACGAGGCCTACGAGATCCTGAAGGACGCCGACAAGAAGGCGGCCTATGACCGCTACGGCCACGCCGCTTTTGAGGGTGGCATGGGCGGTGGCGGCGGGCGTCCCGGCGGCGGCTTCCATCCCGGCCAGCAGGGCGATTTCGCCTCGGCCTTCTCGGATGTCTTCGACGATCTCTTCGGCGATTTCATGGGCGGCCAACGCGGTGGCGGACGCCAGCGCGCGGCGCGCGGCGCCGACCTGCGGTACAATCTGCGGGTGACGCTGGAAGACGCCTATTCCGGGCTGCAGAAGACGATCAACGTGCCCACTTCGGTGGCCTGCGGGTCGTGCAACGGGTCGGGCGCCGAAGGCGGGGCCGAGCCCACCACCTGTCCGACCTGTTCCGGCATGGGCAAGGTCCGGGCGCAGCAGGGCTTCTTTACCGTCGAACGCACCTGTCCGACCTGTTCGGGCCTTGGCCAGACGATCAAGAACCCCTGCAAGACCTGCCACGGCGCTGGCCGGGTCGAGAAGGAACGCGCGCTGTCGGTCAACATCCCCAAGGGGGTGGAAACCGGGACCCGCATCCGTCTGGCCGGTGAGGGCGAGGCCGGGATGCGCGGCGGCCCTCCGGGCGATCTCTACATCTTCATCGAGGTGACGGCGCACAAGATCTTCGAGCGCGACGGCACCGACCTGCATTGCCGGGTGCCGGTGTCGATGTCCGCAGCCGCGCTTGGCGGTGACATCGAGGTGCCGACGATCGATGGTGGTCGCAGCCGCGTGAAGATCCCCGCGGGCAGCCAGTCGGGCCGCCAGATGCGCCTGCGCGGCAAGGGCATGCCCGCCCTGCGCGGTGCCGGCACCGGCGACATGTTCATCGAACTGGCGGTGGAAACCCCGGTCAACCTGACCTCGCGACAGAAGGACCTCCTGCGAGAGTTCGAGCAGCTGAGCGAGGACAACAACCCCGAGAGCAAAAGCTTCTTCTCGTCGGTCAAGGGGTTCTGGGATTCGATGAAGGGCTGATCGCGAGAGATTGGCGTGTCGAGAGGCCGGGGGAGACCCCGGCCTTTTTTGGTTTGAACGGGGCTTTTCTAAGATCGGCGACATGCCTAGGGCTGGCGGTGCGCACGGGGGGCTTGGCCCCCCGGCCCCCCCAGCGGTATTTGGAAAGAGAAGAACGAGGGGGGCGGGTCAGATGATGCCTGTTGCTCTTAGCGGCATCCAGAGGCCCATGAAGATCATCATCAGGTTCTCGGTCAGCGAGACAAAGCCCAAGGGCACGTTCGACGATCCGCCGACGCAGGCGCATTTCAGCTCGCGCTTGTCGATGTAGACCGCCTTGAACACCGAGACCGCGCCGATGGTGCCGATCACCAGCGCAACCGGCGCCGAGACCCAGACCAGCGCGCCGGCCACCATCAGGATGCCGGCCAGGGCCTCGCCGAAGGGATAGACATAGCCATAACGCACCCAGCGCTGCGCCAAGAGGTCGTAGTTCAGGAACATGGTCGAGAAGCTTTCGATGTCCTGCAGTTTCTGCACTGCGAGGAAACACATCGAGATGCTGACGAACCATTCGAAGGCGCGCAGGGTGAAGAGCGTCTCGTAGACCGCCCAGCTCAGCCCCAGGGCCATCAGCGCCGCCACCGCGAAGATCGCGATCACCGGCTGATAGCTCGTGGTGTCTTCG
This sequence comes from Marinovum sp., assembly GCF_048263515.1. Classification (NCBI taxonomy): domain Bacteria; kingdom Pseudomonadati; phylum Pseudomonadota; class Alphaproteobacteria; order Rhodobacterales; family Roseobacteraceae; genus Marinovum; species Marinovum sp. The sequence continues at coordinate 79,669 of NZ_JBLXEC010000015.1, read as the reverse complement.
TCGGGCACCTCGTGGCCGAAATGCGCCAGCAAGTCCTCGTAGCCGCCGATGCGCTGGTCGCCGATGTAGACCTGCGGCGTCGTCTCGACCCCGTGGGTGCGCATGAATTTGTCAGTCTCCTCGCGGGAGGTCAGCGGGTGGTCGATCAGGTCATAGCCCTGACGCTCCAGCAAGTCCTTGGCCTTGAGACCGTAGGGACATGTGTGCGCATCGGTCACCATGCGGAAGAGATGCGCGGTTCTTTCGTCGGCGCCGTCGATCATCCTGCACCTCCGCAGCGATAGATGCCGCGATAGCCGACGGTGTGGCCCTTCTCGAGATCGAAGATCAGGTCGGCGGCGTCTTCGGGCGCGCCCTCGGCGGGCCGCACCCGCATTGCCACGCCGTCGGCGGTAAAGCCGTTGGTGCCATCGGCGCTGAGCTCGATCAGCTTGCCGTTGAGCTTCATCACCGCTGCCTGACCACCGGCCGAGACCGCCAGCACCGCCGGGCTTTCGATCGTGCGCAGGAAGCGACAGGGGCTGTCGTCGCCCAAGACCGTGGCGACCTCTTCCTCGGTCAGCGCCTCGGCGTCGAGCGAGGGCAGGTCAACCTCGGCAAGCGCCTCTTCGACGCTGGCCACTGGCGCCGGTTCCTCGGGCGCGCGGGCGGGGAGCGGTTCACCGGTGTTCTCGCCCTCGAGATCGGCGATCAGGTATTTCATCTCGGCGATCTCCTTGTTCTGCGCCGCGATGATCTCGTCCGCCAGCTTGCGCACCCGCGGGTCGGAGATATTGGCGCGGCTCGAGGTCATGATGGCGATCGAATGGTGCGGGATCATCGCCCGCATGTAGCTGACGTCGCCGACGGTGACCTGGCTGCGCACCAGGTAGAGCATGCCGGCAAAGACCGCGATGCTGCCGGCAAAGATCGCGGCATTGACCGCCTTGTTGTCATACGTCGACAGCATGAACCCCAGCATGATCACCGCCATGGCGGCACCCATCAGCAGGGCCATGTAAGCGCGTGTCTCGCTGAAGGTCGCATGCGGCCAGAGGTAGGTGTTGAGATACATCAATCCGAACATCACCACGGTGGATGTGGCAATCATCGCGAAAAAGCGCCCGTATGACATGTGAGACCTCCTGAACAGCAGACGACGCAGGGTCAACGCGCTTCCCGCGCTGGAAGGTTCCCGGAACAGTGCATTTTGTTCCCGGGCGGCGTTAACCCGGCGTTTACCCCGGGCGCGGAATGCTGACGGGATGGAGCGAAACCGATCCCTTGCCGAGGCGCCGCTGCCGCTGTTTGGCGGTGACGAGGCCGCCGCCCCCGAGCCGCTGGCCCCGGGCACCCGGCTGCCGTCCTACATCCGCGATCATCGCAAGCGGCTGCGGACGCGGTTCCTGTCCGGCGGGGCCGAGGCGCTGCCGGATTACGAGATGCTCGAGCTGGTGCTGTTTCGCGCCATTCCGCGGCAGGACGTCAAGCCGCTGGCGCATCTACTGCTGGCGCAGTTCGGCGATTTCAACCGGGTGATCTCGGCCCCTGTGGCGCGGCTGGCCGAGGTCAGGGGCGTGGGCGAGGCGGTGATCTGCGAGCTCAAGCTGATCGAGGCCGCGGCGCAGCGGCTGGCGCGCAGCCGGGTGATCGCGCGGCCGGTGGTGTCCAGCTGGGAGCAGCTGATCGCCTATTGCCATACCGCCATGGCGCATCGCGAGACCGAGGAGTTTCGCGTGCTCTACCTCGACCGCAAGAATACCCTGATCGCCGACGAGGCGCAGGGCCGCGGCACGGTCGATCACGTGCCGGTCTACCCGCGCGAGGTGGTCAAACGCGCGCTCGAGATCAATGCCTCGGCGCTGATCCTGGTGCACAACCACCCCTCGGGCGATCCGACACCCAGCCGCGAGGATATCGACATGACCGCGCAGGTCGAAACCGCCGCCCGGGCCCTTGGGCTGGTGCTGCATGACCACATCATCATCGGCAAGAGCCGCGAGCTGAGCTTTCGTTCCGAAGGATTGCTTTAGAAGGCTTGGGTCCCGGCAGAAGCCGCGACCTAGCCCCGCGCCGACCAACTGGCCGAGGCATGGCGGCGGGTGTAGAACTCGCCCATCAGCCCGATGGTGATCAGCCCGATCCCCAGCCAGATCGGATATTCGAGGTTGGAATTGCGCGGAAAGTAATTGACGAAGGCATAGCCGCGCGACTGGTCGATGGCATGAAACAGCGGGTTCCAGTCGAACATCGTCAGCATGTAGCTGGGCAGCGTATTGGCCACGAACATCTTGCCCGAGGCAATCATGTTGGCGCGCTGGTAGATCGACGAGATGATGCTGATCGCCGAGGGAAACCACGGCTTGAGCGCCAGAAAGACCATGCCCACGGCGGCACCGGTGAACCAGGCCAGCAGCAGCATCCCCATGCAGCCGATCGGATCGTGAATGTCGACATCGACAAAACCCACGTCATAGATAAACAGCACGATCAGCACCGAGAGCACCTGGATGTAGAGCGCCGCCAGCATGCCCGACAGGATCGAGATGATGGTGTTCATCGGCGCATGCTGCATCATCGGCGCGGTCGGCCCCTCGGCCCCCACCACGGCGCTCATCGTCTTGATATGCGTCATGTAGAGGAAGATGCCGGTCATGATGTAGATCAGGAAATCGCCGCGCAGCTTGAGCCCGCGCAGGCCGAGGACGGTGAACATCACGTAGAAGACCATCACCATGATGATGGTCTGCAGCACGTTCATGAAGATCGACATGAAGGCATTGCCGTGGGTCTTGCGCACATGGCGTACCGCGCCGTGGTAGACGAGCTCCATCGTCGTCACGACGGAATCCAGCGTCGTCCTTGGGCGTCGTTGTACGAACATGAGGCTCTGCTCCGCCTGATTTTGGCCGGGATGGCACGGAATTCTTGCTGTTCCGTTACGGCTTGAGCATAACCCCGGGGAAATCAGTTATCAAATTAATCCGCGCGATCCGCGCAAGGAGCCAGAATGAATTACGATACTCTGACGAAAGTGATGCGGCGGCTGGCGCTCGAGGCGGGCGACGCGATCATGGAGATCTACAACGCCGACGATTTCGAGGTGAAGACCAAGTCCGATCTGAGCCCGGTCACCGCCGCCGACGAGGCCGCCGACGCGCTGATCTCGGCCGGTCTGAGAGAGGCCTTTCCCGATGTGCCGCTGATCACAGAAGAGCAGGCCGACAGCCATGACACCCGCGCCGATACCTTCCTGATCGTCGATCCGCTCGACGGCACCAAGGAATTCATCAACCGGCGCGGCGATTTCACCGTCAACATCGCCTATGTCGAAAGCGGTGTGCCGGTGCGCGGCGTGGTCTATGCGCCGGCGCGCGAACGGCTGTTCTACACCTCGGCCATGGGCAACGCGATGGAAGAGGCCGGTCCCTTCCTCAAGGAGGCCGCCGGCGAGACCACACCGATGAAGGTGCGCGAGGCCGACAATTCCGCGCTGCTGGTGGTGGCGTCGAAATCGCACCGCGATCAGGCGACCGATGATTACATCGGCCAGTACGAGGTCGCCGACATGAAGAGCGCCGGTTCTTCGCTCAAGTTCTGTCTGGTGGCCAGCGGCGAGGCCGACCTCTATCCGCGGCTCGGCCGCACCATGGAATGGGACACCGCCGCCGGTCATGCGGTGCTGAACGGTGCCGGCGGCAAGGTGGTGCGTTTCGACGATCACAGCCCCCTGGCCTATGGCAAGGACGGCTATGCCAACCCGTTCTTCATCGCCTATGCCCCGACGGTCGAGCTGAAGGAAGGCTGAGCCGTGACCCGCCCGGTCAGCGTCGTCATCGTGTCGCACGGTCGCGAGGCCGCGCTGAAACGGTGCCTGACCGGGGTGCGCCAGCTGCTGTATCCGGCGTTCGAGGTGGTGGTGGTCGCCGACCGCCACAGCCTCGCCATGCTGCAGGAACTGCCGCTGGCGTTGGGGATCAAGACCGCGCCCTGCGACGCGGAAAACATCAGCCTCGCGCGCAACATCGGCCTCGGGCTGGCGGCGGGCGAGGTGGTGGCCTTTGTCGATGACGACGCGGTGCCGGAGCCGACCTGGCTGACGCATCTGGCGGCGGTCTTCGACGACGAAGAGGTCGCGGCGGCCGGCGGCTACGTGCGCGGGCGCAACGGCATCTCCTGGCAATGGCGCGGTGCCTGGGTGGACGGTTGCGGCGAACGGCATGAGCTGCCGCTGGACGGCGACCGGCCGGTGGTGCTGCATCCGAAACCCGAGCGCGCGATCAAGACCGAAGGCACAAACATGGCCTTTCGCCGCGATGTGATTGCCGAGATCGGCGGCTTCGACCCGGCCTTTCGCTTCTTTCTCGACGAGACCGACGTGAACCTGCGACTGGCCCGCGCCGGGCATGCCAGCGCGCTTGTGCCGCTGGCGGTGGTGCACCACGGCTTTGCCGAAAGCGCCCGCCGCCGCGCCGACCGGGTGCCGCGCGATCTCTTCGAGATCGGCGCCAGCCTGGCGGCGTTCCTGCTGCGCCATTGTCCCGCGGCAGAGCGGGCGCCGCGACAGGCGCGCTTTGCCGAGGAACAGCGGGGACGGCTCCTGCGGCACATGGTAGCCGGCAGGCTCGAGCCGCGCGACGTTCGCCGGCTGTTGGCGCGGCTCCATGCCGGCTTTACCGGGGGCGGCACACGCCTGCCCGCGCCCCTGCCCGCCCTGCCCCATGCCGCCGCGCCCTTTGCGCCGCTGCCAAAGCGCCCGGCGCTGCGACCGAAGCTGTCCTGCGGCCGCTGGTGGCACCGCGCGCGCCTGCGCCGACAGGCCGCGCATGACGCCGCCGCCGGTCACGTCTCGACCGCGATGATCTTTTCGCTGACACCGGCCTATGCCAAAGTGCATTTCTCGCCCGCCGGCTTCTGGGAGCACAGCGGCGGCCAGTTCGGCAAATCGGAGCGATCCGAGCCCTTTTTCACCCTGCGCCGTCTGCGCCGGAAGTGCGATGCTGAAATATCACGCATCCGCCGCGAAAGGGGTTTGACCGGCGAGTCGTGAATCGTATTGCCAGTTTGGAATCGGGTAGGACTGGTGTAGATATTTTAGAAACCCGTGAGAATTTGAGGGCATTTATGCGTACCAAGGTTACAAAAGCGATTTTTCCCGTTGCCGGTCTCGGCACCCGGTTTCTGCCGGCCACCAAGTCGGTGCCGAAGGAAATCATGACCTTGGTCGACCGACCGCTCATCCAGTACGCGATTGACGAGGCCCGCGCCGCCGGGATCAAGGAGTTCATCTTTGTCACCTCCCGCGGCAAGGGTGCGCTCGAGGATTACTTCGATCTCGCCCCGCAACTCGAGAACGAGCTGCGCAAGAGCGGCAAGACCGAGCTTCTTGAGATCCTGAAATCCACCAACATGGAAAGCGGCGCGATTGCCTATATCCGCCAGCACAAGGCGCTGGGTCTCGGCCACGCGGTCTGGTGCGCGCGGCGGTTGATCGGCAACGAGCCCTTTGCGGTGATGCTGCCCGACGACGTGATCGCGGCGGAAAAGCCCTGCCTGCAGCAAATGGTCGAAGCCTATCAGGAGAATGGCGGCTCGATGGTGGCGGCGATGGAAGTGCCGCATGAGAAGACCTCGTCTTACGGCGTGCTCGACGTCAAGGAAGAGATGGGCGATCTGGTCTCGGTCAAGGGCATGGTCGAAAAGCCCAAGGCCGACGAGGCGCCGTCGAACCTCGCCGTCATCGGGCGCTACATCCTGACGCCCGACGTGCTGCGCAACCTCAACAAGATGAAGCAGGGCGCCGGCGGAGAGATCCAGCTGACCGACGCCATCGCGCAGGAAATCACCGAGGGCCGCAACGTCTTTGGCATGCGCTTCAAGGGCCAGCGTTTCGACTGCGGCTCCAAGGCGGGGTTCCTGCAGGCGACCGTGGCCTTCGGTCTGGCGCGCGAAGAGCTGCGCGATGACCTGCACGGCTACCTGCAACAGCTGATGGCCGTGGATCAGGCGGCGCAGTAACCCATGACCAAAGGCAATATCCTCGTCACCGGCGGTGCCGGTTACATCGGCTCGCATGCCTGCAAGGCGCTGCGCGACGCGGGCTACACCCCCGTCACCTTCGACAATATCTCGACCGGCTGGGAAGAGGCGGTGAAGTTCGGGCCGCTGGCGCGCGGCGACCTGCTCGACCGCGCCCGGCTGGACGAGGTCTTTGCCGAGTACAGGCCGCTGGCGGTGATGCATTTCGCCGCTCTCAGCCTGGTGGGCGAGGCGATGTCGAACCCCGGGCTCTACTGGCGCAACAATGTCGCCGGCTCGCTCAACCTGATCGAGGCGGCGGTGGATGCCGGCTGCCTCGATTTCGTCTTCTCCTCGACCTGTGCCACCTACGGCGACCAGGACAACGTTGTGCTCGACGAAAGCTCGGCGCAGATGCCGCTGAACTCCTACGGCAAGTCCAAGCGCGCGATCGAGGACATGCTGGCGGATTTCGGCGCGAGCTATGGGCTGCGCCACGTGATCTTCCGCTACTTCAACGTCGCCGGCGCCGATCCCGAGGGCGAGGTCGGTGAGTACCACCGGCCCGAGACCCACCTGATCCCGCTGATGCTCGATGCGATCGACGGCAAGCGCGCCGCGCTGACCGTCTTCGGCACCGATTACGACACGCCCGACGGCACCTGCATCCGCGATTACGTGCATGTCTGCGATCTGGTGGATGCCCATGTGCTGGGGCTGAAATGGCTCGAAGAGGGCAAGGAGAGCCGGGTGTTCAACCTCGGCACCGGCTCGGGCTTTTCGGTGTTCGAGGTGATTGCCCATTCCAAGGCCGTCACCAACCGCGAGGTCCCGCACGAGATCGGCGCGCGACGTGGCGGCGATGCGACGAAACTGGTTTCCGGATCGACCCGCGCCGTGCAAGAACTGGGCTGGACCCCGAAGCGATCCAACCTGGAGGCGATGATCCGCGATGCCTGGCGCTGGCACCAGAGCGGCCACTACGAAAAATAGCCCGCCCGCCCGCTGTCTCGACATCACGCGGCTGATCCGCAGGGCTGGCCGCCCCATGACCGGCGTGGATCGCGTCGAATTTGCCTATCTGCGGGCGCTGCTGGCGGACCCGGTGCCTCTGTTTGCGCTGGCCCGCACGCGGCTGGGCTATGTGCTGCTGTCGCAGGCGGGGGCGCAGGACATCCTGCGCCGCGCCCGCAAGGAGGCCTGGGGGCCGCTCGACCTTCTGGGCCGCGTCACCAAGGGCGCCGAGATGCGCCGCCGGGCCGAGGCCGACCTGCGCCGCGCCGCCCTGGCGCGCGCCCTGCCCTGGCGGCTGGGTGCAATGCTGGCGCGGCATCTGCCGGCGGGCACGATCTATTACAACACCGGCCATTCCAACCTGACCGAACGGGTGATTGCGGGCTGGCGAGCCGTGCCCGGGGCGCAGATCGCCGTGCTGGTGCATGACACCATCCCCTTGGACTTTCCGCAGTACCAGCGGCCCGAAACCCTGCGCAAGTTCAAGCACTTCCTCGGCCGCACAGCGCAATCCGCCGATCTGATCATCTGCAATTCCAGCGCCACCCTCGCCGACTGCCAGCGCCATATGGAGGCCTTCGGCAACATTCCCGACGGCATCGTGGCCCCCTTGGGGATCGAAACCGTCACCCCCGGCCCGGCCCCTGCCACCCTGCCGCCAGGGCCGTTCTTTGTCTGTGTCGGCACCATCGAGCCGCGCAAGAACCACGCGCTTCTGCTCGACATCTGGGACCAGTTTGCCGCCGAGGGCCGCGACGGCCCGCATCTGCTGCTCTGTGGCGGGCGCGGCTGGAACAATGACGCGGTCTTTGCCAGGCTCGACGCCGGCAACCCGCTGGTGCAGGAACGCCCCGGGCTGAGCGACGCCGAGATCGCGGCGCTGCTGGTCCGGTCACGCGGGCTGCTCTTTCCCAGCCTGGCCGAGGGCTACGGCCTGCCACCGGTCGAAGCGGCGGCGCTGGGGGTGCCTGTGGTGGTCTCCGACCTCGCGGTCTATCGCGAGTCGCTGGATGACATACCCATTTACCTGCCGCCGCAAGACATCTATTCTTGGCGCCAGAAAATCGAACAACTTCAAGAGCAGAGACCGCCGGTGCCCCCTTATGACCCGCCAACCTGGGACAGGCATTTCAACATTGTCTTAAGACAGCGCTGATACCGATTGAGGGGCGTTCCGGAAGGTTAACAGAGGATCAGGATTGGGCGCCTGGCAATCATACAGCCTCAGGCTTCAGCGCAAGCGCTGGCGCATCCGCGCCCTGCGCAAGTCGCGGGAGCTGCGGGCCACCGCCGACCGGACCGACAGGATCCGGCCCGGTGACCTGTTGTTGTTCTCGACCCTGCGCAACGAACATGTGCGCCTGCCCTATTTCCTGCGCTACTACCGCGATCTCGGCATCAACCACTTCCTGATGGTCGACAACGGCAGCGACGACGGTTCCGACGCATATCTCGCCGAACAGCCCGACGTTTCGCTCTGGCGCACCGACGGCAGCTACAAACGTTCGCGCTTCGGGGTCGACTGGCTGAACTGGCTGGCGCGCAAACATGCCCATGGCCATTGGGCGCTGACCGTCGATCCCGATGAGTTCTTCCTGTTTCCCTTCTGCGACACCCGGCCGCTGCGGGCGCTGACCGACTGGCTCGATGCCTCGTCGATCCGGTCGTTCTCGGCGATGCTGCTCGACATGTATCCCAAGGGGCCGATCAACGCGCAGCCCTATCTGCCGGGGGACAACCCGCTGGAGATCGCCTGCTGGTTCGACAGCGGCAATTACACCATCAGCCGCAACCGCCGCTTCGGCAACCTGTGGATTCAGGGCGGGCCGCGGCGTCGGGTGTTCTTTCCCGAGCTGCCGGAAAAGGCGCCAGCGCTCAACAAGATACCGCTGGTCAAATGGGACCGGCGCTACACCTATGTCAGCTCGACCCACATGCTGCTGCCGCGCGGGCTCAACCTCGTCTATGACGAATGGGGCGGGGAGAAGGCCAGCGGCATCCTGCTTCATACCAAGTTCCTCGACACCTTCACCGCCAAGGCGGCGGAAGAGCTGGAGCGCAAGCAGCATTACTCCGGCTCGGTCGAATACAAGGCCTATGCCAGGACGCTGGAGGAGAACCCCGATCTCTGGTGCAAATGGTCAGAGCGCTACATCAACTGGCGCCAGCTCGAGATCCTCGGGCTAATGTCCAAGGGGAACTGGGCATGAGCCTCGGGGTCGTCATGCTGGTGCACACCGCCTTCAAACGGGCGGAACAGGTGGCGCGGCACTGGGCCAATGCCGGCTGTCCGGTGGTCATCCATGTGGATCGCAACGTGCCCGCCCGGCTCTACAAGGCCTTCGCCGAGGCGGTGGCCGATGTCGATCACATCCGCTTTTCCCGCCGCTACCGCTGTGAATGGGGCACCTGGGGTATCGTCGCCGCCAGCCAGTCGGCGGCGGAGAAGATGCTGGCCGAATATCCCGACGTGCAGCATGTCTACCTTGCGTCAGGCTCCTGCCTGCCACTGCGGCCGGTCGAAGAGCTGATCGATTACCTTGCCGCCCGCCCGCGCACCGACTTCATCGAAAGCGCCACGACGATGGACGTGCCCTGGACGGTCGGCGGGCTCGACCAGGAGCGGTTCACCCTGCATTTCCCGTTCTCCTGGCGGCAGCATCGCTTTCTGTTCGACAAGTTCGTGCAGCTGCAGCGGCTGGTGGGGATCAAGCGGCACATCCCCAACGGGTTGCGCCCGCATATGGGCAGCCAGTGGTGGTGCCTGACCCGGCAGACCCTGAGCGCGATCCTGCAGGACCCGGACCGGATGATCTATGACAACTTCTTCCGCCGGGTCTGGATCCCCGATGAGAGCTATTACCAGACGCTCGCGCGGCTTTATTCGCGCGAGCTGGAGAGCCGGTCGCTGACGCTGTCGAAGTTCGATTTCCAGGGCAAGCCGCATATCTTCTACGACGATCACCTGCAGCTCTTGCGCCGCTCGGACTGCTTTGTCGCGCGCAAGATCTGGCCGCATGCCGACCTTCTGTATCACTCCTTCCTGACCGACCGCGCCGGCGCCATGAGCCGGACCGAGCCCAACCCCGGCAAGATCGACCGGATCTTTGCCAAGGCGGTGGATCGGCGGACGCGCGGCCGGCCCGGGCTCTACATGCATTCGCGCTTTCCCAACGAGAACTGGGAAAACGGCATGACCGCCGGGCCCTATTCGGTGTTTCAGGGCTTTACCGAGCTGTTCGAGGATTTCGAGCCCTGGCTGGCGCGGGCCACCGGCACCCGGGTGCATGGCCATCTGTTCGCACCGGAACAGGCCGAATTTGCCGAGGGCGAAGAGGTGATCCAGGGCGGGCTGTCGTCGAGCGCGGAGATCCGCGACGCCAACCCCTGGGCCTTTCTCACCAACCTGGTCTGGAACACCCGGGGCGAGCGGCAATGCTTTCAGTTCGGGCCACATGACACCCAGGACGGGGTGACCTGGAACATCGCCAAGGACCCCAACGCGCAGATTTCCGTGGTGTCCGGCGCCTGGGCGGTGCCGCTGTTCAACTCCAACCTCGATTTCGCCACCATCCGCCGCGCCGCCGCCAAGCTGCAGAAGATCGAGGCGGACTCGCTCGATGCCTATCGCTCGCCCTATGCCAAGGCGCATATCCGCATCTGGACCATGGCCGAGTTCATCGAGGCGCCGATGGAGCCGCTGCAAAGCATCATCGACGAGATCGGCGCGCGCAATCCGCGGCGGCTGGCCGAGGTGCCGAAGATGCGCGACCTGACCGGCTTTGGCCAGTTCCTGCAGAACCTGAAGAACCAGGGGATGCACCCCTACCTGATGGGTGATTTCCCGGTCGAAGGCCGGCAGTTGGGACAACGTCCACGCACCCCGAAACCCTATCTTGTGAGATGAGCCATATGGCCCAGAATTTCGATGCCTTCGTGGTCTTTGCCGAAATGCGCACCGGCTCAAACCTGCTTGAAGCCAATTTGAATCTCTTTGAGGGCATTTCCTGCCTGGGAGAGGCCTTCAACCCGCATTTCATCGGCTACCCCAATTCGACCGAGATCCTCGGGATCGACCGCGCCACGCGCGACGCCGATCCGCTGGCGCTGCTGGGCCGCATTCGCGGCGCCGAGGGGCTGGCGGGGTTTCGCTACTTCCACGATCACGATCCGCGCATCCTCGAGCCGCTGCTCGACGATCCGCGCATTGCCAAGATCGTGCTGACCCGCAACCCGGTCGACAGCTATGTCAGCTGGAAGATCGCGCAGAAGACCGACCAGTGGAAGCTGACCAATGTCTCGCGCCGCAAGGACGCCAAGGCGACCTTCGACACGGCCGATTTCGAGGCCCATCTCGAGGCGCTGCAGGGCTTTCAGGTGCGTCTGCTCAACGGGTTGCAGAAGCGCGGGCAGACGGCGTTCTACGTGGCCTACGAGGATGTGCAGGACCTCGACGTGATGAACGGGCTGGCGCGCTGGCTGGGCTGCGCCACGCCGCTGGAGAGCTTCGATCACAACCTAAAGCGCCAGAACCCGGCGCCGATTTCCGACAAGGTCGAGAACTTCGAGGAAATGGAGCAGGCGCTGGCACGGCTCGACCGCTTCGACCTGTCGCGCACCCCGAATTTCGAGCCGCGGCGCGGCGCGGCGGTGCCGGGCTATGTGGCCTCCGGTGCGGCGCCGCTGCTTTACATGCCGATCAAGGGCGGGCCGGAAGACGCGGTCTGCGACTGGCTGGCGGCACTCGGCGGCGAGTTGAAGCGTGACTTCAACCAGAAGGGCCTGCGGCAATGGCTGCGGCGCAATGCCGGCCACCGCCGCTTCACCGTGCTGCGCCACCCGCTGGCGCGGGCGCATCACGTCTTCTGCCACCGCATCCTTGCCAAGGGGCCGCAGGCCTTTGGCCGCATCCGCCGGGTGCTGGTCAATCGCCACGACCTGCCGCTGCCCGAGAGCTGGCCTGACGCGTCTTATGACCTTGCCACCCACCGGCGGGCCTTTGCCGGCTTTCTCGAGTTCCTGCGCGCCAACCTGGCCGGGCAGACCAACCTGCGGATCGACCCGAATTGGGCCAGCCAGAGCGGGCTGCTGCAGGGCATGGGCGATCTCTGCCTGCCGGACCTGGTGCTGCGCGAAGAGGAGATGGCCGAGGGGCTGGCGCGGTTGGCGGCCCAGGTCGGGGTGAGCGCGCCTGCAGTGCCGAGCGCGGCAGCGGACGCGCCTTTTGCGCTGTCGGAGATCTACGACGCAGAGCTCGAAGCGCTGGCGCGGGCGGCCTATCCGCGGGATTACCTGATGCTGGGGTTTGGGGATTGGCGGTAGCGGTGGGTCACAGACCCACCCTACGGGCGCGCAGGCCGCTCAGGCGGCCTTCATCGCCTCTTCCTCGGTGAGGATGGTGTAGAGCGTCACGATGCTCTGGTTGGCGCGCAGCTTGGTGCAGACCGCCGGATCGCGCAGCAGGCGCGAGACGCGGGCCAGCGCCTTGAGGTGTTCGACACCGGCATCCTCGGGCGCGAACAGGCCGAAGACGATGTCGACCGGCTGGCGATCAACCGAATCGAAGTCGATCGGCTTTTCCAGCAGCAGGAAGACACCGGCGCAGGTCTCGAGCCCGGAAATCCGCGCATGCGGCAGGGCAACGCCATGGCCGACGCCCGTGGGGCCGAGGGATTCCCGCTCCAGCAGCGCCTCGAAGGCGATGCTGGAGTCGATGTTGTACGCGGCATGGGCCAGATCAGCGACATCATGCATCAAACGCTTCTTGCTCGTGCACCCGGTATTGACCCGGATTGCCTCGGGTTTCAGCAAATCTGAAAGTTCCATAATACTGCCTGTAATCCCATTGCCGACCAGACCGCAGACCTAGGCCTGCTCTTGCGGTTCAATCCAGCCGATATTTCCATCATCCCGCCGATACACGACGTTCAGACCCTTCTTTTCGCTCCGAAACACCAGAACCGGTGCGCCCGCAAGTTCCATCTGCATCACGGCCTCCCCGACAGTCAGCGCGGGGATATCCGTCTTCATCTCTGCGACGATCATCGGCTGGAGGCTCTCCGGCTCCGAATCCGCATCCTGCACGTCGCTGGCGAGGATATACGATGAAGCGCCGAATGTTTCAACGGGCTCGGTCCGGTCCTTGTGGTGGTCCTTCAGGCGACGCTTGTAGCGGCGGAGCTGCTTCTCCATCTTGTCACAGCAGCTTTCGAAAGCTGCATAGATTTCAGTGGCATGCGCCTTGGCCTGTGCGGTGAGGCCGGTTGACAGATGCACCGTGGCCTCGCAGACGTATTCATGCGCGGCCTTGGAAAACACGACATTCGCATCGGTCGGCCGTTCGGCGTATTTCTGCACGACACCGCCCAACCCGTCCTGCACGTGGGTCTGCAGGGCCGCGCCGATGTCGATTTGTTTGCCGGTGATTTGATAGCGCATCTTGCGTCCTTCTTATTGTTCCGGTGACGCGTCACGCCACGGCTGCCGGGGGCAGCCGAACGCTTCCACTCACCATCTCGGAGGTCTGACGCAAAGAGGTGCCTGTACATGTAGACCCATCCCGAAACCGGAACCGCGACTCTGTCCAAGGCAAGCCACTCAAGCGTCATGCCCCCATTTGAGGACAGAGCGCGGGCGTCTGTCAATGATTTGTCACAAGATTAGTTGCCGGAACGGTAAACAGACTGTCAGCAGGCGCGCGGCCAAGGCGATGGCACGGCTCAGGAAATCCGGAACTGGTCGCCGAGGTAGACGCGCCGGACGTTTTCGTTCTCGACCACCTCTTCCGGGGTGCCCGACATCAGCACCGTGCCGTCGTGCAGGATGTAGGCGCGGTCGACGATCTCAAGCGTTTCGCGGACGTTGTGATCGGTGATCAGCACGCCGATGCCGCGGTTCGACAGGTCCGACACCAGCCCGCGAATGTCGCCGACCGAGATCGGGTCGACGCCGGCAAAGGGTTCGTCGAGCAGCAGGTACTTGGGCTCGGCCGCAAGACAGCGGGCAATCTCGACCCGGCGGCGTTCCCCGCCCGACAGCGCCAGCGCCGGGGCGCGGCGCAGGTGTTCGATGTGAAACTCGCCCAGCAGCTCTTCGAGCCGCTCGCGCCGCCGCCGGCCGTCGCGCACGGCAATGTCGAGGATCGCGCGGATGTTGTCCTCGACGCTCATGCCGCGAAAGATCGACATCTCCTGCGGCAGATAGCCGATCCCCAGCTTGGCGCGGCGATACATCGGCATGGTGGTCACGTCCTGGCCGTCGATCGTCACCTTGCCGCCTTCGGGAAAGACCAGACCGGCCACCGAGTAGAAGGTCGTCGTCTTGCCAGAGCCGTTGGGACCGAGCAGCGCCACCACCTCGCCGCGCTGCAGCTCCATGCTGACATCGCGGATCACCACCTTCTTACGGTAGCTCTTGCGCAAGTGATCGATGCGCAGCCCGGCGGAGCCTTCGGTCAAAGTCAGATCTGGGGCGGTCATGTCAGTCGCTGGCACCCGAGCTTTGCAGCACGGTCTTGACCCGGCCGGTCATCCGCGCCGTGCCGGCCTTGATGTCGGCGACCATCTTGTCGGCGGTCAGGGCCGAGCCGCCCTGGGTCAGCAGCACGTTGCCGGTCATCTCGATGATCCCGGCCTCGACATCGTAATCGGCGCTGTCGCCCTCGGCGGCCTCTTCGCCAGACACCAGCGTCACCCCGCCGCGCGCCTCGAGCCGGGCGATGGCCGAACGGTCCTCGGCATAGACCACCAGCACCCGCGGGGCCGACAGCCGCATTTCGCCCTGCCCGACGATCACGTCACCGGTAAAGAGCGCGGTGCCGTCGTTCTGGTTGACGGTCAGGTTCTCGGCGGTGACCTCGACCGGCGCATCCGGGTCGGCCTGAAGCGCGCCAAAGCCCACCTGGGCGCCCTGCGCCAGGGCCGCGACCGGCAGCAGCGACAGCAGCACGACCGAGAGCAAACGTTTGGGGGTCATGGGGTTTCACCTTCCTCGGGGGGCTCTTTTGCCGGCTGATATACCAGCTTAACGCCCTTTGTGAAAAACATTTGCACTTCGCCTTCGCGGCCTGTGTCGCGAATGCGCAGGGCGCCGGCGCTGAGATCGCCGATCGGGCTGGTGCCGGTCACCCCGTCGGGCGCGTCGACATTGACCGCGCGCAGCGCCGATTGCAGCCCCGGCGTCTCGAGCAGGTAGCCGATCGAGCTGTCGATCACCACGCCGCCGGTCAGCGACATGCGGTCGGCCGGTTCATTCACCCCGGCCTGATCGGCGGTGATGTTGATCCGCGAGCCGTCGGTCAGGCGGAAGCTGGCCTTCAGCCCGTCGGCCAGCACTCCGGCCGGATCGTCGGCCATCGGCTGAGCGCTGGCGGCAGTGATCGACACGGCGTGCCCCTCGGGCGTGCTGCCGGTGTAATAGGGCGCGGTCACGGTGTCCCGCTCGGGGATTTCCGAGGCATCCTGAAAGAAGGTGAGCTCCGGCTGATCCGACCCGCCGCGCGACAGCAGGAAGATGGTTGCCAGCAGGCCGACCGCCGTCAGCGGCAGAAGCACCTTGAGCCCTGCGACCACCGTGGAATGAAATGTCTCGGTCACGGCCATGGGCGGCCTTTCATTAGCAGCTGAACTCAATCTAGGTGCGCTGCCGCGGGGTGCAACGCGCTTAGTGCGCAAAGATATCCTGATCGGGCCAACCGGCGAGATCCAGCCGGGCCCGCGCCGGCAGGAAGTCGAAACAGGATTGCGACAGCGCCACCCGATCCTCGCGCGCCAGCCGCTCATCCAGCACCGAGCGCAGCCGGTGCAGGTAGAGCACGTCCGACGCGGCATAGTCGATCTGCGCCCTTGTCAGCTCCGCCGCGCCCCAGTCGCTCATCTGTTGCTGCTTCGAGATGTCGACGCTCAGCAATTCCTGCAGCAGATGCTTGAGCCCGTGCCGGTCGGTGTAGGTGCGCACCAGCTTGCTGGCGATCTTGGTGCAATAGACCGGCGCGGCCAGGGTGCCGAAGGCGTTGTAGAGCGCGGCAATGTCGAAGCGGCCGAAGTGAAAGAGCTTGAGCACCTGCGGATCGGCCAGCATGCGGCAGAGGTTCGGCGCCTCGGACTGGCCTTTTTCGATCTGCACCAGGTGCGCGGTGCCGTCGCCCGAGGACATCTGCACGACGCAAAGCCGGTCGCGATGCGGCTGCAGGCCCATGGTCTCGCAATCGATGGCGACCACCGGCCCCAGGTCGAGCCCCTCCGGCAGATCGCGCTGATAGAGATGATGTGCCATGCCGCCGGACCCCATGGTTGGATTTCCCCATGGCAATAGTGGTTTGGCCGCGGCCTTGCAACGCTGGCAGGGGCGCGACGGTCGAATCACTGCCATGATTGCAAGGCGATACCGGAACCAATCTCCGCAAAACCGGCGGATTGACCACTCTCATAAGAAGAGTGGTGCGTGCATCACAAAGAATTATTGGGCGGAGTCCCGGGCAAATTCGATGCTGCTTCGCGTCAGAATATGTGCGATACCTCACCTTTGAAAGGCCGGACACCCCGTCCGAGACCCGTGACCAGGACGGCTGGCAAGGGGAAAGAGCGGAAAATCCGACCCCGGAACCGGGAAAAATAACGATATACTAGGCGCTTCACTGTTTCCACGGGGTGTTGTGCCACACAAATCCAGCTGCATTGTCAACACGCAGACTACAATCCTACCCCAAATACCCGTCCAAGATGTATTTCCGCATCAAGCGGCGCCGCCGAACCTGGCCGCTCAACGCGCCCGAATCACCGACTCACCCACCCGCCAATTCCACTTTTCCGTGAGTTTTCAGGCAGGCATCCAGCCGCTCTCGTTAAGGTTGAACGGCATTTGAGGCAACTTGACGGCAGAATGATGACCGGCCATTTTTCTCTCAGTCGAGCAAAAAACGCCGTGCCAATCGGTGACTACATTTTTTGCAAACGGCACTTGGGGGTTGAAGCTTTCACTTGGGAGTGAAGTGTACGGTTACGGTCTGCACGCTGCATGTGACACCATTTCGGTGATGCTGCTGCCTTGAATTACGACAAGAGGGACCTTGTGTTCGCTCCGCTTCGGCGGGTGGATCAGGTGTGCCTGCAGACATGAAACGGTGCGCGGCGCTTCGTCATTGACCGCCTCAGGAGGGCATGACGTTGACAATGCATGTGCGTCCGGTGGAGACCGCTCAGAGAGCCTCCTCCGACAGCCTATTTGTTAAAGAGTTTCAACCGCTGGTCCGCGGCGCCTATCGGCAGTGGGCAAAGCGCGTCCTGGATGTTTTCGTGGTTCTGCTGGCCTTGCCGCCGGTGCTGCTGCTGCTTGCCCCGCTCTGCCTGCTGATCGCGCTGGACGGCCATTCGCCGTTCTACCGCCAGGCGCGGATCGGCCGCAATGGCAAGGTCTTCCGGATGTGGAAGCTGCGCTCCATGGTGCATGACGCCGAGGGCCGGCTGCAGACCTATCTCGACAGCAACCCGGCCGCGCGGCTGGAATGGGATCACAGCCAGAAGCTGCGGTCGGACCCGCGGATCACCCGGATCGGTGCCTTCATCCGCAAATCCTCGATCGACGAGCTGCCGCAGCTGTTCAACGTGCTGATGGGAGACATGTCGCTGGTGGGTCCACGGCCGATGATGGTGGACCAGCGCGGGCTTTATCCCGGCACCGCCTATTACGCCATGCGCCCCGGCATCACCGGCATCTGGCAGACCTCGGCCCGCAACGAGAGCAGCTTTTCCGAGCGCGCGATCTTTGACGCCCGCTACTTCCGCGAGCTGTCGTTTGTCACTGATCTTACCTTGATCGGCCGCACCTTCAAGGTGGTGCTGCGCGGCACCGGCTACTGACCCGCGTATCGACCTTCTGACAGGGCAATGCTAGGCCGGGGGAAATCCCCCGGCCTTTTCTTACGGAGCATGCCATGACCCTCAATGTCTATCTCAGCGGAGAAATCCACACCGACTGGCGCGAGCAGATCACCGAAGGCGCCCAGGGCCTCGATATCGTCTTTACCGCCCCGGTCACCGATCACGCCGCCAGCGATGATTGCGGCGTGGCGATCCTCGGCGCCGAGGACAACAAGTACTGGCACGACCACAAAGGCGCCATGGTCAACGCCATCCGCACCCGCAAGGGCATCGAAGAGGCCGATGTGGTGGTGGTGCGCTTCGGCGAGAAATACCGCCAGTGGAACGCCGCCTTTGACGCGGGCTATGCCGCCGCACTTGGCAAGTCGCTGATCATCCTGCAGCAGCCCGACCATGACCACGCGCTGAAAGAGGTCGACGCCGCCGCCCTCGCCGTGGCGCGCGAGCCGTCGCAGGTGGTCGATATCCTGCGCTACGTTCTGACCGGCACGCTGCCCTGCTGAGCCTGCGGGCGGTCCGGGGAACCGGCCCGCCCAATTCCCATGAAAGCGCTTGCGGGAAGCCCCTATTCCCGCAACATCACGTGGCAGGGCCAAAAGGACCGCGTGAGGACAAAAGCGAAGGGACAGACATGCTTCAGGAATTCCGGAACTTCATTGCCAAGGGCAATGTCATGGACATGGCGGTCGGCATCATCATCGGCGCCGCCTTTACCGCGATCGTGCAATCGGTGGTGCACGACCTGATCAACCCCATCGTCGGGCTGTTCACCGGCGGCATCGACTTTACCGACCAATACGTGGTGCTCGCTGGCAGCGTGCCCGAGGGTTCCAGCCTCGAGATCGCGCGCGAGTCCGGAGCCTCGATCTTCGCCTACGGGTCCTTCCTGATGGCGGTGGTCAACTTCCTGATCATCGCCTTCGTGGTGTTCCTGCTGGTCAAGGGCGTCAACCGCATCAAGGAAGCCGCGATGCGCGAAGAAGACAGCGCGGCCCCGGCCGAAACCAAGCCCGCCGGCCCCAGCCAGCTGGATGTGCTGCTGGAGATTCGCGACTCGCTGAAGCGCTGATCCCGGCCCCCCCTCTTGTGAAGGAAACCGCGTTTGCCCTCGGGCGGCGCGGTTTTTTGTTGCCTTGGCGCCGGGCTGAGGCAGGATCGGCAACAAGGAGACATCCATGGGCACCCCCGACCGCCGCTGTGGCATCTGGTTCGACAAGCGCGAGAGCTGGCAGGCAGAATTGCGGGCGCTGCGGGCGATGCTGCTCGACACCCCGCTTGACGAGGCCTTCAAGTGGCGCGGCCCGGTCTATTGCGCCCATGGCAGCAATGTCGCCGTGGTCTGGGGCCTCAAGGAGCGTTGCGCGCTGGCATTCTTCAAGGGCGTGCTGCTGGACGACCCCGAGGGCCTGCTGGTGGCGCCGGGGCCGAATTCCCGCTCGGTGCGGATGCTGACCTTTGCCGATCTGTCCGAGATCGAAGGGCGCGCGGCGGTGATCCGCGACTACACCCTGCGGGCGATCGCGGTCGAGGCGGCGGGTCTGAGGGTGGACTTCCCCAAGGACGACCTGGAGCGCCCGGACGAGCTTGTCGACGCCCTCGACGCCGACCCCGACCTGAGCGCCGCCTTCGACGCCCTCACCCCCGGCCGCCAGCGCGGCTACATCCTGCATATCTCGGGCGCCAAGCAGTCCAGCACCCGCGCGAAGCGGGTCGAGAAATGGGCACCGCGCATCCTCGAGGGAAAAGGCATGCACGACCGCTGACGGCCATGGCGCGAGCCGCGCATCGTCGGGCCGCGGTGCGGCGAGCCGACCTCAGATCGGCAGCACTTTATTCCAGCCAGATCCGGAAAAGATCAGATCGGCGCGCTCTTGTCAGCCAAATCGCCGTGCCGTGGGGCGGCCCGTCAGGCCGAAGGCATGCCTCTGGCATGATGCGCGGCGGCCTTTGGCCGCTGTTAACGCGCTTTGGCTCAAGAATGACCGTTAAGAGGCCGTGGCCGTATGAAACCAAATGTGACTCGTCAAAGGCCTACTCACCACCGCGTCAACGCAGCCTCGTCTTCGTCCCTGGCGGCAACCCATTCAGCTCCGTCCGCCCCGATCTCTTTCTTCCAGAACGGCGCCCGGCTCTTGAGATAGTCCATCAGGAACTCGGCCGCCTCGAAAGCCGCCTTGCGATGCCGCGCCGCCGTGGCGACCATCATGATCATTTCGTCCCGGCCCAGACGCCCGAGCCGGTGGATCACCAGGGCATCGCCCAGCCCCCAGCGCTCGACCGCCTCGGCGGCAATCGCCTCGAGCGCCTTCTGGGTCATGCCCGGATAATGCTCGATCTCCATCGCCACCATGCCGCCCTGCGCGCCGTCGCGCACGATGCCGGTGAAGGTGACGACCGCGCCCATGTCGCGTTGCGCGCTGGCAAAGGCCGCGGCCTCGGCGCCCAGATCGAAAGCCTCCTGCTGCACCCGTACCTGCATCGGCCTCAGCCCCCGGTCATCGGCGGAAAGAAGGCCACCTCGCGCGCGCCTTCCAGCGCCGCGTCGAAATCCGTCAGCTCCTGGTCGACCGCCACGCGCAGGGCCGAGAGATCGGCAAAGGCCGCCTCGTAGCGCGGCTCGCGCGCCTTCAACTCGGCCACCAGTTCGGCGACCGTGGCCGCCCCGGTCTCGACCCGCTCCTTCGGCACGCCGATCCGCTCACGCACCCAGGCGAAATAGAGCACGTCCATCAGCCTTCCTCCTTCAGATGCGGCAGCGCCTTGCGGAAGTAGTCAAAGCCGGTGATCAGCGTCAGAGCAGCCGCCACCCAGAGCAGCACCAGCCCGATGTAGCCCGACCAGAACATGCCGCTGTAGATCCAGGTCAGCCCCATCTCGTCGCTTTCGCGCCGCTCGAGGATGTCGACCACCATCTGCTGGTCCATGCCATAAGACCACATGCCGAAATAATGCTCAAAGATACCCTGGCTGAACAGCACCGCAATCGCGACCATCTGCAGGGTTGTCTTCCATTTCGCCAGCTTGGTCACCTTGAGCGTGCCCGCCACGTCGCCGAGGAATTCCCGCAGCCCCGAGACAAAGACCTCGCGGAACAGGATCACCGTCGCCGGCAGCACCAGCCAGGGTGAATAGGACGAATAGGCCGCGATCACCATCAGCGCGATCACCACCATCGCCTTGTCGGCGATCGGGTCGAGCATGGTGCCGATCTTGGTCTCCTGCTTCCAGGCCCGCGCCAGGTAGCCGTCGAACCAGTCGGTCACGGCCGCGGTGAGAAACAGCACCAGCGCCGCGATATCCGCATAGGGCCGGGCCCAGTAGAGGAACATCAGCGGCACGGCAGGAGCCGCGGCAAGCCGCAGCACGGTGAGGATATTTGGCAGGGTCCAACGCATGTGTTCGCTTCTATCTCTCAAGGGGCTGACAGTGAAGAGAGCTTGCGGGATATTTCATTTCCGCGCCTGTCGCCTATGTCAGAAGGATGAAACTAGCCCTGCCCCTGATCGCCGCCACCCTGTTGTCGACCTGCGACAGCGATGAAACGCTTGCCGCCTATGGCGCCGGTGATGTCACCTGGCAACTGCAGAGCCTCGACGGCCGGCTGTTTGCCGCCGAGGCGACGCTCGCCTTTCCGGCCGAGGGGCAGATCACCGGCCGCGGCCCCTGCAACAGCTTCTCCGGCAGCCAGACAAAACCCTATCCCTGGTTCGGCACCGGCCCGCTGCGCAGCACCCGCCGCGCCTGCCCCGATCTGGGGGCAGAACAGGCCTATCTCGCCGCACTGGGCGCCATGACCCTGGCCGAGGTTCAGGGCGACACGCTGATCCTGTCGAACGACGAGGGCGGCGAGATGGTGTTTTCCGCCGTGCCGGAATGACAAAGCCTGTTACCGGGCTGTTGCTCCGCGCCCGGGCGGTTAGATTGAGCGCATGACACAGACACTCCTCGCCGCGGCCACATCCGCCTTTGCCAGCCTCTCAGCGACGCTGAGCGGTGCGCAAGACACCGACATCCTCTGGAAACTCCAGAGCATCGACGGCGCCCCCTTCGAGGCCAGCGCCACGCTCAGCTTCCCGGCGCCCGCCCAGATCGCCGGCAGCACGCCCTGCAACCGCTTCTTCGGCGTGCAGACCCGCCCGATGCCCGGGTTCAATGCCGAAAGCCTCGCCCTCACCCAGCGCATGTGCCTGCATTTCGAGCAGGAAGCCGCCTTCATCACCGCCCTGCGCGACATGACCCTGTCGGAAATCGACGGCACCCGCCTGACCCTGCGCAACGAGGCTGGCCGCGAAATGGTCTTCATCAGCACCCCCCGCCAGAACTGACCTTCTTCTCTTTCCCGAATACGCCGCACCGCCCCCTGACCCCGCACCACCCCCGGGCCTCAGGAGGCACATGCGCAACGACTCCAACCGCGAAACGCCCGTCTTCGCCCGCCACGCCAGACCTGATCTTCTTCTCTTTCCAAAATACGCCGCACCTCCCTCCGACCCCACGCAACCCCCGGACCTCAAAGGGCTCACACCCGCCCAATCTCCCAAAAACCTGCCCGCCGCAGGCGGCCCGTGAAAATCCCTAGCGCAGCCGCTCGACAAACCGCCCGCGTGCCTCGGGCAGGGGCCGATGCCCCAGCGCGGGCGCCAGTTTCTCCGACAGGAAATAGCCGGTAACCCGCAGCCCGGCGGCAATTTCGGCGGTCTCGGCCGGTCCGCGGCCCAGCATCACCTCGGGCAGGGGCAGCAGCCGGTCGGCCCAGTCCCCGGCGCCCGCGACAGAGACCGCGCGGCCGGATTTCGGCGAGATATAGGCCAGCCCCTCGCTGGCGCCCGTCACCGCGCAGGCCGAGAGGTCGAGGCCGTAGCCCAGTTCCTCCAGCAGCGCCATTTCCCAGCGCAGATAGGCCAGCGGCCAGAGATCGTCCTGCCCCAGCAAGTCGAGCAGCTGCTCGCTGCGCAGGTAGAGCGCGCCATGGGGTTCCCGCTCGGGCAGGCAGAAGGACAGCAGCGCGCAGACCGCGTTCAGCCCGGAAAGCGCCAGCCGGCTGCCCATCGCCTGCACCGCGCGAGACCGCTGCAGTTCCACCGTGAAGGCGCCCAGATGCTCTTCCAGCCGCGCCCGCCAATGCAGGTCGAGCTGCGCGCCGGGCTGCAGCACGGGGCCCAGCTTGCGGCTGGTGGCGCCGCGCACCACGCCGGCGTGGCGGCCGTGTTCGGGGGTGAAGGCCTCGACGATGGCCGAGGTCTCGCCATGATGCCTGATACTCAGAAGTATGCCGGTGTCGCGCCAATCCATGCCGGCCACGCTGGCCTCAAAGCCCGCCGCTGTCCAGCAGGTGGCGCCCGGCGCGGTCCTCGACCTCGATCACCCAGAGGTCGGGGTCCATCGCCCGCTGCCGCGCCAGAGCCGCGTCGACCTCGGCCTCGGGGCCGGCCTGCATCTCCTGCCAGCGAGTTTCGTCGGCCATCAGGTCGTGCATCCGGTGATAAAGCCGCGCCTCGCCGTCCAGCGTGTTGAGCTTGACCATCACCATGCCCGAGGTGTCGTCGCCATGCGCCACCACGAAGGCCGGGATATCCGCCTGTCTGAGCCGCGCGATATAGGCCGCCACCCAGAAATCTGCCGTCAACCGCATGACAGGAACACCTTGACCGATTTTGTCATTTGATTACCTCGCCCGGCGATCTACATCAGAGACACAGTCACGTTCCCTCAGCCGCGAGCGGGCGTTCAGCAGGGTCCCGCCCGTCGCAGGCCGGGGCGCATACTGGAACCGGGTGTCTGTCCCCGCCGCCCCTGTCTGTCTCGTGGCGCGCCGGCGTGTCGCTCTCTCCCCAGAGGCGCCGGCACCTGTCGGGGCTCCGGTCGGATCTACCGGAGCCCCGACGCCTTTTTCAGCCATTGCCGTCGCGGAAATCGAGACCCATCTCGGAATAACGCGCGGCCTCTTCCAGCCATTTCTCGCGCACCTTGACCTGCAGGAACAGGTGCACCCGGCGGCCGAGGAATTCTTCCAGCTCTTCGCGTGCGGCCTTGGAGATCGCCTTGATCGACTCGCCCTTGTTGCCCAGCACAATGCCCTTGTGGCCGTCGCGCGCCACATAGACCACCTGGTCGATGCGCGCGGTGCCGTCCTTGCGCTCTTCCCAGTTCTCGGTCTCGACGGTCAGCTGGTAGGGCAGCTCCTGGTGCAGCCGCAGGGTCAGCTTCTCGCGGGTCATCTCGGCGGCGATCATCCTGAGCGGCAGATCGGCAATCTGGTCCTCGGGATAGAGCCAAGGCTCTTCGGGCAGTTGCTCGGCCAGCCATTTCTTCAGATCGTCGCAGCCATAGCCCTTTTCGGCCGAGATCATGAAGGTCTCTTCAAAGGCAAAGCGCGCGTTCAGATCCTCGGTCAGGGCCAGCAGCACGTCGGATTTCACCCGGTCGATCTTGTTGATCGCCAGCGCCACCCGGCGGCCCTTGCCGATGTCTTCCAGCCCTTCGAGGATGCTCTCGACGCCGGCGGTCACGCCGCGATGCGCCTCGACCAGCAGCACGACGATATCGGCATCTGCCGCCCCGCTCCAGGCCGCGGCGACCATTGCCCGGTCAAGCCGGCGGCGCGGTGTGAAGAGGCCCGGCGTGTCGACAAAGACGATCTGGCTGTCGCCCTCGATCGCCACGCCGCGGATGCGGGCGCGGGTGGTCTGCACCTTGTGGGTCACGATCGACACCTTGGCCCCCACCATGCGGTTGGTGAGGGTCGATTTGCCCGCGTTGGGCTCTCCGATCAGGGCGACGAATCCGGCGCGTGTGGTCATGGGGTCAGGTTTCCTGTCAACAATCCACTGCGAGTAACGCAGATCCGCCCTTAAAACCAGAGGTGAAACCGCCCCCCGGCCAGACTGCCCCGGGGGTCGCGACACGGGCCTGCCGAAAAATCATTGTTCACGATCTGACGC
The DNA here is from genome assembly GCF_048263515.1 of Marinovum sp. Classification (NCBI taxonomy): domain Bacteria; kingdom Pseudomonadati; phylum Pseudomonadota; class Alphaproteobacteria; order Rhodobacterales; family Roseobacteraceae; genus Marinovum; species Marinovum sp. Next base: position 54,840 of record NZ_JBLXEC010000015.1, on the reverse strand, counting down.
GCACTATGGCGAAATTGCCCACAACTTTCGCAACAATCAGGCGCTCTTGCTATAATTGGCCCGAATTTGGGCCCGAATCGCTGCCTAGGTTCGCCGAATGATCACTCACATCGAAACAATCCCGAAGTCACAACAGGCGCTGGTCTCACGCACCGCGCGGCTGCGCCTGCCTGTCGGGGCGGACAAACGTCCCGACCTCACCGAAGCCCGGATGCGGATGGATATCGAAAGGTTCTGCCGTCCGGGCACGCCCCCCTCTGCGGTGACGCTCGAGGCCACCGGCCGGGGTAGAACGCGCAGTTTTGCGCTCACGGTCACGGCCGCCGACGCCGAGACGGCTGAGCTGGAACTGGCGCGGCTGACACAGGCGCTGGTGGCGCGCCATCCGGTGGCCGAGATCGCCTGGCTCGATGCCGGCACCGTGCTCGACCGGATCACCTTTCTCGATGCGCTGGCCCGTCCGCCGGCGCGGCCCGGCCAGCCCGGTTCGGCCACGCGCAGCGACCTCCAGCGCCGCGCCCGCAGGACCGGCACGGCGCGGCTGACCGGCGCCGATGCGCAATGGCGGCACGAGACACTGGTGCGGCGGCTGATGTGCGAACCGATCCCGCAGGAGGAGACCCGCAACCTGCGCCGCGAGCTCGGCCAGCTGGAACCGCGGCAGAAGATTGCCACCGCGGCGCTGGCCTTCAGCCTGACGCTGGCGGTCAATACCTCGGGGGCGATCGCCCACGTGCTGTCCTTTTTCTAGAGCGCACCCGGATCGTCGGGGCCTGCCAGCGCAGGCCCCGGTCAGCCCTCAGTCAGGCTGTCGAGCAGCGCCTTGGCGGCGGCATGTTCGGCCTGGCGCTTCGAGCCGGCCTCGGCGCGCGCGTTCTGGCCACTGTCGAGCCGCACCTCGATGACAAAGACCGGCGCATGGTCCGGCCCAGAGCGGCTGATCTGGTCGTAGACCGGCGGCTTCTGGCCACGGGCCTGGGCCCATTCCTGCAGGCTGGTCTTGGCGTCGCGGGCGTCATCCTCGACCTTGTCGATGCGCTTGCCCCAGAGCCGCAGCACCAGCGCCTTGGCCGCGTCGAAGCCGCCATCGAGGTAGACGGCAGCGATCACGGCCTCCATCGCATCCCCCAGCAGCGCCATCTTGCGCCGGCCGCCAGAGAGCATCTCCGACCGGCCGAGCTTCATCGCCGCGCCCAGATCGATCTGGCGGGCCACGTCGGCGCAGGTCTCCTTGCGCACCAGTGCATTGAAGCGCGGCGCCAGCTGACCCTCGGTGGCGCGGGTGTCTGCGGCCAGCAGCGCTTCGGCCATCACGAGGCCCAGCACCCGATCGCCGAGGAATTCGAGCCGCTGGTTGTCGCTGCGCGTCGGCGTCGACATCGAGGCATGGGTCACCGCGCGCACCAGATGACGCGGGTCGGAGAATTCATACCCCACCCGCGCCTGCAGCGCCTTCAGTTCCGCCGAGAGCTTCACTCGATCCTCTTGAAGAAGCGATCACCCCGCCAGGTCCAGAAGTACAGCATCGAGCTGCCACCGGAGGAGAACATCACCCGATCTGCCCGGCCGACGAGGTTTTCGAAGGGCACCATGCCGACGCCGCCGACCTGCTGCGGAAAGCGCGAGTCGGTGGAATTGTCGCGGTTGTCGCCCATCATGAAGTAATGCCCCTCGGGCACGGTAAAGACCGGCGTGTTGTCCGACGACTGCCGGCCGATATCGAGGATCGAATGGCGGGTGCCTTCGGGCAGGGTTTCGATGTACTTCTGCTTCTGGCACATCGCGCCTTCGCCCACCGGCGCGTTCGAGCAGCGCGGGCTGAGCCGCTGCGGCCCCTGCGGACCGGCGACCTCTTCGAACAGGCCATCCTCTTCCAGCTCGACCGGGGTGCCGTTGATGTGCAGCACGCCCGCCTTGACCTGGATCTTCTCACCCGGCAGGCCCACCACGCGCTTGATGAAGTCGCGGCCGGTCACCGGATGCCGGAACACCGCGACATCGCCGCGCTCGGGCTCTGAGCCAAACAGCCGGTCATTGTCGCCATCCGCCCAGCCGCAGAAATCCGTGGCATCCAGATCGATGCCGAAACGCGGCACGATGATCGACGGGCAGGAGGCATAGGAATAGCCGTAGGCCATCTTGTTCACGAAGAGGAAGTCGCCGATCAGCAGCGTGTCCTTCATCGAGCCCGAGGGGATCCAGAACGGCTGAAAGAACAGCGTGCGGAAGACACCCGCAATCAGCAATGCATAGACAATGGTCTTGACCGTCTCGACGATCGCATTGCCTTTCTTTTCCTCGGCCATGGACATGGGGCTCCCCGGGTTGTCTGTCGCAGGCTACATGCGGTCCCCTGCCGAAGGTGTCAAGCGATGGGGGCTTTACGCGGGGCCATGCGCCCTGCCAAGCTGCGGCCAAATCACGAGGAATTTCCATGTCGGACGCGCCAAACATCCTGATCTTCATGGTCGATCAACTCAACGGCACCTTCTTTCCCGATGGTCCTGCCGACTGGCTGCACACCCCGAACCTGCGGAAGCTGGCGCTGCGCTCGACCTGTTTTGCCAACGCCTATACTGCCTCGCCGCTCTGTGCGCCGGGGCGTGCGGGCTTCATGTCGGGGCAGCTGCCGTCGGGCACCGGGGTCTATGACAATGCCGCCGAGTTCGCCTCGTCGATCCCGACCTATGCCCATCACCTGCGCCGCGCCGGCTATCACACCTGCCTGTCAGGCAAGATGCATTTTGTCGGGCCTGACCAGCTGCACGGCTTCGAGGAGCGGCTGACCACCGACATCTACCCGGCCGATTTCGGCTGGACCCCGGACTACCGCAAGCCCGGCGAGCGCATCGACTGGTGGTATCACAACATGGGCAGCGTCACCGGGGCGGGCGTGGCCAAGATCACCAACCAGATGGAGTACGACGACGAGGTGGCCTATCACGCCACCCGCAAGGTCTATGACATGGCGCGCGGCCATGATGCGCGGCCCTGGTGCCTGACCGTGAGCTTCACCCACCCGCATGATCCGTATGTGGCGCGGCGCAAGTACTGGGATCTCTATGCCGATTGCGAACACCTGCTGCCCGAGATGCCGGCGCTGGACTATGCCGATCACGACCCGCATTCGCAGCGCATCTTCGACGCCAACGACTGGCGCGGTTTCGACATCAGCCGCGATGACATCCGCCGGGCGCGGCGGGCCTATTTCGCCAATATCTCCTATCTCGACGACAAGATCGGCGAGGTGATGGAAGCGCTCGAGGCGACGCGGCAGGAGGCGATCATCCTGTTTGTCTCGGACCACGGCGACATGCTGGGCGAGCGGGGACTGTGGTTCAAGATGTCCTTCCTCGAAGGTTCGGCCCGGGTGCCGCTGATGATCTCGGCGCCGCAGATGGCGCCCGGGCTCGTCGAGGCGCCGGTGAGCACCATCGAGGTCTGCCCGACGCTCTGTGACCTGGCCGGAGTCAGCATGGACGAGGTGCTGCCCTGGACCAGCGGCGAGAGCCTGGTGCCGCTGGGCAACGGCGCGGTGCGGCTGAGCCCGGTGGCGATGGAATATGCCGCCGAGGCCTCCTATTCGCCGCTGGTAGCGCTGCGGGCGGGGCGGTGGAAATACACCAATTGCGCGCTCGATCCCGAGCAGCTGTTCAACCTGGAGGACGACCCTCAGGAGATGACCAACCTGGCCGAGCGGTCCGATCACGCCGAGGTGCTGGAGCGGTTCCGGGTGGAGGCGGCGGCGCGCTGGGACCTCGAGCAGTTCGACGCCGAGGTCCGCAAGAGCCAGGCGCGGCGACATGTGGTCTACGAGGCCCTGCGCAACGGTGCCTATTATCCCTGGGATCACCAGCCGCTGCAGAAGGCCTCCGAGCGCTACATGCGCAACCACATGGACCTGAACGTGGTCGAGGAGAACCAGCGATTTCCGCGCGGGGAGTAGCGAGGTGCTTGCGCGCCGAGCCGCGCATCGTCGGGCCGCGGTGCGGCGATCTCCGCTTGGATCGGCAGCGCTTTATCCCTGCCAAATCCGGAAAAGATCAGAGCAACGCGCCCAGACCAACCAAATCGCCGCGCCGGTGGGCGGCCCGGCGATGCGCGGCGGCCTTCGGCCGCTGTTAACGCGCTCGGGGCTATGCTCGGAGGACGGCGCAGAGCTGCGTGTCGTCGGGCCGCGGCCCGGCGATGCGCGGCGGCTTGCAGCCGCTGTTAACGCGCTGGGCAAGGCTCCAACGCCCCCTACCCCAGCGGCCGCGCCTCGATCAGCACCGTTGCCTGCGCCCAGGGGTGGTCGTCGGTCAGGGTCACATGCAGGATCGCCTCATGCCCCGGAGGCGTCATCTCGTCGAGCCGACGTTTCGCCCAGCCGGTCACATGCATCACCGGCTGGCCGGTCCGCAGGTTGGTCACCGACATGTCGCGCCAGGCGATGCCCATGCGCAGGCCGGTGCCCAGCGCCTTGGAGCAGGCCTCCTTGGCCGCCCAGCGCTTGGCATAGGTCGCCGCCTCATGCGGGCGGCGGGCGGCGCGGGCCTGTTCACGCTCGGTATAGACCCGGTTGCGGAAACGGTCGCCAAAGCGGGCGAGGATGGCCTCGATCCGCTCGATGTTGCACAGGTCGGTGCCGATGCCGAGGATCATGCCGGCGCGCGGGCCGCGTCCATCCGGGCGCGCATCTCGGTGATCGCCGCTTCGAGCCCGACAAAGATCGCCTCGCCGATCAGGAAATGCCCGATGTTGAGCTCGACCACCTGCGGCAGCGCCGCCACCGGCGCGACGGTCTCGTAGGTCAGCCCGTGCCCGGCATGCACTTCGAGTCCCAACGACGCCGCATGGTCGGCCATGTCGCGGATTGCCGCCATCTCGCGGTCGCGATCGTCGAAACGGCCGTCGGCATGGGCGTCGCAATAGGCACCGGTGTGCAACTCGATCACCTGGGCGCCGATCCGGTGCGCCGCCTCGATCTGGCGGCGGTCGGCGGCGATGAAGATCGACACCCGGCAGCCCGCCTCGCGCAGGGGCGCGATGAAATGCGCCAGCCTGTTCTCCTCGCGCGCCACCTCGAGCCCGCCCTCGGTGGTGCGTTCCTCGCGCTTTTCCGGCACGATGCAGACCGCATGCGGCTTGTGACGCAGGGCGATGGCCTGCATCTCCTCGGTGGCCGCCATCTCGAAGTTGAGCGGCACCGTCAGCACCTCCATCAGCCCGTCGATATCGGCGTCCGAGATGTGCCGGCGGTCTTCGCGCAGATGCGCGGTGATGCCGTCGGCGCCGGCCTCCTGCGCCAGTTTCGCGGCGCGCAGAGGGTCGGGAAAGGCCCCGCCGCGGGCATTGCGGACGGTGGCCACGTGGTCGATGTTCACGCCAAGCCTGAGTTTGTGCATGGGGTCCCCCGGATGATTTGCGCACAGGCTAACTCCGCCGACGGGCGGGGGAAACCGCAAATCAGTCGGCTTTTTCCCGGACCTCTTCGCGGGCCGCCTCTCTGGCGGCCTCCCTGGCGGCGGCGGCCTTCTTGGCGGCGGCCTTGGCGCGGATCGCCTCGAGCCGCTTCTTCAGCGCGCCTTTGCGCCGGGCCTGGTAGGCGCGGATCAGCGGCTCGGCGACGATATAGGCCACCGTGGCGGCGATGATGCCGGGAATGATTCCGCCGATCATGTAGGGATAGAAGACGTCGTCCCAGAACACCTCGAGCCCGTGCCAGTCCTGCGGCTTGTCCTTGACCCAGGCCCAGAAGTTCCGCGTCAGATCCTCGCCGGCGTCGACGAACTTGCCCATCAGCGTGCGCTCGATATGCGGCGAGAAATCATGGCCGAGCAGGAAATACCCGGTCTGCAGCGAGATCACCGCAATCGGCACATAGGTCAGCGGGTTGCCGAAAAAGGTGCCGAGCAGCGCAGCAAAGATGTTGCCGCGCATGACAAAGGCCAGAAAGGCCGCGACGACAAAATGCATCGCGTAGAACGGCGTGAAGGTGGTGAAGACCCCGGCCCAGATGCCGCGTGCGATCTTTTCCGGCGGATCGGGCAGCCGGCGCAGCCGGTGTTTCACATAGCGCGCCGCCCGGCCCCAGCCGCCGCGTGGCCAGAAGAACTCCCACAAGGCGCGCAGGGTCGGCTTTCTGTCGCGGCGCTTGAAAACCACGGAGGGTGTTCCTTTCAGTTCGCCTCGGCGCGTGCGGCGATCGGGGTGACTTCGCGCATCCGGGCCACCGCGGCGACATCGCTCTCGGCTTCGAGCGCGGTGATCAGCGAATGCAGATGTTCGGCATCACGCAGGTCGACGTTGAGATGCAGCCGGTAGAAATCCGGCTTCCGGTCGATGAATTCGAGATCCGAGATATTGGCCTTGTGCCGCCCGATCAACGTGCAGACCCGTCCCAGCACGCCGGCGTCGTTGCTCATCGTGACCTCGAGCGTCACCGCATAGGCCGCCGGGTGCTTGCCCTCGGACCAATGCAGGTCGAGCCAGCGTTCGGGCTGATCCTCGTAATCGGCGAGCTTTTCACAATCGATGGTATGCACCACCACGCCCTGGCCGCGATAGGTGATGCCGATGATGCGTTCGCCGGGCAGCGGCTGGCAACAGGGCGCACGGCGGAAGCTCTGGCCCTTCTCGAGGCCGATGACCGCGCGTTTGCGGTCGATTTCCTCGCCCTCTTCGGTCACCAGGTCGGGATAGACCGCCTCGACCACCGCGCGGGTGGTCAGCTCGGCCGAGCCCAGCCGCGCCAGCAGGGTCTCGGCGCCGTCGAGCCGCAGGTTGCGGGCGGCGGTTTCCAGCACCTTGTCCTTGGCCTTGCGCCCGACATGCTCAAACGCCGCGCGGGCCAGCTCGCGGCCCAGCCGCACAAAGCGCTCGCGGTCCTGCTCGCGCAGGGCGCGGCGGATCGAGGTCTTGGCCTTGCCGGTGATCGCGATGTCGAGCCAGGTGGCCTGCGGCGTCTGGCCGTCGGCGGTGATGATGTCGACCGACTGGCCGTTCTTGAGCCGGGTCCAGAGCGGCACACGTAGCCCGTCGACCTTGGCACCGACGCAGGCATGGCCGATGCGGGTGTGGATCGCATAGGCGAAATCCAGCGGCGTGCCGCCGCGCGGCAGTTTGATGACATCACCCTTCGGCGTGAAGCAGAACACCTGGTCGGAATACATCTCGAGCTTGACCGCCTCGAGAAAATCCTCGTGATCCTCGTCGTCCTGGAACTGCTCGGTGAGCGAAGAAATCCATTTGGCCGGATCGACGGCAAAGGGGTTTTCCGAGCGAACACCATCGCGGTACGACCAATGCGCCGCCACGCCGGTCTCGGCCACGTCGTGCATCTGCCGGGTGCGGATCTGCACCTCGACGCGCTTGCCGTCGCGGCCCGACACCGTGGTGTGAATCGAACGATAGCCGTTCGACTTGGGCTGGCTGATGTAATCCTTGAACCGTCCCGGCACCGCGCGCCAGCGCTGGTGGATCACCCCCAGCACGCCGTAGCAATCGGCCTCGGTGTCGGTGATGATGCGGAAACCGTAGATGTCGGAGAGGCGGGAAAAGCCCATCTCCTTTTCCTGCATCTTGCGCCAGATCGAATAGGGTTTCTTGGCGCGGCCAAAGACCTCGGCCTCGATCCCGGCCTTGTCGAGTTCCAGCCGCATGTCGCCGGTGATCTTCTGGATCACGTCGCCGGTTTCGCGCTGCAGCGTGATGAAACGGCGGATGATCGAGGCGCGGCCATCGGGGTTGAGCACCCTAAACGCCAGGTCCTCGAGCTCGTCGCGCATCCATTGCATGCCCATGCGGCCGGCCAGCGGCGCATAGATGTCCATGGTCTCGCGCGCCTTCTGCACCTGCTTTTCCGCCCGCATCGCCTTGATCGTGCGCATGTTGTGCAAACGGTCGGCCAGCTTGACCAGGATCACCCGCAGGTCGCGGGACATCGCCATAAAGAGCTTGCGGAAGTTCTCGGCCTGCTTGGTCTCGGTCGAATTGAGCTGCAGGTTGGTCAGCTTGGTGACACCGTCGACCAGCACCGCGATCTCGTCGCCGAAACGCTCCGAGATCTGGCTGTAGGTGCTCTTGGTGTCCTCGATCGTGTCGTGCAGCAGCGCGGTGACGATCGTGGCGTCGTCAAGCCGTTGCTCGGTCAGGATGGCGGCAACGGCGACGGGATGGGTGAAATAGGGCTCGCCGGAGCGGCGGAACTGTCCTTCGTGCATCTCGCGGCCATAGTCATAGGCCGCGTGAATCAAGGCTTCGTTGGTCTTGGGGTTGTAGTTGCGAACAAGCGCGATGAGGTCGTCGGCAGAAATCATCGCAAACCCTTGTGACCGCGAGCCAGAGTTACCCCTGGCCCTGTGCCTCCATGAGCGCGCGGAGCAGCTTTTCCTCGGACATGTCATCGTCCTGCGGCTTGTCGGGCTCGGCCCCCATCAGAAGCGCCATGGCGTCTTCTTCCGGTTCGTCGACCTCGATCTGGGTCTGGTTGCTCTCGATCATCCGCTCGCGCAGCTCGTCGGCGCTCTGGGTTTCTTCGGCGATCTCGCGCAGCGAGACAACGGGGTTCTTGTCGTTGTCACGATCCACGGTGATCGCGGCACCAGCCGAGATCTCGCGCGCCCGATGGGCGGCCAGCATCACCAGCTCGAACCGGTTGGGGACTTTGTCAACGCAATCTTCGACCGTCACGCGGGCCATGGGGAATCTCCGTCTGGCGAGTTCTGTCAGAAAGGATAGGTCTTAGAGCGGATCAAAACTCTTGACAAGCAGGTTTTTTGGCGCATCGCCGCGTCACCGTCCCGCTCACAAGGCTTTGACCTCGGCCTTCTCTGCCGCGCCCAGCGCCGCGCACATCTGTGCCACGCTCAGCCCGGTCACCGGATGCACCCAATCCGCCGCGACATCCATCAGCGGCACCAGCACGAAGGCCCGATCCTCAAGCCGCGGATGCGGCAGGATCAGCCGGTCCGGCGCGGCGCGCATCTGTTCGTCGAGCGGCAGACCCCGCCAGGCGGCCCAGGTCTCGCGATCCGGCAGCACTGCCTCGTCCAGCGCGATCAGGTCGAGGTCCAGCGTCCGCATCCCCCAACGCACCTCTCTGGTGCGCGAAAACTCGGCCTCGACCTCGTGCAGCATTGCCAGCAGCGCCTCCGGCGCGCCGCCCCAGTCCGCGACCAGGGCCGCATTGACATAGTCGGGCCCCGCCCCTTGCGGAAAACAGGGAGTCTCATAAAATCTAGAGACGAAACGAATCACCAGACCACGTTGCTGCAAACGGAAAATCGCCGCCTGAAGCGTTTCGATGGGCGTTTTTTCGGGAAGCGGCAGGTTCGCACCCAACGCAATCAACGCATCTTTCCCGCTTTGGTTGTGCTTGATAGCCATTTTTCCTAGAAGTAAGCCTTGCGGGGCGGGACTTTTCCACTACCCTATTATCAGGCTCACCCGCAAATTTTCACTCACGGAGCGGACCTGAGCCGACTTATTGGAAGGGCAATTAATGTTTTACAAGGACGAACGGCTTGCGCTGTTCATCGATGGATCCAACCTGTATGCGGCGGCAAAGGCGCTGGGGTTTGACATCGACTACAAGCTTCTTCGACAGGAGTTCGTGAGACGCGGCAAACTTTTGCGCGCGTTCTATTACACGGCCCTGCTCGAGAACGAAGAATACTCACCGATCCGACCGCTTGTCGACTGGCTTCACTACAACGGCTTCACCATGGTGACCAAGCCGGCCAAGGAATATACCGACAGCCAGGGCCGCCGCAAAGTCAAAGGCAACATGGACATCGAGCTCACCGTTGATGCCATGGAGCTTGCGCCGCGGGTGGATCACATCGTCCTGTTTTCCGGAGATGGGGATTTCCGGCCGCTGGTGGAAAGCCTCCAGCGTCAGGGCGTGCGGGTCTCGGTGGTATCGACCATTCGCAGCCAGCCACCGATGATCGCCGATGAATTGCGCCGCCAGGCCGACAATTTCATCGAGCTTGACGGTCTGCGCGAGGTCATTGGCCGACCCCCTCGCGAACATCAGGAAGACCGCACGGCCTCGGCCGCCGCCGGCTGATCCGGGCGCTCTGTCTTGGGCGAACTCACGGCACTGATCACGCTGTTCGCGGCGTCCTTCGGGGCGGCAACACTCCTGCCGTTCCAATCCGAGGTCGTGTTCGTCGGCATGCAATTGCGCGGCTCGGCGCCGCTGCCGCTGCTCCTGTTCTGGGCCAGCGTCGGCAATGTGCTGGGCTCCTGCCTGAACTATGCCATCGGGCGCTTTGCGGCGGAATACGAAGACCGCCGCTGGTTCCCCGTGCCCAAGCACACGATGGAGCGCGCCGAGCGCTGGTATGCCAAGTGGGGCTACTGGACCCTGCTGTTCAGCTGGGCGCCTTTCGGCGATGGCGTCACCGTCATCGCCGGGGTGCTGCGCACGCGCTTCCTGCTGTTTCTGGCGCTGGTCACCGTGGCCAAGACCGGCCGCTATCTCGTGGTGGCCTGGGCCACGGCGCAGCTCTGAGCCTCAGTTCTGCTGTTCCTCGAAGCGGCGGTTCAGCTCGTTGTGCCGGGCAATGATCTCTTCCGGCCATTGCGCCTTGATATAGGCCAGCACGGCGAGGATCTCCTCGTCGCTCAAAAGCTCGCCAAAGCCCTGCATGTCCGACACCACCGCGCCGCCGGTCACCACCTCGGTGCCATGCTTGGTGATCGCGAAGAGCTGCGCATCGGCATGGTGCCAGGTGTGGCCGGTCTCGTCATGCGGCGGCGCGCGAAAGCCGCCGTCGTCGCGCCGCCCGCGCCAGTCCGCCTCGCCCTCGAGTGCCGCACCATGGCAGGCGGCGCAGTTCTCGGCGTAAAGCGCCGCACCCTGTTCCACGGCGGCGTCATCCCAATAGGGAAACAGCCCCGCCGCATCCTCGGGCCGGTCGCCTGCGGCGGCCAGCGGTCCGGCGCCCAGCGCCAAAGCCAGTGCAAGGGGAATGCCCTGTTTCATCATGCCTGTCTCTCCATTTGTTTTGCCCCGCCTCGGGGCTTCCTGCGCCGGAAGGTCAAATCACCGCCGCGTGATCGGCGCCCCCACTGGACGCAGCCGCCCGGAAGCATTACCTCGGCCACAGGAAACCGGAGAGTGCCATGACCGACCTGCCTCAGCTTACGCTCTATCTCGCCGCGCCGCGCGGCTTTTGCGCGGGTGTGGATCGGGCGATCAAGATCGTCGAGATGGCGCTGGCGAAATGGGGCGCGCCGGTCTACGTGCGCCACGAGATCGTTCACAACAAATTCGTGGTCGATGATCTCAAGGCCAAGGGCGCGATCTTCGTCGAAGAGCTGGCCGAATGCCCCGACGACCGCCCGGTGATCTTCTCGGCCCATGGCGTGCCGAAATCGGTGCCAGAGGCCGCCCAGGCCCGCGAGATGGTCTTTGTCGACGCCACCTGCCCGCTGGTCTCCAAGGTGCATATCGAGGCGCAGCGCCACGCCGAGAACGGCTTGCAGATGATCATGATCGGCCACGTCGGCCACCCCGAGACGGTGGGCACCATGGGCCAGCTGCCCGAGGGCGAGGTGCTGCTGGTCGAGACCGTCGCCGATGTGGCACATGTCGCGGTGCGCGATCCCGAACGCCTGGCCTTCGTCACCCAGACCACCCTCTCGGTCGATGACACGGCGGAAATCGTCGCCGCGCTTCAGGCGCGCTTCCCGGCCATCGTCGGCCCGCACAAGGAAGACATCTGCTACGCCACCACCAACCGCCAGGAAGCGGTCAAGGCAATGGCCGCGCAATGCGACGCCATGCTGGTGGTGGGCGCGCCCAATTCCTCGAACTCGCGCCGCCTGGTCGAGGTCGGCCGCCGCGCCGGCTGCGCCTATTCGCAGCTGGTCCAGCGCGCCACCGACATCGATTGGCGCGCCCTCGAAGGCATCGCCTCGGTCGGCGTCACCGCCGGCGCCTCCGCCCCCGAGGTTCTGGTCAACGAGGTGATCGACGCCTTCCGCGCCCGCTACGACGTCACCGTCGAACAGGTCGAAACCGCCCGCGAAAACGTCGAATTCAAGGTCCCCCGCGTCCTCCGCCAACCCGCCTGACGCCCGATCCCGCGGGCACCCCCTCCCCCCTTCCTCTTGCTGCAAATACCCTCGGGGAGCGCGAGGGGCTGGCCCCTCGCTCCGCCGCGCGCCACACGGCGCTCCCGCCAAAAATCCAGACGACAACAGCCCCCAAGGAGACCCCCCGATGCCCGAGCTCTACGCCTATACCGACGGCGCCTGTTCCGGCAATCCCGGCCCCGGCGGCTGGGGTGCGCTGATGCAGGCCAAGGAGGGCGACACCGTCGTCAAGGAACGCGAGCTCAAAGGCGGCGAGGCCCGGACCACCAACAACCGCATGGAGCTCCTGGCGGCGATCCACGCGCTCGAGGCTCTGGAACGGGCGTCCAGGATCACCGTGGTGACCGACAGCGCCTATGTGAAGAACGGCGTCACCGGCTGGATCCACGGCTGGAAGCGCAACGGTTGGAAGACCGCCGCCAAGAAACCGGTCAAGAACGTCGAACTCTGGCAAAGGCTCGACGAGGCCCAGGCGCGCCACGACGTGACCTGGGAATGGGTCAAGGGCCACGCCGGCCACCCCGAGAATGAACGCGCCGACGAACTGGCCCGCGCCGGCATGGCGCCGTTCAAGAGCTGATCCGCCGCGAAAGACCCACCCCGGCACAACCGGGCCTTCGCGGCATCATCAGGCAGCACTGTGTCGCGCACCGTGCTCCCTTCGAAGCGAAGGGCGTGACCCGTCCCAAGCACAAGCCGTGCATTGACGGGCCGCGGTGCGGCGAACCTCGAACAGGTCGGCAGCGCTTTATCTCTGCCAAATCCGAAGAAGACCGGAGCGACGCGCTCACGCCAGCCAAATCGCCGTGCCGAGGGGCGGCGTCATGCCAAAGGCATGCCTTCGGCATGACGATGCGCGGCGGCTTGCAGCCGCTGTTAACGCGCTTGGACTTCGATCAAATGACAGTGTCAGAACGCGTTTTCGCGGACTTTGGCCCAAAACAAGGGCTGCGCTGATCCGCGCAAGGTAAGGTTGCGTGGCCCTCTACTCCCCCTGCCAATCCGGCTGCGTCATCCCGACAAACCCCAGCCGCTCGGCGTCGGCCACGTTGCGCGCCACCACCTCCCGCAGGCTGGTGCATCCGGCAATCTGCTCCCAGCCAAAGCGCGAAAAGGCCGGGTGCTCCATGTGAGCATCCTCGTCGAACCCCTTGGGCGGCGAGAACACATGCTGCGACAACAGCGGATTGGGCAGCGCCTGGGAAAAGGCATCCAAAGCCACGAAGGACAGGATGGTCTGCGGCAGGGGCGAGGCGGTCACCCGGTCCTCGCAGAAGATGCCGACAAAGAAATCCACCTTGTCCACGTCGCCATAAAGATGCCGCAGCCGCCACTGCACGTCGCGGTCAGAGCTGATCTCCTCGAAGGTCTTCACCCGGTCGCGGCCCAGGTATTCCAGATAATCGTTGTAGCTCGCCAACTCGCAGATCCGCCCCTGACGGATCGAATCCCGCTCGACCTTCAGCAGCCCCCGCGTGGTGTTCGCCGGCCCCAGCAGCGCCGCATCCTGGGCCGAGATATCCTCGAACCCACGCTTCAGCCCGACCTTCAGGAGCGGCAGGTTGTTGAGAAAATAGCTGTTGTTCACCGGCAGGGACTGGTCGCCCCAGGTGATCCGGTCGGGGATCAGCGCGTGCCAGCGATAAAGCAGGCTGAACTCGGTGGTGATCCAGTTTGGCTTGTTCCAGGGCGCGTCCCAGCAGACCGCGGGATCGGCGATCAGCGACAGTTCCACCGGGGCGATATGATTGATGTAATCCTCGACGACGATCTTGATGAACTCGACGATCACCACGTTGCGCGCGGTCTCGAACACCTGGTCATCGTCCCACTCGGGATGCCTCTGGCCGATTTCACGTGCCAGCCGATTGTGCTCTCGCAGCCAGAGCGTGTTCATCATCGCCACCTGCGGCACCGAGTTCACCCGGTCGCCGCCCACCGCGAAGATCGCATCGCGCACCTGCCGCGCGCCGGCCGCGATCCGGGGGTCGTCACTCTGCTCCGCCTCCAGCACGTTCTCGAGCCCCAGCGGCGGGTCGAGATCGGCGAACTCCGGGTCGATCTCACCATCGCGGAACAGCCGCGGCGGGTATTCCTCGCCACCGTGTATCTCAGACCGCAAGAGCCCCCGCGCCTCAGGCCCCGGCGATTTGACCCGCAACGCCCTGGTCTGATCGGGGGTGCGGCCATAAAGCGGGCAGAGGTCGATCTCGTGGTTGGAATTGTTGCGCTTGCGGTTTTCGGGGTCGAGCACGCCGGTCACCGGGTCCTTCTCCGGCAGGGTGCGCAGGAAACCATCGGTCAGGTATTGCGCAAAGGCCGGGAACAGACAGGTCGACTTCGGGCACATCTTCTGCGCGCCCTCGGGCCGCTCGAAGAGCTTTTCCAGCGCCTTGGGCGGCGGCAGTTCGGATTGATCCAGCGACGAGACGCCCAGATGCCGCCCGGCCCATTGCCGGTCGGTCAGGCTCGACCACGACGGATAAGGCGCCATGGTCGAATAGGTGTGCGGCCGGAACCGCGCCTGTCCGACGATGCTATGGATCACCCGCTTGTTGACCCAGCGATGCAGCACTGGCACCGCCTCGATGACGCGCACGATACAGCCCACCCGCAACAGCGCCATCAGCTTGTCGCCGAGCCACCCCAGCACCCGCCCCTTCAGCCGGGCAAAATCCTCAGAGGGTTTCATCCGCGGATAGAACGGCAGGAAGACCGCGGAAAACACGATGTGCGGCAGCACGTGGTGCTGCCAGATGTCCTCGAGCACGAAGATGAACCAGAAGCCGACGAAGAAATTCAGCGCGGTGAAGATCCACCAGCCGATGCGCAGCCGGCGCCACATCAGCACGATACCGAAGACCCCGCCAAAGAACACCGGCACCAGGATCAGCCGGGCCGGGTTGCCGGGATAGCCGAACAGGTTGAGCAGCCCGCGATAGAACATCATCGTGCCGATCAGGATGCAGGTCAGCCGGAGCAGCGGGCGCCACCAGGCCTCCCAGTCCCAACCGGCCTCAAAGGGGGCAAATGCGCTGTGCTCGGTCGCCATGACAGATACCTTGGGGTCAAAATTTCTCGCTTAATAAGGTCGAGTGTGCCACACTCATACGTGTTTAGTCCAATTTTATTCCCGATTGAGTTGCATCATGAAGAACCTGATTTTCTTCCTCTTCTTTGCGCTTCTGGGGGCCGCGCTCTTTCTCGAGTTCAAGCGGCTCACCGTGAAACCCTGGCCCGCGGCGCATTTCGCGGACATCGAGGACCACTTCAAATACGGCTCCATCGGTGCCGAGGTGGACGGCTTTCCCTATGCCATCTGGCGCGAGCTGCCGGCGATCTTTGCCGAGGACATCCCCGAGGGATTTGCCACCTTCGGCTTCCTCACAGAGCCCGGCCACGAACTGCCCATCGGCGTCTCGGTGCGGCGCGTGGGGGTCGAGCGGGTGGGCTTCAACTGCGGCACCTGTCACGTCTCGACCTACCGGGTGGACGGCGAAGAGCACATGGTGCTGGGCGCGCCGGCGCACATGCTGGACCTGCAGGCCTATATCACCTTTCTCGCCAAGGCCACCGCCGATGACCGGCTGACCGCCGACGCGGTGATCGAGGCCGCCGAGGCCGATGGCCGCCGGCCCAGCTTTCTCGACAAGGTGGTGCTGCGCTTCGTGGTCTTTCCCCGGCTCGAGGCCCAGGTGGCGCAGCTGCGCAACAGCCTCGCCTGGATGGAGAACCGCCCCGCCCATGGCCCCGGGCGCACCGATGCGGGCAACTTCTGGCGCGAGCGTTGGGGCTTGCGGCCCGGCGACGACCTGCGCGTCGGCACGGTGGATTTCCCCGCGGTCTGGAACCAGCAGACCCGCCTCGACGGCAGCTTTCACTGGGACGGCAACAACCGCTCGCTGGACGAGCGCAACATCTCGGCGGCGCTGGCCGGCGGCGCGCCGGAATGGCTGCTCGAAACCCGGTCGATCAACCGGATCTCCGATTGGCTGATGGAGTTGCCGCCGCCCGCCTACCCCGCCGCCATAAATGCCGAGCTGGCCGCCGAGGGCCATGCGATCTACCTGCGCGAAGGTTGCGACAGCTGCCACGACGTCGGCGGCGCCGCGCTGGGCAAGGTCACCCACGCCGCGCTGCTCGGCACCGATCCCGAGCGCACCGACCTGTTTGACGAGGTGATGGTGGGCTATTTCGGCCAGGTCGGCGCGAAATATTCCTGGCAGTTCAGCAATTACCGAGTGACCGAGGGCTATGCCAACATGCCGCTCGACGGCATCTGGATGCGCGCGCCCTATCTGCACAACGGCTCGGTCCCGACTATGGCCGACCTGCTGGCCCCGGCCGAAGAGCGGCCCGTGACCTTCTTCACCGGCTGCCCGGAATTCGACACGGCGCGCATGGGCTTTGCCTGCGAGGCAGGCTTTGTCTTTGACACCGAGGACATCGGCAACGGCAACGGCGGGCACCTCTATGGCACCGCGCTGCCGGAGCCTGAGAAACTGGCGCTGATCGAATATCTCAAGACGCTATGAGGCTGGGAGAGGAACGCATCGAGCCGGGCGAGGCCGAGGCCATCGCCGCGCTGGTCAAGTCCAACCTGCCGACCGTCTGGACAGAGGGCGAGACCGGCAAGCGCGGGCAGCATGCCAAGCATCACGGACTGGTCGAAGGTGAGTTCCTTGTGCATGAGCACCTGCCGGAGGGCTTTGCCCAAGGCATCTTTCAGCCCGGCGCGCGGTATGCTTGCCTGGTGCGGTTTTCCAACGGCAGCCGGGGGGACGACCGCGAAGCGGATGCCCGCGGCATGGCGATCAAGCTGCTCGAGGTGCCGGGTGACAAGCTGATGCCCGGCGGCGGCGACGGGCGCGAACAGGACTTCATCCTGGTGGATTTCCCGACCTATTTCACCGCCACGCGGGACCAATACGCCGCCTTCAACCGCTACGCTCTGCCGGTGCTTGCCCTGCGCGGAAACGGGGTCAGCCCGGCGCGCCTGCTGCGCGCCGCTTGGGGCGCGGTGATGCTGCTGGCGCGCCACCGCGACCTTTCCCGCCGGGCGCGGCGCTTTGCCGGGCGTCATGCGGGATCGGTGCTCGGGCTGACCTTTCACAGCACCACGCCTTACCTTCTGGGCGACGGTCGCGCGGTGAAATACAAGGCCATCGGCCGCGGCCCCGATCGGCCGCCCGCCGACCATCCCGGTGCGCTGCGCGAGGCGCTCTGGGCCGAGCTTGGCAAGGAGCCTGTGCGGTTTGACTTCGGCGTGGTGGTGCAGACCGACCCCCTCGCCCATCCGGTCGAAGACCCAACCGTCGAATGGGAGGCCGCCGGCGCGGACTTTGTCGAACTGGCCGCGCTGGTGCTGCCACAGCAGGAAAATACCCCGGACAAGGACGCCCGCGCCGAGACCTTGAATTTCTTGCCCTGGAACAGCCTCGCCGAACATCGCCCGCTGGGCTTCATCAACCGCGCACGGCGCGAGGTCTATCGTGCCATGTCACGGCTGCGCCACCGCAAGACCCGGACCTGAGCGCTACTGGAAACAGGCCGCGCGACCGTCGCGTTCGATCGTCGCCGCACCGTCGAGGATCGCGCCCGAGCGTTTGCGCATGCTGGCCGTGGGCTTGCTGGCCGAGCGTTCCTTGGGGTTGGGCAACACCATCGCCAGCCGAGCCGCCTGGGTCGGTGTCAGCTCGCCTGGGCCAACGCCGAAGTAATGCCGCGCCGCCGCCTCGACGCCAAAGACGCCTTCGTCGAACTCCGCCACGTTGAGATAGACCTCGAGGATGCGCCGCTTGGACCAGACCGCTTCGACCAGCGGGGTGATCCCGGCTTCGAGCAGCTTGCGGCCCCAGTTGCGGCCATGCCAGAGGTAGACGTTCTTGACCACCTGCTGGCTGATCGTCGAGGCGCCGCGATTGCCGCCCTCGGCCATCGCCGCCTTGATCGCCTCGACGTCGAAACCCCAGTGATTGCAGAAATTCGCGTCCTCGGCCGCCACCGCCGAGCGCGCCATGACCGGCGCAATGTTCTCCATCCGCACCCAGACGTGGTCGATCTTGCCCAGCCGCGCGCGTTCCTGCCGCATGTAGAGCGTGTCAGGCGGGTTGAAGACGGAAAACAACAGGACCGCAAAGGCCGCCAGAAGAAAGGCGATCGAGATCGCCCGCAGCACCCAGCGTCTGATCCAGCGTCCGGGGTTCGGGCGTGCGCGCGGGGGGGCCGCCTTCTTGGATTTTGCCTTGCCTGCCATGCCGGCACATTAGCGGCTGTCGCGGGGCAATCCTAGGCCACCAGACAGGTTGCCTCATATTGTTTCGCCACCTGCCGCGCGGCTTTCTGGGCAAAGCTCAGCCCCGGGTCCCTTTTTTCGGGCGAACAGGACGGACGGCGCAACAAAAAAGCGCGCCGGGAGTTCCCGGCGCGCCTGTCTCTGTCTTGCGGGTGAGCCGCTTATTCGGCGGGCACCGCCGCCTCTTCCACGGTCAGCGGATGCGGCAGCTTGTCGAGCATCTCCAGCGGGCAGATCTGCAGGAAGTTGGCCTTTTCGGCCTCCCAGTGCTGCAGGATGTCGGCGGCCGCGCGGCTGCCGGTTTCGGCCAGATGGCGTTCGATCAGGCTGCGCAGCTGGGTCTCCCAGTGCTCGACCTGCACCGTGTTTACCGTCAGCGTCTCGAGGTTGATCAGCTTGTCGGCCGCGCCCTTGGGATCGTAGATATAGGCCATGCCGCCGGTCATCCCGGCGCCGAAGTTGGCGCCGATCGAGCCGAGGATCACTGCAATCCCGCCGGTCATGTATTCGCAACCATTCGAACCGCAGCCCTCGATCACCACCTTGGCGCCGGAGTTGCGCACCGCAAAACGCTCGCCCGCCCGGCCGGCGGCAAAGAGATAGCCGTCGGTCGCGCCATAGAGCACAGTGTTGCCGATGATCGTGTTGTCGCGCGCCACCAGCGGGCTGGCCATCGGCGGACGCACCACGATGGTGCCGCCCGAGAGACCCTTGCCGACATAGTCGTTGGCGTCGCCCGAGACTTCCAGCTTGAGCCCCGGTGCCGCAAAGGCGCCCAGCGACTGGCCGGCCGAACCCTGCAGCTTGACCGTCAGGTGATCGGGCTGCAGCACGTTGCGCATGCCGAAGTTCTTGACGATGTGCGACGAGGTGCGCGTGCCCACGGTGCGGTGAGTGTTCTGCACCGCGTATTGCAGCTGCATCTTCTCGCCATCCTCGAGGAAGCGCTGCGCATCGCGCACGATCTCGGCGTCCAGTGTGTCGGGCACCGGGTTGCGCGGCTTGTTGCGGTCGTACTTGATCGCATGCGCCCCGTCGACGGTGATGAGCAGCGGGTTGAGGTCGAGATCGTCGAGGTGGTCGGACCCGCGCGAGACCTGGGTCAGCAGGTCGGCCCGACCGATCACGTCGTCCAGCGAGGTCGCGCCGATCGAGGCCAGCACCTCGCGCACTTCCTGAGCGTAGAAGGTGATCAGGTTGACCACCTTGTCGGCATTGCCGGTGAACTTGGCGCGCAGGCTTTCGTCCTGGGTGCAGACGCCCACCGGGCAGGTGTTCGACTGGCACTGACGCACCATGATACAGCCCATGGCGATCAGCGCGGCGGTGCCGATGCCGTATTCCTCGGCGCCCATCATCGCCGCCATGACGATGTCCTTGCCGGTGCGCAGCCCGCCGTCGGTGCGCAGGGTGATGCGCGACCGCAGGTTGTTCATCGCCAGCACCTGATGCGCCTCGGTCAGGCCCATCTCCCACGGAAGACCGGCATATTTGATCGAGGTCGCGGGCGAGGCTCCGGTGCCGCCGTTGTGGCCCGAGATCAGGATCACGTCGGCCTTGGCCTTGGCCACGCCGGCGGCAATCGTGCCGACGCCGGAAGAGGCCACCAGCTTCACCGTCACCTTGCAGCGCGGGTTGATCTGCTTGAGGTCGTAGATCAGCTGCGCCAGGTCCTCGATCGAGTAGATGTCGTGGTGCGGCGGGGGCGAGATCAGCGTCACGCCCTTGGTCGAATGCCGCAGCCGCGCGATCAGGTCAGTGACCTTCATGCCGGGCAATTGGCCACCCTCGCCGGGCTTGGCGCCCTGGGCGACCTTGATCTCCAGCTCTTCGCACTGGTTCAGGTATTCGGCGGTCACGCCGAAGCGGCCCGAGGCCACCTGCTTGATCTTGGCCGAGGGGTTGTCGCCGTTGGGCTCGGGCACGAAATGTGCCGGATCCTCACCGCCCTCGCCCGAGTCGGATCGCGCGCCGATGCGGTTCATCGCCACGTTCAGCGTCTTGTGCGCCTCAGGGCTCAGCGCGCCGAGCGACATGCCGGGGGTGACGAAGCGCTTGCGGATCGCGGTGACGCTCTCCACCTCTTCCACCGGAATGGCCTCGCCCAGCGGCTTGATCGCCAGCAGATCGCGCAGGTGGATCGGCGGGTTGGCCTGCATCGCCTGGCTGTACTTCTTCCACAGTGCATAAGACGCGGTGTTACAGGCCATCTGCATCATGTGCATGGTCTGCGCGCCCCAGGCGTGGCTCTCGCCGGACTTGCGCGCCTTGTAGAAGCCGCCGATCGGCAGTACGTCACGGCCCTGCGTGTAGGCCAGCGCATGCACGCTCTCGAGCTTCTTCTGCAGGCCAGAGACGCCGATGCCGGAAATCCGGCTCAGCATGCCGGGGAAGTATTCGGCGCACATCGCGCGCGACAGGCCCACGGCCTCGAAGTTGAGACCGCCGCGATAGGACGACAGCACCGAGATGCCCATCTTGGCCATGATCTTGAGCAGGCCCTGGTCGACGGCGCTGCGATAGCGCGCGACGTTCTCGGTCAGGGTGCCATCGAGCAGGCCGCGGTTGATGCGGTCGGCGAGGCTGTCCTCGGCGAGGTAGGCGTTGACGATGGTGGCCCCGGCGCCGATCAGCACCGCGAAGTAATGCGGGTCGATACATTCGGCCGAACGCACGTTGAGCGAGCAGAAGGTCCGCAGGCCCTTGCGCGTCAGGTGGCTGTGCACCGCGCTGGTGGCAAGGATCATCGGCATGCCGATACGGTCGGGGCCAAGCCCCTCGTCGGTCAGCACCAGATGGCCAGCGCCCGAGCGCACCGCATCCTCGGCCTCGGCGCGAATGCGCTCGAGCCCCAGGCGCAGGGCACCGTCACCGCCGTTCACCGGGAAGGTGCAGTCGATGGTCACCATGTCGGCGTTGAAGTGGGTCTTGAGCTCTTCGAACTGGGCATTGCCGATGAACGGGCTGTCGACCACGAGGATCTCGGTCTGGGCCGAGCTCTCGTCGAGCACGTTCTTGAGGTTGCCGAAACGGGTCTTCAGGCTCATCACCCGGTATTCCCGCAGGCTGTCGATCGGCGGGTTGGTCACCTGTGAGAAGTTCTGCCGGAAGAAGTGGCTGAGCGGACGATACTTGGTCGAAAGCACGGCAGACGGAGTGTCATCGCCCATCGAGGCGATCATTTCCTTGCCGTCCTCGGCCATCGGCGCAAGTACCTGCTCGAGCTCTTCGATGCTGTAGCCGGCCGCGATCTGCCGCTGGCGCAGGTCCTCGCCCTCGTGCAGCGCCTTTTCGGTCACCTGCGACAGCTGCTCGTCGAGTTCGCTGATCTTGCCAACCCACTCGCCGAAGGGACGGGCATTGGCCATTTTGTCCTTGATCTCGGTGTCGTGGTAGAGCTTGCCCTCTTTCATGTCGACGGCGAGGATCTGACCCGGGCCAAGCGCGCCCTTTTCGACAACCATGGATTCGTCGACCGGCACCATGCCGGCCTCGGACCCCGCGATCACCAGGCCATCGCCGGTCACCACGTAGCGCATCGGGCGCAGACCGTTGCGGTCGAGACCGGCGCAGACCCAGCGGCCATCGGTCATCGCCAGGGCGGCGGGACCGTCCCAGGGCTCCATCACCGAGTTGCAGTAGGAATACATGTCGCGCCAGGCCTGCGGCAGTTCCACCGCCTGCTTGGACCAGGATTCCGGCACCAGCATGGTCTTGGCCATCGGCGCATCGCGGCCGGCGCGCACCAGCACCTCGAACACCGCGTCAAGCGCCGCCGAGTCCGACGAGCCCTGCGGCACGATCGGCTTGATGTCATCGGCAAAGTCACCAAAGGTCGCCGACGCCATGCGGATCTCGTGGCTGCGCATCCAGTTCAGGTTGCCCTTCAGCGTGTTGATCTCGCCGTTGTGGGCGAGCATGCGGAACGGCTGGGCCAGCCACCACTGCGGGAAGGTGTTGGTGGAATAACGCTGGTGATAGATCGCGAAGGCTGAGGTAAAGCGCTCGTCCTTGAGGTCGGGATAGAACTCGGCGACCTGCTCGGCCAGCATCATGCCCTTGTAGATGATCGAACGGCAGGACAGCGAGGCGAGGTAGAGCTGCTGCACACCGGCGGCGGCCGCGGCCTTCTCGATGCGGCGACGGATGACGTAGAGCTCGCGCTCGAACTGCTCTTCATCGACGCCCTTGGCGTTCGAGATCAGGATCTGCTCGATCTCGGGGCGGGTGGCGTTGGCCTTTTCGCCCAGCACCGAGATGTCGACCGGCACGTGGCGCCAGCCGTAGATGTAATAGCCCATGCGCAGGACTTCGGTCTCGACGATGGTCCGGCAGATTTCCTGGCCGCCGAAATCGGTGCGCGGCAGAAAGACCTGGCCCACGGCCAGCAGCTGGTTCTCGCGCGGCTCGTGGCCGGTGCGGCGGACCTGATCGTAGAAGAAGTTCACCGGGATCTGCACGTGGATGCCGGCGCCGTCGCCGGTCATGCCGTCGGCGTCAACCGCGCCGCGATGCCAGATCGCCTTGAGCGCGTTGATGCCGTTCTCGACGACCTTGCGCGACGGTTTGCCGTCCTGCGCCACCACGAGGCCCACGCCGCAGGAGGAATGCTCATGCTCCTCGCGGAACAGGCCGTTTTCTTCCATCCACTTGCGCTTGGCTTCTTCGGCCCGCACCCAATCGGCATCATATTTGGTCATAGGAGGGTCTCCCTCTGAATGACCGGGCGGCGCCAAGCCACCCCGGTCTCATTGATATGCTGGTTGCGGCCCCTCTGGCGCGGGGGCCGCGAAAATCATTCGGCGGCGATCGGCGAGGTCACCTTGGCGTCGAAGCGCTTGAGGATCGCGGTGGCGCAGTCGCGCCCGTCACGGATTGCCCAGACCACGAGGCTGGCACCGCGCACGATGTCACCCACCGCATAGACGCCTTCCAGATCGGTCGCGCCGCTTTCGAACTCGGCCTTGATGGTGCCCCAGCGGGTCACCGACAGCTCGGGCGCACCCCAGAGGGTCGGCAGGTCCTCGGGCTCGAAACCCAGCGCCTTGATCACCAGATCGGTGTCCTCGACATAGTCGGAGCCTTCGATCACCTCGGGCGCCTGGCGGCCGGTGGCATCGGGATGGCCCAGGCGCATGCGCTGCACCATGACGCCAGTGACGTCATCGCCGGCAAAGCCCTGCGGCGCGGTCAGCCATTCGAACTGCACGCCTTCTTCCTCGGCATTGGCCACCTCGCGCTGCGAGCCGGGCATGTTGGCGCGGTCGCGGCGATAGAGGCATTTCACGCTTTCGGCGCCCTGACGGATCGCGGTGCGGACACAGTCCATCGCGGTGTCGCCACCGCCGATCACCACGACCTTCTTGCCCTTGGCGTTCAGCTCGCCGCTTTCGAATTCCGGCACGCTGTCACCAAAGTTGGCGGCGCGGTTCGAGGCGGTGAGATAGTCGATCGCCTTGACGATGCCCTTGGCACCGGAACCCGGCCCCTTGAGATCGCGCGACTTGTAGACGCCGGTGGCAATGATCACCGCGTCATGGGCGGCGCGGATCTCTTCGAACGAGATGTCCTCGCCGACGTTGCAGTTCAGCTTGAAGGTCACGCCGCCAGCTTCGAGTTGCTTGTTGCGGCGCATGACCACGTCCTTCTCCAGCTTGAAGCCGGGGATGCCATAGGTCAGCAGGCCGCCGGCGCGGTCATAGCGGTCATAGACGGTGACCTGGATGCCGGCGCGGCGCAGCATGTCGGCGGCCGCAAGACCGCCGGGGCCGGCGCCGATGATGCCGACGCTCTCGGTGCGTTCCTGCGCCGGGTTGGCAGGCAACACCCAGCCGTTTTCCCAGGCGGTGTCGGTGATGTATTTCTCGACCGAGCCGATGGTGACGGTGCCGTGGCCGGACTGCTCGATCACGCAGTTGCCTTCGCAAAGCCGGTCCTGCGGGCAAATGCGGCCGCAGATCTCGGGGAAGGTGTTGGTGGCCTGGCTGACCTCATAGGCCTCTTTCAGGCGTCCGGTGGCGGTCAGGCGCAGCCAGTCGGGGATGTTGTTGTGCAGCGGGCAATGGCTCTGGCAATAGGGCACGCCGCATTGGCTGCAGCGGCTGGATTGCTCTTCGGCCTTGGCGCGGGCAAACTCGGCATAGATCTCGTCAAAGTCGGTGTTGCGCACGTCGGCGGCGCGCTTTTCCGGCATGTCGCGTTCGATCTGCACGAATTTCAACATGGGCTGCTTGGCCATATCGCTGGAGCTCCGGGTTGTTTGGCTGTTACCGCGCCTTTTACAACACGGCATTCGGCATGAAAAGTCAGTAGTGCTGACCTAATATCGGTTATTTTGCACTTTGCGGCAGGAAATTTTGCCGCACGGCAGAATATAAAGGTCCGACACGGACCTATATTCCGATTTCCCTATGTTTTGCAATAGGTTTATAGAGATGGAAAATTTGCCATAAGGTCATGCCGGATGACGCTTTTTCACCTTTTGCTTGTTGCCGTGATCCAGGGGATCACCGAGTTCCTGCCCGTTTCCAGTTCCGGCCACCTGATCCTGCTGCCGAATCTCACCGGCATGGCCGACCAGGGCCAGGCCATCGACGTCGCGGTGCACGTCGGCACGCTGGGCGCTGTCATCCTGTATTTCTGGTCCGATGTGCGCGTGGCCCTGGGCGGCCTGCCCCGCCTGCTGCGCGGCAAGACCGACACGCCGGGGGCGAAACTGGCCTTTCTGCTACTGATCGCCACCATCCCGGTGATCATTGCCGGGCTGCTGCTCAAGATCACCGGGCTCGATGACGCCATGCGGTCAATCACCGTGATCGGCTGGGCGATGCTGGTGTTCGGCCTCGTGCTCTGGTGGGCCGACCAAAAGGGCGCCTCGGACCTCGAGGCCAGCGACTGGTCGACCCGGCATGCCTGGATCCTCGGGCTGTGGCAGGCGGTGGCGCTGATCCCCGGCACCTCGCGCTCGGGCATCGTGATCACCGGCGCGCGGCACCTGGGTTATGAGCGCTCGGACGCGGCGCGGCTGTCGATGCTGATGTCGATCCCGACGATCCTCGCCTCCGGCGCCCTGCTGGGCACCGAGGTGGTGGGGGAGGCCGACTGGGAGATGCTGCGGCTGGCCGGCATCGGGGCTGCCTTTGCCTTCCTCTCGGCGCTGGTGGCGCTGGTGCTGATGATGCGCCTGCTGCGCTCGGTCAGTTTCACGCCGTACGTCGTATATCGCGTGGTGCTGGGCGTGGTGCTGATCTGGCTGGGCCATACCGCCTGACCTGCGGCAACGCTTACACAAGCATTGCTCACCTCAACCGTGATTATTTCGAATTATCCTCGTGGATGCTCTTAAGGTAGTTTCGCACCAGGTTTCGGGTGTGACCTCCTTTCGGAAACGCACCTCCGACAAACCATGGAGATGACCATGAAGACTTCGAAGTTCGCCCTCGCAGCCATCGTCGCCGCCACCTTTGCCACCAGCGGCCTGGCCCAGGGCACCGTTGAAGACAAGATGAAGACCATCAAGCCGGCCTCCGAGGTCGGCGGCCAGCAGATCGGCATGCTCGACTGCACCATCGACGGCGGCTGGGGCATGTTCCTCGGCTCTTCCAAGGCGGTCAACTGCCAGTTCAAACACCGCAACGGCGAGGTCGAGCGCTACACCGGCTCGATGGACAAGCTGGGCCTCGACATCGGCATGACCGAGAAAAGCTACATGACCTGGGTCGTCTTCACCACCGCCGCCAACAAACCCGGCGACAACGCCCTGGCGGGCACCTATGTCGGCGTCTCGGCCGGCGCATCACTGGGCATCGGCCTTGGCGCCAACGCGCTGGTTGGCGGCTCGGGCAAGCAGATCGGCCTGCAGCCGGTCAGTGTCGAAAGTGTCTCGGGTGTCAACGTTGCACTGGCGCTGGCCTCGCTGACATTGACACCGGCGCAATAAATCGCGCAGATCGATGTGAACGGGGTCCGGGCAACCGGGCCCCCAATTGTTGAAAGGACCTAGGAATGACAGGACGGGACATGCGCCGGCCTCTGCTGGCCGCGCTCGCAGCTGCATCGATCACCTCTGCTCCGGCGGCCCTGCTGGCCGAGGGCAATCACATCGCGTTCGAACTGGGCGGGGGACTGTCCTACGGCCCGACCTACGAAGGATCCGACGACTACACCTCCTCCCCCAGTTTCCAAGGCAGCCTGCATTCCTTCGGCGCCGGCTCGATGTCGGTGGGCGGCGGTGATGCGACCGGCTTCGGCTTTGCGCCCTCCTTCGGCTTCATCGGCAAGCGGGATTCCTCGGAGCATACGGCGCTCAAGGGCATGGACGACGTCGACTGGACGCTCGAGGTCGGGGTAAAGGCGAAATACACCTGGGAATTCGCCGAGGTCTCGGCCGCGGTGCGCAAGGGCTTCAACGGCCACGAAGGCGTTGTCGCCGATCTGGCCGCCGATGCCATCCTGCGGCCCGACGCCTATACCACGCTGCGCCTCGGCCCGCGGGTGAGCCTGGCCAATGAAGAATATGCCGAGACCTATTTCTCGGTCCCCGCCTCGGCCCGCAACCTGAGCGCCTATTCCGCCGAGGGTGGTGTGAAATCCGTCGGGGCCGAGTTCAGCGCCCGCCGCGAGCTGAGCGATACCTGGTCGATGGAAGGCAAGCTGGCCTATGACCGGCTGATGAACGATTTCGCGGACAGCCCGGTCACCCGCTCGGGCAGCGAGCACCAGGTGACGGTCGGTGTGTCGCTGATCCGCCAGTTCGACCTGCGGTTCTGAAGACAGACCGACTGAGCAAGAAAAAAGGGTGGGCCATGTGCTGACGCATTCCGGATTTTGGGACATAGAGAGGCCCCGGTGAAGTTTTTCGCCGGGGCCTCTTGATCTGAGGACGCCCGTTTTGCTCTGTCATCTTCCCTCGAACTTCTTCCAAAGTGGCGTCCCGTGGAACAGCCACGGACGGTAAAGAATCCTCCGCGGGTCGGGGGCTTGCTGCGAACTTGCCTTGTCACGCACGCGGCTCAAACCCAGCCGCATCGCGGGTGTTCGGAGGATGGGAGCTTGCTCTCGACGCTTCGGCACCGTGATGATTTGGTCTGATCCAGGCACACGAATAGCAGAAGTTCCGGCCGGTACGGCACTTGCGCCATGTTCGGCTGAATTGCCTCCGGTGTATTGCCGCGCTTCGAACCAGTTGTAGTAGACGCGGTAGATGTTCAGCAGGGCAATCAGCACCGCTGGATTGAACAGGGCGCCATTGATGTAGCTCGGTCCATTTCGCGCTGAACGCCCTCCCGCACGATCTGTTGGACTCAGCCGCGTACGGAGTGAGTTCATGAAGGCCGAGACTGGCTGTAAAGTCGAGGTCAGGGCACGGCGTGCAAGGGCTGAACGCAATGCGTGATCGTGCGGAAGCTGGTCGAACGCGAGGCCTTTCAATTGGCGGCGATACGCACTCCGGATCAGCGGAAATCCCACCACCTTTTGCGTCTCCCCGAAGGCCTGAACGGGAGACCTGACCCATAGCTGAGGGAACTGCGCTGAGCGGAAATTGAAAAAGGAGAATGGGTGGGTTTGTCCGTTGTGATCGACATTCATCGCCGGGGTCAGTCCGTCAGCACAGAACTGCGTGAGCCAGTCAAAGTTCGAGTTGTCAGAGGCTGTGATCGAAGATGCGCGCGCCTTGAACGCCTCGAAGTCTTTCTGGAAGTCGCGGATCCTGCGGTTTGTCTTGGGTGTCGACGCTGACTTGTCGAAAGAGATGACGAACCACTCGAAGAGATCGGCCTTGATCAAGTCACGAAAGACGTGTGGCACCACTCGAACCATGGTGTTCTCCTGCTCGCCTACCAGCGTGATTTTACCCTCGGGCAGCATGTCGCGTAGGCATGCGAGGTGAGCAGCTTTGGTATAGGTAGGCTTCACAAGGCTCCCTTTGAAGCTGCCGCGGAAGTCTCGGTCAGCTTCCGAAAAATCAAAATACCGATGCCGGATCTCGTCCAGCAACCTGCGCCGACAATCAGCATGTTTGAGTTGGGCGCGAACTTCTGCCGGTAGGATGATCAGGCCGGCCGGGTCGCTCTCGAATGCCCGAACCAACCGTTCCGAGAATACCCGCCAACTGCCCTCGGCACTGGCAAACAGAGCAGCTTCGTCGAACCGACCGCTGGGGCGTTGAAAGTGCAGTAGCGGCGCGGTGAATACTTTGCCGGACTTCTGGGTATACTCGCGGCGCAATCCCTTCGGACCGCCGCCCTCGTGAATGTAGTGCTCTTCACATAGCCGGACCGGGTCGACCCGCGGGTCGAAATTCGCGTCAACCCGAAAGACATAGCCAGAGCGGATGTCCGCGCTTACTGAACAGTGAACCGGGGTCAGGCGTCGATCAGACTTGCTCTCCCAATTGACCGAAATCACAACGTCATCATGAGCCACACGGGTGTGGTTGAACTCTTCCGAACCATCGGACTTCCTTTTCCATTCGCGGAGCTTGGCCCGCTCAAAGGACAGTAGCGTCTTTTCCAGCCAGAAAATGCGATTGTAAATACGGCTGACACCGCACTTCTTGCCTGTATCCGGATCAGCAAGGAGGCGCCGCAAATCGTTGATACTCGCGCCATTTACCAACGCACGCAATATTCTGACATTATCGTGCTGCTTCTCCTGGCTCTGATGATCCAGCGAAACCGAGAACCGAGAGCCCCTCAAACCCTTGCACGGTTTGTGAATGAGGCGAAAAGCCGTGGGTTTCGCTGGGCGACCACCTCGCACCTTGGTGGACTTCCCGTGAGCACCGTTGAAGATGAACTCATCCGGGTGATCCAGGTACCGCGCGCCGCAACTTCCGCATGCCGGTCCTTCGAGGGAGCCGTTCTGGGTCTCGAGCCGTTCAACCTCGTCGAGAAGGTGTTCATTGGACAGCAGGCTGAATGACACTCCGCACTCGTGGTTCGCTTTTTGGTGGCGGCATACCACGACGCGCCCGTCGTCCCAGACGTGAGGGTCGTCTGCATATTCGAAAGCTGCCGAGGTCCTCTGGCGCTTGTCCTCGCCGGACAAGGTGTAGACCCCACGGCCAGTCGCCAACGCTGGAAGATTTGTCGATGCCAATAACTTGCGCTGTGCGGCATTCCTGCCCTTGAACACCGGCAAGGCGAAGTCTGGCGCCACACCGTAATTCCCGCAGTCGGGGTCCCCGCATGTGTTGAGATTGATTTTCGGGTCGGCAGGAGGATACACTACCTCCAATGACAGTTGTGGAATGGACTTGACCACGACAGAGCCTTTCGTTCTCTTTCGTCTCGACAAGTCGGGCTCCATTCCGAATACTGATATTGGCCAAGATTGGGATATCCAAAGTCCCGACCTCGCTTTTTCGGCAACTGTTGCCGCGGTACTTTTCTCCCGCACAACGGACAGACTGCTACCTCAAAAACCTCATAAATTACAAACGCCTACCAAGCGTAAACTTGGTAGGCGTTGCTTTCGTGTCCCAGAAGCCGGAATGCGTCAGCCATGTGCCCACCCTTTTTTTGTTCGATCCGTTGAGTTGCGGGGCAGAGCAGTCGGCCCTGCCCCGGACCCGGAACGTCAGCCCTGCAGCGATTTTACCACCAACTCGCCTTCCGAGCGGGCCTGCATGGCGCGGGCGGCGGCATGGGCGGCGGCGGCGGTGGTGAAATAGGGGATCTTGTCGTAAAGCGCGACCGAGCGGATTTCGCGCGAATCCTCGACTGCCGCGGCGCCTTCGGTGGTGTTCATCACCAGCGAAATCTCACCGTTCTTCAGCATGTCGACGATGTTCGGCCGGCCTTCGTAGACCTTCTTGACCACATCCGCCTTGAGCCCGTGTTCGGCCAGGAACTTGGCCGTTCCGGCGGTGGCCACGATGGTGAAGCCCAGACCATCAAGGATCTGCGCGGTTTCCACCAGCTCGGGCGTCTTGTCGGCGTCCTTGATCGAAAAGAAGACGCGGCCGTCGTCGGGCAGAACCATGCCGGCGCCCATCTGAGCCTTGAGGAAGGCGCGGGCAAAGCTGCGATCCCAGCCCATGACCTCACCGGTCGAGCGCATTTCCGGCCCGAGGATGGTGTCGACGCCGGGGAAGCGGGCGAAGGGCAGCACGGCCTCCTTGACCGAGAACCAGGGCATGTCGGGATCGGCGAGGGTCAGCGGATCGGCCAGCGGCAGCACGGTGTCGTAATCGGCGTTTTCCGGATACGGCGGGCGCATCGGGAAGGCCGAGAGCTTTTCGCCGGCCATGACGCGGGCGGCGATCGAGGCGATGGCGCTGTCGGTGGCCTTGGCGACGAAGGGCACGGTGCGCGAGGCGCGCGGGTTGACCTCGATCAGGTAGATCTCGCCGTCCTTGATCGCGAACTGGATGTTCATCAAGCCGACGACGTTGAGCGCACGCGCCAGAGCCTCGGTCTGCACCTTGATCTCGTCCAGCACCTCTTTCGGCAGCGAATAGGGCGGCAGCGAGCAGGCGCTATCGCCCGAGTGCACGCCGGCCTCTTCGATGTGCTGCATGATGCCGGCGACATGGACCTGTTCGCCGTCGCAGAGCGCGTCGACGTCAAGCTCAACCGCGCCCGACAGGTAGCTGTCGAGCAGCACCGGGCTGTCGCCCGAGACGACCACGGCCTCGTTGATGTAGCGTTCGAGATGCGCCATGTCGCGGACGATCTCCATCGCGCGGCCGCCCAGCACGTAGGAGGGGCGGATCACCAGCGGGAAGCCGATGTCCTCGGCGATTGCCATGGCTTGGGCGTCGGTCGAGGCGATGCCGTTCTTGGGCTGCTTCAGGCCCAGCTCGTTGACCAGCGCCTGGAACCGCTCGCGGTCTTCGGCCAGGTCGATGGCGTCGGGGGTGGTGCCAAGGATCGGGATGCCTTCGGATTCCAGCGCATTGGCCAGTTTCAGGGGCGTCTGCCCGCCGAACTGGACGATGACGCCGTGCAGCGTGCCGCGCTCCTGCTCGACGCGCAGGATCTCCATCACGTGTTCGAAGGTCAGCGGCTCGAAATAGAGGCGATCCGAGGTGTCATAGTCGGTCGACACGGTCTCGGGGTTGCAGTTGACCATGATGGTCTCATAGCCCGCGTCGGTCAGCGCGAAACAGGCGTGACAGCAGCAATAGTCGAACTCGATCCCCTGCCCGATCCGGTTGGGGCCACCGCCGAGGATGACGACCTTCTTCTTGTCGCTGGGCCGCGCCTCGCATTCCACTTCGCCCATCATCGGGGCCTCGTAGGTGGAATACATGTAGGGCGTCTGCGCCTCGAACTCGGCGGCGCAGGTGTCGATGCGCTTGAAGACGGCGACGACGTTCTTGGCAATCCGGCGGTTGCGCACGTCCTTTTCGGAGAAGCCGGTCAGCTTGGCCAGACGCGCATCGGTGAAGCCCATCATCTTGAGATGGCGCAGCCCGGCCTCATCGCTCGGAAACCCTTCGGCCTTCACTTGCTCTTCGGCCTCGACGATCTCGCGGATGCGGGCGAGGAACCAGGGGTCGAACATGGTGACGCCGTGGATTTCCTCGTCGCTCAGACCGTGGCGCATCGCCTGCGCGATGGTGCGCATACGGTCGGGCGTCTGCTGGCTGATCGCCTTGATGACGGCGGATTTCTCGGGCGCGCCCTCGATCTTGACCTCGTCAAAGCCGGTAAGGCCCGATTCCATCGACGCCAACGCCTTTTGCAGCGACTCGTGGATGGTGCGGCCGATGGCCATCGCCTCGCCCACGGATTTCATCGCGGTGGTCAGATAGGGCTTGGAGCCGGGGAACTTCTCGAAGGCAAACTTCGGGATCTTGGTGACGACATAGTCGATGGTCGGCTCGAAGCTGGCGGGCGTGACCTTGGTGATGTCGTTGTCGAGCTCGTCCAGCGTGTAGCCCACCGCCAGCTTGGCGGCGATCTTGGCGATGGGGAAGCCGGTCGCCTTGGAGGCCAGTGCGGACGAGCGCGACACCCGCGGGTTCATTTCGATCACCACCATGCGGCCGTCGGCGGGGTTCACCGCCCATTGCACGTTCGATCCGCCGGTCTCGACCCCGATCTCGCGCAGGACGGCGATACTGCCGTTGCGCATGATCTGGTATTCCTTGTCGGTCAGCGTCAGCGCCGGGGCCACGGTGATCGAATCGCCGGTGTGCACGCCCATCGGATCGACGTTCTCGATGGCGCAGACGATGATCGCATTGTCCGCCTTGTCGCGGACGACCTCCATCTCGTATTCCTTCCAGCCCAGCAGCGACTCGTCGACGAGGATCTGGCCCACCGGCGAGGCATCCATGCCGGTGCGGCAATAGTGGATGTAGTCCTCGCGGTTGTAGGCCACGCCGCCGCCGGTGCCGCCGAGGGTGAAGGCGGGGCGGATGATCGCCGGCAGGCCGATCTCTTCCAGCTCTTCCAGTGCCTTCTGCACCCCGGCTTCGAGGTCGACCTTGCCGTTGGCCTTTTTCGGCGCGGTGACGATGGTTGCCTTGGGGTTTTCCAGCCCGATGCGGTCCATCGCCTCGCGGAACAGCTTGCGGTCTTCGGCCATTTCGATGGCGTCGCGCTTGGCGCCGATCATCTCGACATTGTACTTGTCGAGCACGCCCATTTCTTCCAGCGCCAGCGAGGTGTTGAGGCCGGTCTGCCCGCCCATGGTCGGCAGCAGCGCGTCGGGGCGCTCTTTCTCGATGATCTTGGCGACGACCTCTGGGGTGATCGGCTCGATGTAAGTGGCATCGGCGAGGCCCGGGTCGGTCATGATGGTGGCGGGGTTGGAGTTCACCAGGATCACCCGGTAGCCTTCTTCGCGCAGGGCCTTGCAAGCCTGTGCACCGGAGTAGTCGAACTCGCAGGCCTGTCCGATGACAATCGGCCCCGCGCCAATGATCATGATCGACTGGATATCGGTTCTTTTCGGCATATCGGACCTCGGGGTTCAGCGCGGGGGGAATGGGCGCAGGGCGCAAATTGTCGTGGGTTATAGACATGCGCGGGCCGGGTTCAAGGGCCAAAGCCGGTCGATCTGCCCGGAAAACGTGCGGGATCTGCCTTCATTTAAGGCTTTACTTAAATAAGGGGTGTGCCAATACTCTTTGCAACGACTCATCAAACCAACACAGGATAGCCATGAGCGCCCTGCCGCAGACCTTTGCCGCCCTGTCAGACCCGGTGCGCTTTGCCATGGTCGAGCGGCTGCTGGCCGAAGGCGAACTGCCGGCCGGGCGGCTGGGCGAAGGCTTCGGCATCTCGGCGCCGGCGATCTCTCAGCACCTGGGCGTTCTGCGCGATGCCGGGCTGGTGAACCGCCGGGCGCGGGCGCAGCAGCGGCTCTATTCGATCCGCCCCGAGGGGCTGATGGCGGTGGCCGGCTGGGCCGACGAGGCGCGGCGCTTCTGGGAGGCCAGCCTCGACCGGCTGGAGCACCTGCTCAACAAGGAGACAGACAGGACATGACCGAGGTCGCAGAGAGAACCGAGCTGACGCTGGAGCGCCGCTTCAACGCGCCGCTCGCGCGGGTGTGGGAGATGGTCACCCGGCCCGAAAACGTGGTGCTCTGGTTCGGCCATGACGGCTGGACGATGATGAGCCACGCGCTCGACTTCACCCGCCCCGGCCCCTGGCACGCCCATATGCGCAGCGCCGAGGGCAACCGCTTCGACGTCAGCGGCACGGTGACCGAGGTCACGCCGCCCCGCCACCTGGCCTTTACCTGGGCCTGGCAGGATGCCGAGGGCAACCGCGGCCACGAGAGCCGGGTGACCTTTGCCCTCGTGCCTTCGGGCGATGTCACGCTGTTCACCGTGCACCATGCAGGCCTGCCGGATGGCGAGACCACCACGTCGCACGAAGGCGGCTGGTCGGCTGTGCTGGCGCGGCTCGAACGGCAATTTCCCGACTGAATTCAACCCGATCCACACAGAGGAGATCATTATGACAAAATACATGTTTGCGTATCACGGCGGCAAGATGCCCGAGAGCGAGGAAGAGGGCAAAAAGGAGATGGAAGCCTGGGGCGCCTGGATGCAGGGCCTTGGTGACAAGCTGGTCGAAGGCGGCAACCCGGTGGGCATGTCCTCGACCCTGACCTCTGACGGGCTGAAGGACGGTGGCGGCGCCAACCCGCTGTCAGGCTATTCCATCGTCGAGGCCGACAGCGTCGAGGCGGCGGCGGAAATGGGCAAGGGCTGCCCGATCCTCAAGGGCGGTCACGGCTCGATCGAGATCGCCCCGCTGATCGACATGTGACTGCGGGCCGCTCCTCCGGCCCTGTGGCCCGTCCTTGCGACGTGGCGCGCCGGGCTGCGGGAGCGGCCCCTCTTTGCTTGACTTTCAGCCACAGGCAAGGTGTATCGGCCCGAACCTCGAATGACCCCCGGAGCCGCCAGATGCACCCCTATCGCAGCCATACCTGCGCCGAACTGAACAAATCCAACGTCGGTCAGACCGTCCGCCTGTCGGGCTGGGTCCATCGCGTGCGCGATCACGGCGGGGTGCTCTTCATCGACCTGCGCGACACCTACGGCATCACCCAGGTGCTCTGCGACAGCGACAGCCCGGTGTTCCACGACGTCGAGAAAGTCCGCTCGGAATGGTGCATCCGCATCGACGGCGAGGTGAAAGCCCGCGACGAGAGCCTGGTGAACCCCAAGCTGCCCACCGGCGAGGTCGAGGTCTACATCCGCGACATGGAGGTGCTGGGCGCCGCCGACGAGCTGCCGCTCATCGTCTTCGGCGACCAGGAATACCCCGAGGAAACCCGCCTGCGCTATCGCTACCTCGACCTGCGCCGCGAGGTGATGCAGCGCAACATGAAGCTGCGCTCGGACGTCGTGGCCTCGATGCGCCGGCGGATGTGGGACGCATCGTTCCGCGAATTCCAGACGCCGATCATCACCGCGTCCAGCCCCGAAGGCGCACGCGACTTCCTGGTGCCGTCCCGCCTGCACCCCGGCAAGTTCTACGCCCTGCCGCAGGCGCCGCAGCAGTTCAAGCAGTTGATCATGGTCTCGGGCTTCGACAAGTATTTCCAGATCGCGCCCTGTTTCCGCGACGAGGACCCGCGCGCCGACCGCTCGCCCACCGACTTCTACCAGCTCGACATGGAGATGAGCTTTGTCACCCAGCAGGACGTCTTCGACACCATCCAGCCGGTGCTGACGGGCATCTTCGAAGAGTTCGGCGGCGGTCGCAAAGTGGATCAGGAATGGCCGCAGATCTCCTACAAGGACGCGGCGCTGTGGTACGGCACCGACAAGCCCGACCTGCGCAACCCGATCAAGATGCAGGTGGTCTCCGAGCATTTCGCAGGCTCCGGCTTTGCCATCTTTGCCAAGCTGCTGGAGCAGGACGGCACCGAAATTCGCGCCATTCCCGCCCCCGGTGGCGGCAGCCGCAAGTTCTGTGACCGGATGAACAAGTTCGCCCAGGAACAGGGTCTGCCGGGCATGGGCTATATCTTCTGGCGCGATCAGGGCAACGGCATGGAAGCCGCAGGCCCCCTCGCCAAGAACATCGGCCCCGAGCGCACCGAAGCGATCCGCCAGCAGCTGGGTCTGAACGTCGGCGACGCGGCCTTCTTCCTCGGCGGCAAGCCCAAGGCGTTCGAGGCGGTGGCCGGCCGCGCCCGCACCGTCATCGGCGACGAGCTGGGGCTGACCGACAAGAACCGTTTCGCCTTTGCCTGGATCGTCGATTTCCCGATCTACGAAAAGGACGAGGAAACCGGCAAGATCGACTTCGAGCACAACCCGTTCTCCATGCCTCAGGGCGGGATGGAAGCGCTCCAGGGCGATCCGCTCGAGGTGCTGGGCTATCAGTACGACCTGGCCTGCAACGGCTACGAGCTGGTGTCGGGCGCGATCCGGAACCACAAGCCCGAGATCATGTTCAAGGCCTTCGAGATCGCCGGCTACGGCGAGGACGAGGTGCGCAAGCGCTTCGGCGGGCTGGTCAATGCCTTCCAGTACGGCGCCCCGCCGCACGGTGGCTGCGCCGCCGGTATCGACCGGATCGTCATGCTTCTGGCCGAGCAGGAGAACATCCGCGAGGTCATCATGTTCCCGATGAACCAGCGCGCCGAAGATCTGATGATGCAGGCGCCGTCGGAACCGATGTCGGACCAGCTGATGGAACTGGGGCTGCGGGTCATTCCGCAGGACTGAGGCGGAAACCAAACGGCCGCTTGTCGCGTTACCTCTGCAAGGAGGACCAGACATGCGACGTTTGCTGAAGTACCTGGCGCTCTGGAAGCTGTTCCGCCGCTTCTTCCGCCGCTGACAGAAAGGCCGGGCACTTGCCCGGCCTTTTCCTTTGCCACGAAGGGCCTGCGGTCAATCCTCGAGCGAATCCTCGCGCTTTTCCTCGATGATGCCCAGCTCCTTGTCCTTGCGGTCGCGGAAGCGCTGGCCGTAGCCTTCGATCTCGTCGTCCGGGATCACCTCTTTCGCGCGGGTGAAGACCTCGTCTTCCTCCTCGTCGATGTGGTGTTCATAATCGTGGCGCAGCTGCTTGAACTTCTGCAGCCAGGCGCCCTGACTCATGTCCATCTCGCGCAGCTCTTCGAGCAGGTCGTCGATCTGCTGGTGTTCATGCACCGAGTGGCGGGCGCTGTCCTGGCCCCAGGTCTTGGAGATCAGCTTGGAATAAAAGGTCTCTTCCTCGGCCGCGCCATGGGCTTTGACATCGCGGTAGAATTCCTCCCAGGCCTCCTGTCGCGTCTCGGAGGCGCCTTCGGTATTGCCGATGGTCTCGAGCAGCTCGCGGTGGCGGTCATGGTCGGATTTCAGGGCGGAATAGATGTCGCTCATGGGGGTTCTCCTGTCTGGTTGCAGGGCCAACGTATGAGGCACGCGGCGGGTTCCCCTGCGGCAGCGATCTTGCATCTTCCCTTTTCCCGCCCAGCGCCTATCCTTGCCGGAATGCGACAAGGGCCTGAGATATGAACGACTTGCTCCCCGTCGGAGAGACCGTGGCCAACTGGTCTCCGCCTCCCCGACCGACGGGCGAGGTCCTGCAGGGCCGCTTTGTACGGCTCGAACCGCTCGACGCCGAGCGTCATGCCGCCCTGCTGTTTCGCGCCTTCGAGGGCCATGACGACCGCTGGACCTACATGCCCTATGGCCCGTTCCATTCCTCGGCGCAGTTCCACCGCTGGGTGCGCGAAACGGTCGGCAGGCCCGAGCACGTCTTTTACGCCATCCAGGACCTGACCTCCGGCGCCTTTGGCGGTGTCGCCAGTTTCCTGCGGATCGCGCCAGAGGCCGGGTCGATCGAGGTCGGCAACATCCACTTTGCCCCGAGCCTCGCCGGCAGCCGCGCCGCCACCGAGGCGATGTACCTGATGATGCGGTGGGCCTTTGACGCCGGCTATCGCCGCTACGAGT
The DNA here is from genome assembly GCF_048263515.1 of Marinovum sp. Classification (NCBI taxonomy): domain Bacteria; kingdom Pseudomonadati; phylum Pseudomonadota; class Alphaproteobacteria; order Rhodobacterales; family Roseobacteraceae; genus Marinovum; species Marinovum sp. The sequence continues at coordinate 17,080 of NZ_JBLXEC010000015.1, read as the reverse complement.
GGAAATGCAACGCGCTGAACAAGAACTCGCGCCGCGCGGCGCAGCGACTGGGGTTCAGCTACGAAGGGGTCTTTCGCCAGGCCACGGTGGTCAAGGGACGCAACCGCGACACTGCCTGGTTTGCCTGTATCGACAAGGAGTGGCCGGCGCTGCAAGAGGCCTTTGCCGCCTGGCTGGCGCCGTCGAACTTCGACACCGAGGGGCGGCAGAAGGAGAGCCTGAGCGATCTCACCCGCCTGGTCCGCGCCGGCAGCGACCCGACACTCTGAGAGCCCCGGGTCGCCGCCCCGGCGTGAACCTGTTTCTTTGTGTCCCCGCCTACATCGCCGCCCGCTGGGTCAGCCGTTCCTGCACCAGCCCGGCGATGCGCGCGGCCTGCGATCCCGTGGGCTGGCCCTTGCGGCGCAGGGCGATCAGCCGGTCGGCGGCATCGCTCAGCGCCTTGTCATGGGCGATGCGCGCCACGCCGCTGAGGAACTGCCCGACGTAGTCCATCGTCCGCCCGTCGGTGTCATCGCACAGAATACCGGCGATATGGGCCATGTCGTCCTGATAGGCGATCTGGTCCGGCATCACCTCGATCTCGGTCATCGGGCGCGGCCCGAGCGGCTGGCGATCCGGCGGCAGGAGCGACAGGATCAGCTCCTGAAAGGTGACCAGCGAGGTGATCGGCTTTTTCAGGAACCCGTCGGACCCCGCCGCCACAGCCAGATCCTCTGAGAAATCGTCGCCGCTGGTGCCCAGGATCACCGGGATCCGCGGGCTGGCCGTGGTCAGCTCGCTGATCAGGTCGGCGCCGGAGCCATCCGGCAGGCCGAGGTCGACCACCACCACCGAGGGCCTGTAGACCCGCAGGTGCCGCCGCGCCGAGCGCAGGCAATCGGCCCGCCTGATGCGCGCGCCTGATCGCAAGCACAAAAGCCTCATCGCCTCGCAGGCGAAACGGCTGTCCTCGACCACGAGAATGGTCAACCCGAGCAACGGCCGATCGGCCGAGGGCGCAGGCGCCGATTGAAGGTCTTCCAGGTCTTCCATAGCGATCCCTCCACGCTGACTTTGCCACTTTCGCCAATGGAGGTTACCAAGTGTTTAATGCGCGCTCCTGTCCGATTGCGCCGCCCGTCGCGGCGCGCGATAACACCGGCAACATCGCAAAGTGACAGGAGCCCACCCCATGATCGGACGTCTCAATCACGTGGCCATCGCCGTGCCCGACCTCGAGGCCGCGGCGGCGCAATATCGCAACGCGCTTGGTGCCACCGTCGGCGCGCCGCAGGACGAGCCCGACCACGGCGTCACGGTGATCTTCATCGAATTGCCCAACACCAAGATCGAACTGCTCTATCCCCTGGGAGAAAATTCTCCGATCCAGGGCTTTCTCGACAAGAACCCCTCTGGCGGCATCCATCATGTCTGCTACGAGGTCGACGACATCCTCGCTGCCCGCGATCACCTGAAATCCACCGGCGCGCGGGTTCTGGGCACTGGCGAGCCCAAGATCGGCGCCCATGGCAAGCCCGTGCTGTTCCTGCATCCCAAGGATTTCAACGGCTGCCTTGTCGAGCTGGAACAGGTATAGGCGGGCGGCAGTGCCCTCAGACAGGACAAGACCATGGCCATAACCTCAGGCATCGTGCTTTTCGCGGTGATCTGGTTTCTCACCTTTCTGGTGGTGATTCCCTTCCGCATCCAGACCCAGGGCGACCTTGGCGACGTGGTCGAAGGCACCCATGCCGGCGCGCCGCAGGTCCACAACCTGCGTCGCAAGGCCTGGCTGACCACGCTGATATCCGCCGCGATCTGGGTGGTGCTCTTCGTGATCATCCAGTTCGAATTCATCACCGTGCGCGACATCGACGGCTGGATGTTCGAACGCATGACGCCCAGGGAAGCCGGCTGATCTTTCGATGGAATCGCAGGGGGGTGGAAGTGGCGTCCGTCCCCCTCGAACGGGCGCCACGCCCTCGGGGCCACGCATCGCGCCGATGGCACGAAGGTGCGCGGCGCACCCGAGGCGACCCTGATACCGGCAGATTGCCAATGCAACCTGCACGATCCTCTACCGACTGCACACAAGCGCTTACAGCCAGCATCGGGTCACCAAACTGACGTCCTGTCCGACGTCAGCATTGCCATGCAAACCTCAGAGGACTGGCCTCTTCATAGCATGTAAAAACCCCAGTGTCAGGGATTTCTGCGAAATCCCGGCCTGACGTCGGGGTCCCCAGAACACGTGCCGCCGCCCTCAGGCTTTGGCCAGGGCGTCGAACATCCGGGCATTGCGGCAATAGCCCGGGCTTGCCTCGGCCGGCTCCGCCTGCCGGTCGAGCCAATGGCCGCAGGCCTCCGGACAGCTGCAGGCGGTACAGCTCAGCACTGCATCCGCCACCTCCGCGCTGCTGATCCGGCCGCGCAGCACCTGCTCCTCCATGTCGAGACCGCGCGCCGTGGCCATTCGGTCCGTCAGAATGGCGTGGCGTTTGATCGTCCGTGGTGACTGCATGGCGCGTCCTCCTGTTGCGGCCTGTGCCCACTGTCGCAGACCGCAAAGCCGCGCACCTTGATCTGAGTCAAACCGGCCCGTCGCGCGAAAGTGACCCCGGCCCGATGTGGCGCGTGGAACATCCGCGGGTTCGCAGAGTTGAGCGGCCAAGAGTAGAAGAGGAATTATCATGACCAGACCACTCCTGATGAAAAGCACGGCCATGGCGCTGTGCCTTGCGCTGACGGTCCCTGCGGTCGCTCCGGCTCAAACCTACGACCTGTCCGGTCTTGAAACCGGCCAGATGCCCTCTGTCGAACAGATCGACGAGATGGAGCGCGAGCTGCTTGTAAAGCTTGGCGTTCTGATGGGCCTTGACCGTGACGCGGTCCTGGAAATGGACGACGACGAGCTGCGGATCGCGGTCAAGACAGAGCTCGGTCTCGAGGTCTCGGACGCTGAAGAGGCGCTGAGCGAACAGGCCGAAGAGGCGGCAGAGGCCGTGACCGAAGGTGCAGCCGAGGTGGTCGCCGAGACCAACGAGGCGTTGGAGGCTGAGGCCGAGGTCGAGACGGAAGCCGAGGCTGCCGCCGAAACCAACGAAGCGTTGGAGGCCGAGGTCGAAGCGGAAGCCGAGGCTGCCGCTGAAACCAACGAGGCGCTGCAGGCCGAGGTCGAGGCTGAGGTCGAGGCCGCCACCGAGGACGCCGCCGAACAGACCGAGGACCTGCGCGAAGCGCTGGAGGAGGCTCAGGTCGTGATCGACCCGGCTGACAGCCCCGTGGTCGAAGAAGTCGCGCCCGCCGATCCCGGCGCCGCCGGCCTCGTGAGCGCCAGCGACATCGATGCCATGGGCCGCGACCAGCTTCTGGCGCTGGCCACTGATCTCTCGCTCGACATCGGTGCCACCGAAGACCTGACCGAAGACCAGCTGCGCACCGAAGTGAAGCTGGCGCTGGGCATGGAGGTCGAAGCCTCGGCCGCCGAGGTCGAAGTGACCGAGTCGGCCCCGGTCGAGGCGGAAAACCCGCCGATGGCCGCCGATGACGATGCCGCCACCGCCGAAGGCGAAGTGGTTGTCGAGACCCTGACCGAAGACAACGTGCGTTCGAGCAACGAGGCCTTCGACACCGAGGTCATCGTCGAACAGCCTGCCGAGCAAGGCGTCGACAAGGACGATGACAAGAAGGACAAGAAGCGCGGCTTCACCGATGCGGAAACCGCCGCGGCCCTTGGTCTTGGCGTGCTGGCGCTGAGCCAGATCCTCGGCAATGCCGACGAGGTCGTGTCGAACTCCGGCGACCGGGTTGTCGTGCGCCGCGGCACCGAACTGCAAGTGATCAAGGATGACGACGTCCTGCTGCGCCGCCCCGGTGCCCAGGTCGAAACCCGCAACTTCGAGGACGGCTCCTCGCGCGTGGTTGTCACGCGTCCCGACGGCAGCCAGGTGATCACCGTGCGCTCCGCTGACGGTACCGTTGTGCGCCGGGTCCAGGTCCGCGCCGATGGCACCCGCATCGTGCTGTTTGACGACACCGAGCGCGAGGTCGAACCGGTCGACGTGACCACCCTGCCCGAGGCGCGCCCCGCCCCGGTGGTGACCACCAATGACCGCAGCGCGCTGGAAGCGGCACTGAACGCGCAGCTCTCGGCCAATGTGGACCGTCGTTTCACGCTCAACCAGGTCCGCACGATCCGTGAAGTGCGTCACCTGATGCCCGAAGTCACCCTCGACGCGGTGAACTTCCAGACCGGGTCCGCCGTGATCCAGCCGGGCGAAGCCGAGGAACTGGCTGATCTGGGCTCGCAACTGGCCGATTTCATCGCTGCCAACCCCGACGAGCTGTTCCTCGTCGAAGGCCATACCGACACCGTGGGCGACGCCGCCTACAACCTCGCCCTGTCGGACCGTCGGGCGGAATCGGTGGCTCTGGCGCTGGTGGAATACTTCAACGTGCCGCCGGAGAACCTGGTGATCCAGGGCTACGGCGAGAGCGACCTGCTGGTGCCGCGTGAAGGCCCCGAGCGTGCCAACCGCCGCGCCACCGTGCGCCGGATCACGCCGCTCCTGCAACGCAGCGCCCGGCTCGACTGAGCCGCGGCACCGCGTAAACCATGAAACGACAAAACCCCGCGTCAGGGATGACGCGGGGTTTTCTGTCTTTCGACCTGGGTCTTTGCTATCTCAACCCGGCGGCCACGCGGCGCACGGTGTCGATCCGTGCGGCATTGGGCGGATGGGTGCCGAGGAACCGGTTGCCCGGATCGGGAATGCGGGCAAAGAACTCGGCGCCGCGCACCGGGTCGAAGCCCGCCTTGTGCGCGATCACTGTGCCGATGGCATCGGCCTCGAGCTCGAAATCCTTGGTAAAGCTGCGCCGCCCGATCACGGCCCCCAGCTCGACCCCGGCCTGAATGGCACCGGTGTCGCCACCCGAGATCGTCGAGGCCGCGCGACCGAAGAGCTCTGACCCCAGCGTCGCATTGCGCTGTGCCCGCTCGATATGGCCGCCGATGTGATGCGCCGCCTCGTGCCCCATGACAAAGGCCAGCTCGTCGGCATTGTCGACGTTGAGGATCAGCGCGAGGTTGAAGGCAATGATCGGCCGGCCCTGCCGGTCGAGCGTGTGAAAGGCGTTGGGCGCCTGTCCGGGCCGGTCATCCACCACGATCTGGAAATCGCAGGGCCCGACGCGCCGCACCCGGCGGCACTCGGCCTCGGCCACCGGTTCGACCGCCTCGACGACGGCCACGAACTGCCGCGCCGCGGCATCGGCGCGGCGCTGGATCTGCGCATCACTCTGCGTGCCGGCATCGCGGTCCGGCCCGGGCGGCACCGGCCGCACAGTGGGGATCGCGGCACAGGCCGAGAGGAAGAAGGTCAGGAAGAGAAGCGAAAAACGAGTCATATCAGGGTGAACCTAGGGCGTGACACCGGCGGGGACCAGATACGAAAAGTCACAAGGCAAGGAATTGCTTATCGCCCTCTCGCGGCCCATTGCAAAAGCCTCGGCAGACTTTAGGCTGACCCCATGTTTACGATTGAACACGAATTCGACGCCACGGTTGTCACGCTGGTGGACGAGGGCGACACCCCGCTGCAGGAGGATGTCGTCGTCAACGGCTTTGCCGAATGCATCACCGTCGAGCAATATGATCCGCGCGAGGATCGGGTGAACCGGATCACCCTGTCGATCGCCCAGATGCGCGACCTGGCCACCGCGATCGATCTGCCCGAAGGCGTCTATCGCCGCGCCACCGAAGAGGGCTGAGACGCTCAGGGTGTCTCGCCGTCCTGCGCCGGCTCTGGCGGCGGGGCGGGTGGGGCAGGTTTCTCCCGGCGCAGCAGCCGCATCGCCAGGGTCACCAGTCCCGAGAGCAGCACCACCGCCATCACCCCGAGCAGGATGCAGGCCGCCCAGGCCGGACCGCCCTGTACATCGGCAAACAGCGCCAGCGCGATGCCCATCACGACACCAAGGGTCAGAACATAGGTCCGCGACATGGCTCAGTTCCCTCCGGGATAGAAGACCGTGACCAGCTTGCCGGCCTGGCCAAGACCGGAGAGCGCCTGATCGGAATAATTCTCGATATAGACCTTGAGCCGCAGCCGCGTGCCCACGTCCTGCCAGCCGTCGACCCAGTGGTCGGTGTTCTCCAGGATGCCCTTGCGCCAGAGCCGGAAGAAGGCCCGCGCCTGCGACTCGGTCCTGACCTGCGACAGGTCCATGCGAAACAGCGGCACGCCGGGGTTGCCCTTGTCGGTCGAGGGGTTCCAGGCCAGCAGGAACGGCCCGTCAAGCACCGACAGCTCCTGCAACAGGGCGGGCGAGCCGCGCTCGGCCTCCTTGATTGCCTGGCGGCCGCTGGGCAGGTGGTAATGGTCGATGGCGGCGGCGCAGCGCTCGGCCGGGGTGTCGGCCAGCCCGATCATCTCGAGCCCGGGTTCGGCCACAGGCCAGACGGTCACCAGCTGCTTGTCGGTCGAGGGCACGCTCGGGGCGTCGGAAGCTTCCAGAACCTCGAGATAGGCGGCACAGATCACCTCGTAGCGGCTGCGGTCCGAGCCGCGCGGCGAATGCCGGGTGGCAAGGATGGCATAGGCGGCGAAATCCTGCGGCGGGATCATGTCGGGCCCGGCAAACAGCCGCGTCGCCTCGTATTCCCACCAGTCGGCCCCGGCAGCGGCGACCGGCTCATCGCGGGGGACACCGCCACCGATCACCGGGGCGGAATAATCCTCGGTGCCGCCGCCGTTGCCGGCCGTCGGCTGGTCATCGTTGCTTCCATGGCTGTCGGGAAAGCCGTCGGAATAGTCGCGGTAGCTGTCGTGACCATCCGCCATTTCGGCGGGCGTCTCATAAGCATGGAAGCATGTCGTGTGCCCGTCGACCCCGACGAAACAATCATACAAGCCCCCCTGCATGGAAGACGAGCCGGCGATCCCGGGCGTCCGGCAGCCGATGCCGCCGTCACAGGGACCGGCCGCAAAGCCCGGTGCGGCAAGGGTCAGGCCGGCAATGACGCCGGCAAGAAAAATGAAGTGGCGCATATCGAAACCCGCCGGAAAGCATGAAAAAATCGCCCCCAGCATAGGCCCGGGCCTGACGTAAAGTCAACCTTGAGGTGTGCAGATCTCTGACCAACAGCCCTGACGTGTCGCCCGCTGCCGCGCCCCGCATCGCCTGCCCTTGAAAACCCCGGCGCGACGGGTGACATAAGCGGCAACCCGACAGGAGAGCCGCATGCCCGATCCCAATCCCGCCGCCCTGGAGTTTCTGCTCAACCGCCGGTCGCGCCCGGCCAAGACCTTGCAGGCCCCCGCGCCCGACCGCGCGGCGCTGGCACCGATCCTGACCGCCGCCCTGCGCAGCCCTGATCACGGCAAGCTCGAGCCGTGGCGGCTGATCGTGCTGGAACGCGCGGCGCTTGACCGGCTGGCGGCGCTGGCGCTGACCCGTGGCACCGCCCTGGGCCTTGACCCCGACCAGATCGAGAAGACCCGCGCTACCTATGCCGACAGCCCGCTGGCGGTGGCAGTGATCGCGGCGCCGGTGGCCTCTGAGAAGGTGCCTGAGGTCGAACAGCTCTATTCCGCCGGCGCCGTCTGCCTGTCGCTGCTCAATGCGGCCCTCGCGGCGGGCTGGGGGGCGAACTGGCTCTCGGGCTGGGCCAGCCATGACCGCGGCTTTGTCGAAGAGGGCCTCGGCCTTGCGCCGGGCGAAAGCGTCGCCGGGCTGATCCACATCGGCACCGAACGCGCCGCGCCGCCGGAACGGCCGCGCCCCAACCTCGCCAGCACCGTCACCTGGATGGACAGATGATCTTTTCCTCCTTTCTCAAGTCGCTGAGCCAGCTCAGCGATCCGCGTTTTCGCAAGGTGCTCTGGATGGGCATCGGCCTGACCGTGGCGCTGCTATTCGGCGCCTATGCCGGGCTGTTGTGGCTGATCGAATGGCTGACCGGCGAAAGCACCACCCTGCCGCTGGTGGGCGAGGTCACCTGGGTCGGCGACCTGCTGAGCGTGGGGTCGCTGATCTTCATGATTGTGCTCTCGGCCTTTCTGATGATCCCGGTCGCCTCGGCCATCACCTCGCTCTTTCTCGACGAGGTGGCGCAGGCGGTCGAGGACCGGCATTACCCCGCCCTGCCCCCGGCGACGCCGGTACCCTTTGCCGATGCGGCGCGTGACACGGTGAGCTTTCTCGGCCTGCTGATCGGCGCCAACCTGTTGGCCTTTGTGCTTTATGTCTTCTTCCCGCCGGCCACGCCCTTCATCTTCTGGGGAATGAACGGGTTTCTGCTGGGGCGGGAATATTTCACCCTGGCCGCCATGCGCCGGATTGGCCGCGAAGGTGCCAAGGCGATGCGGCGCAAGCATTCCGCCACGATCTGGATAGCCGGAATCCTGATGGCGATGCCGCTCAGCGTGCCGCTGGTGAACCTGCTGGTGCCAATCCTCGGCGCCGCCACCTTCACCCATATCTACCACACCCTCGCGCGCCGCTGAGCGCGCGACGGGCTAGCCCTCGGCCAGTTCGCCGAAATGCGCCCCGGGCCGGCCGGGCTCCATGCGGATGAGCCGCGAGGTGGCCACTGCCGCCTGCCGGTGCCGCACCGCGAGGCGATAATCGGGGTCGCGGATCATCGCCACGAAAGCATCGACCGACGGATATTCGGCGATGAAGGCGATGTCCCAGCGTTCGTCCGACGGGCCGATCAGCATCAATTCCGGCCGCCCGACCCAGACCTGACGCCCGCCCAGCCGTTCGAACACCGGGCCGCTTTCGCGGGCATAGGCGCGGTAGGCCTCGGCGCCGGTGGCCTCGGTGCCGTCTTGATAGCGCGCGCGATCGTGCAGGCGCACGAGGTTGAGCATATGCACCGGCCCGGGGCGCTGCATTTCGCGGAACTGGGCAAAGCTTTCGCGGGTGGGATCGACGTGGGCGGGCATGGGCGCTCCTGCTGGCTGGGGCCGACAGGGTGAGCAATCGCCGCGCCGGTCACAACCCCTGACGCCGCACTTCCTCCTGCAGGGCCGCCATCAGCGCGGTCAGGGTCTTCTCGGTGCGCTCGTTGGTCAGCCGGCCGGCCTCGTCGAACTGTTCGCGCCCCTGGGCCAGCATCACCTCGGGGCCCTGCAGCAGTCGCGGCCGAAAGGCCACGAGGCAGGCGCGCAGCATCATCTGGGTGCGTTCGCCGCCGGCCCGGCCCGACGCGGCCGACATGATCGCCACCGGCTTGCCGTTCCAGGGAAAGACATCCGTCCGGCTGACCCAGTCGAGCGCATTCTTCAGGACGCCGGAAATACCCTTGTTGTACTCGGGCCCCGAGATCACCAGCGCATCGGCGGCGGCAATCTGGTCGGCGAGGGTCTGAACCTCCGGCGGGATGCCCTCGGCCTCTTCGAGATCGCCGTCATAGAGCGGCAGGCGCAGGTTGGCCTCGGCGGTCTCGGCCTCGCCGAAAAGCCGCAGCGCTTCGCGCATCAGCTTGGTGTTGGACGAGTCGGCGCGGAGGGAGCCGGAAATCCCCAGGAGTTTCACTGCCATGGTCTGCCTCTTCTGACGTGTGACCCAAGGACATACGTCAAAGCGGCCACAAGGCAAGGCGCGGCAGGCGCGCAGGAAAAAGCCCCGGCCCGCAACTGCTGCGGACCGAGGCTGGTCAGGTCAGACCTGATAGCGGATCAGGCGTTGGGCAGGATCACGATTTCGACCCGGCGGTTCTGCGCCTTGCCCTGCGGTGTCAGGTTGTCTGCCACCGGCTGGTCTTCGCCACGACCGATGGTCTGCAGGCGGCTGCCCGAGACACCGGAGGCCACGAGGATATTGGCCACGGAGTCCGCCCGGCGCTTGGACAGGCCGAGGTTATAGGCGGCGTCGCCGTCGCTGTCGGTATGGCCGACGATCTGCACGGTCGAGTTCGGATAGGCCTGCAGGTTGCTGGCCAGCGCCCGCAGGTCGCGCTGCAGATCGGGGCGCACGGTGGCGTCATCTACGGCGAACAGGATGTCGTTCGGCAGGGTGACGATCAGGCGGTCGCCGGTGTTGGTGATCTTGACGTTGCCGCTCTGCATGCTGGCGCGGAGGTCTTCCTCCTGGCGGTCGAGCATGTTGCCGATGCCGGCCCCGACGCTGGCGCCGACCAGCGCGCCGCCGATGATGCGGTTGCGTTTCTCGACCTCGTTGCCGCCGGCAATCGCACCCGCCGCCGCGCCGGCAATGCCGCCGAAGATCGCGCCCTGGCGGGCCTTCTGGTTCTGGTTGGGGCCGTTGGTCGTACAGGCCGCAAGCGAAAGCGCTGTGGCCGTGGCCAGCAGGATGGGTTTGCTCAGGAAAGTCATGGTATTCGTTCGCCTCATTGTTTGCGCTGTCGCACGCCGCGCGTGCTTTACACTGCCAGCGATCCTGCTGCTGCTCACAATCGCGTGCAAGGGGGAATCGGCGGAACTTCGCCGCCGGAAGCGCCGGTTCCCGCCAAGGCGGGAAGGGGGGCTCTGCCCCCGTCGCCAAAGGCGACTCCCCCGAGGGTATTTTCAAACAGAAGAAGCAGGGGGGAGGGCGTCCGACCTGGCGGATTCATAGGCCAGCAGGGCGCGTTTGACCGGCAGTCCCCAGTGGTAGCCGCCCAGCGCGCCGGATTTGCGCAGGGCCCGGTGGCAGGGGATCAGCCAGGAGACCGGGTTGCGGCCCACGGCCGTGCCGACGGCGCGCACCGCCCTGGGGCGGCCGATGGACTGGGCGATTTCGGAATAGGTGGTGACATGGCCCGAAGGGATGGCCAGCAGCGCCTCCCAGACCTTGATCTGGAAGGGGGCGCCGATCAGGTAGAGCGGGGTTTCGCCGCCAGACTGCTCGCCGAAAGCGGCCTCGACCCAAGGGGCCAGCTGCTCCGGCGCCTCGGTGTAGTGCGCGGCGGGCCAGCGGCTGCGCAGGTCGGCCATGCAGGCCGCTTCGCCCGTCTCGGCGGCAAAGCCCAACCCGCAGATGCCGCGCTCGGTCCCCATGACCAGGGCGCGGCCGAAGGGGCTGTCGAACCAGCCCCAGGAGATGGTGAGCCCGGCGCCGCCCTCGGCGTAATCGCCGGGGCTCATTGCCTCCCACCTGAGAAAGAGGTCGTGCAGCCGGCCCGAGCCCGACAGCCCGGCGCCATCGGCGGCGGCCAGGGTGGTGAAGCGTTCGCGCAGGAGCGCCTTGGCGTGGCCCAGCGCCAGGTATTGCTGGTAACGTTTGGGCGAGACGCCGACCCATTTCGAGAACAGCCGCTGGAAATGCGCCGGGCTCATGTTCATCTCGCCGGCCAGCGCCTCGAGCGTCAGCGGCGCCTGGCTGGCGTCGATCAGCTCGATGGCGCGGCGCATGACCTGGTAGTGATATCCGTGTTCCTGCATGGTCATAAGGCAACTCCTTTGCCTCAATCTAGGGCGCCAGCCGCCGCCCCGCGACCCGAATGTTGCGCTTCTGCAGGCGCTGGGCCATAGAGCCTACATGGCCAGACAGCTCGATTATCACACGATCCGCGAGATCTTTACCCGTTTTCAGGCGGCCGAACCCGAGCCCAAGGGCGAGCTCGATCACGTCAACGCCTATACGCTGGTGGTGGCGGTGGCGCTGTCGGCGCAGGCGACCGATGCCGGGGTGAACCGGGCGACGAAAGAGCTTTTCAGGATCGCCGACACGCCGGAGAAGATGCTGGCGCTGGGTGAAGAGGGTGTCATCGAGCACATCAAGACCATCGGGCTGTTCCGCAACAAGGCCAGGAACGTCATCAAGCTGAGCCGCATCCTCGTCGAGGAATATGGCGGCGAGGTGCCCAATTCCCGCGCCGCGCTGGTGTCGCTGCCCGGCGTCGGGCGCAAGACTGCCAATGTGGTGCTCAACATGTGGTGGCGCTACCCGGCGCAGGCGGTGGACACCCATATCTTTCGCGTCGGCAATCGCTCGGGCATCTGCCCGGGCAAGGATGTCGACGCCGTCGAACGCGCCATCGAGGACAATATCCCGGTGGATTTCCAGCAGCACGCCCATCACTGGCTGATCCTGCACGGGCGTTACATCTGCAAGGCGCGCAAACCGATGTGCGCCACCTGCATCATTCGCGATCTCTGCATGTACGAGGACAAGACCTTATGAAAACCTACCAGGTTGTCGGCATCGGCAACGCCGTCGTCGACGTGATCACCCAGGCCGACGACAGCTTCCTCGATCACATGGGCATCGAGAAGGGCATCATGCAGCTGATCGAGCGCGAGCGTGCCGAGGTGCTTTATGGCGCCATGGGCGAGCGCAAGCAGGCGGCCGGCGGCTCGGTCGCCAACACCATTGCCGGGGTCGGCAACCTCGGGCTGAAGACCGCCTTTGTCGGCCGGGTGCACGACGATGCGCTGGGCCGCTTCTATGCCAAGGCGATGACCGATGTCGGCACCGCCTTTGTCAATCCGCCGGTGCCGGGGGGCGAGCTGCCGACCTCGCGCTCGATGATCTTTGTCTCGCCGGATGGCGAGCGGTCGATGAACACCTACCTCGGGATCTCCGCCGAGCTGGGGCCGGATGATGTGGACGAAGAGGTGGCGCGCAATGCCGAGATCGTCTTTCTCGAGGGCTATCTCTTCGACAAGGACAAGGGCAAGGAGGCCTTCACCCGGATGGCCCGCGCCTGCAGCGCGGCGGGCGGCAAGGCGGGGATCGCGATTTCCGATCCGTTCTGCGTCGAGCGGCACCGGGCGGATTTCCTGAACCTGATCGAGAACGAGCTGGACTACGTGATCGGCAACGAGGCCGAGATCCGCTCGCTTTACGAGACCGAGGATACCGAAGAGGCGCTGGCGAAGGTGGCGGCGATCTGTCCGCTGGTGGCCTGTACGCGGTCGGGCGACGGGGTGACGATCGTCGCTGACGGGGTGCGCACGGATGTGGGCGTGCAGCGGATCGTGCCGGTGGATGCTACCGGCGCAGGCGACGGCTTTGCCGCCGGATTCCTTTACGGACTGGCGCAGGGGTTGGACATGCAGACCTGCGGGCGGATGGGCTGTGCGGTGGCGGGCGAGGTCATTCGCCACGTCGGGCCGCGGGCCGAGACCGACCTGATGCAGGTGTTCGAGGCGGCAGGGCTGGCGGGGTAAGGGGCGGTCGGCAGCACCGAGCCGCGCCATCGCCGGATTGCGGTGAGGTCACCCATCCGTTCCAACACTGTCCCGGACCTGATCCGGGACCTCCCGCAACATCAGCCCGGGCCGCGCCATCGCCGACCCGCGGGGTGGCGATCCAACCTTGGTTCATCGGCGCTTTATCTCGGCCAAGTCAGGAAGGCCTTCGAGCGACGCGCCTACTGCAGACATATCGCCCCCCCGGGGGGCGGGTCGGCGATGGCGCGGCGGCCTTCGGCCTTGATTCCGCGCTGGGGTGAGGGGAAAGCGGGGGCGCTTGGGTTCGAGAGCCGCGTGCGGGAATTTGGCGGGACAAGGTTGGTGATGTTCCGGCGATGAAATCCCGTCGTGTCGACTGATGCGCCTTGCTTCCACAATTCAGCGCAACACTCGCCCCGCGGACCTCCCGCCCCGGACTTGATCCGGGGCCTCACAGCCAGCCCGAGTGCGAAACAAGAGGTCCCGGATCAAGTCCGGGACGGCGTCACGCAAAACCGGATCACTCGCCCAGCTTGGCGTGTACCTCGTCGAGGTCGATCTCGCCGATCGGCATCTTGTTCGACGGATCGGCGGCGTCATACTTGAAGACGTCGAAGTCGCGTTTGTACATTTCGTAGACCAGATGCATCGACAGGTCGTCGAAATAGTCCTCGACCGGATGCGCCCGCTTGGGCCCATGGCCCTCGCTCTCGTTGAACCGCGGGATTTCGTCGATCTTGACCTCGTGGCGGGTGTCGATCGCGTCGATCACCTCGGCCATGCCTTCGTTGAACTTCTCGGTCCAGATGATCTTGTCGTAGCGCCCGCCGTTGCAGATGAAGGTCGAGACATGCCCCGAGGTGGCGGACCAGTGAATGTCCGGGTCCATCGGCTTGCGGAACTTGATGGTGTCGCGGGCAAACAGCAGGAAGCGGCGGAAGCTGGCGATCTGGTCGAACTCGCCCTTGCCATCCTCGCCACCCACCTCGATGCCGTATTTCTGGATCAGCATCGGCACAAGGTTGCCGCGGTAGCGGTTGCCGTTGCGCTGGATGCCGCAGATCTTGTCGAAGAAGGACGACAGGATGCGGGTGTAGGGGTTGCGCACGCAGGTGAAGGCATAAGCCTGGTGCGTCTTGACGTTGGCGTTGATCAGGTTCTGACTGTCTTCCCGTGACCACTTGTGCAGGCCGGTGGTGGCGTCATGAATGTCGCCATCGAAGAATTCGCCGTGGTCGGAATAATAGAGGATCTGTCCAATGGTCGAGCAGGCGCACTTGGGCACCACGCGATAGACCACACTTTCACTCTCCGTCATCCATGTGCCGGGAAAGCCCATGGTCACCTGCCTCCAATCTGCTCTTGTCGCTGCATGGCTTATAAGCTCATACAATTTTGTTAATAAACCCTGTTTATTCAACACGTCATCGGCTTTAACTGAGAGCCAGTGCGCATCGTGCGGGGTATGATCTAGATCACAATGGCGAAGATAGCCTTCATATTGCTGTGCCACAAGGACCCCGAGGCCATTATCAAACAGGCCCAGCGGCTTACGGCGAAGGACGACTACATGTCGATCCACTTTGACGCCCGCGCGCCGCGCGCGGCCTATGAGCGGATTCATGCGGCGCTGAAGGACAACGAGAGGGTCACCTTCGCCAAACGGCGGATCAAATGCGGCTGGGGCGAGTGGTCGCTGGTCGAGGCGACGCTGCTGGCGACCGAGGCCGCGGTCGAGGCTTTCCCCAAGGCCACGCATTTCTACATGCTGTCGGGCGACTGCATGGCGATCAAATCGGCCGAGTACACCCACGAGTTCCTCGACGAGAATGACGCCGACTTCATCGAGAGCTTCGACTTCTTCGAGAGCGACTGGATCAAGACCGGCATTCAGGCCGAGCGTCTGATCTATCGTCACTACTTCAACGAACGCGAAAACAAGCGGCTGTTCTATGCCTCGATGAACCTGCAGAAGCGCTTCGGGCTGGAACGCGCGATCCCCGCTGACCTGCAGATCATGATCGGCAGCCAGTGGTGGTGCCTGCGCCGCCGCACCATCGAGTGGATCCTCGACTTCACTCGCAGCCGCCGCGACGTGATGCGTTTTTTCCGCACCACCTGGATTCCCGACGAGACCTTCTTTCAGACCCTGGTGCGCCACCTGGTGCCGGAAGAGGAGATCCGCGGTCGCACCCTGACCTTCCTGCTGTTTTCCGACTACGGCATGCCGGTCAACTTCTACAATGACCACTACGACCTGTTGATGAGTCAGGACTACCTCTTCGCCCGCAAGATCAGCCCCGAGGCGCATGAGCTCAAGCGCCGGCTCGGTGTGCTTTATTCCTCTGACGGAGCCGAGTTCCAGATCTCCAATGAGGGCCGCAGTCTCTATACCTTCCTGACCGGGCGCGGCCGCGAGGGCCGGCGGTTCGCACCGCGCTTCTGGGAAAACGAGGGTTCGCTCGGCCGCGACCGCGAGATGTTGATCGTGGTCTGCAAGAAATGGCATGTCGCCAAGCGGCTGGTCTGGCGCATCCAGCAGCTGACCAATATCCCGGCGGTCGAATATCTGTTCAACGAGGCCGATTGCGCCCTGCCCGATCTGGGCGGCATCCAGTCGACCATGGGCAAGCGGCACCGCCACCGCCGGGCGCTGATGCGGATGCTGTTCGACTATTACGACACCGACCGCCTGCTGATCTGCCTCGATCCCGCCAACCTCGACCTGTTGCAGGATTTCTACGGCGACCGCTCGGTCACCCGGATGCTCGAGGTGCAGTGCAACTTCACCGATGCCTACCTTGTGGGCCATGCCAAGCGCGCGGGCTTGGCCGGCGATCACACCAAGCCCGACGCCCTGCGCCGCCTGCTGCCCACCATCCGCAACGACGTCCTGTTCGAGAGCGAGGCAATCCGCGAGGCCGCGTTCTCCAACTACGGGCAGATCCGCGAATGGGAAACACCCGAGAAAAACGCTTGTGTCATCGCCGATTTCCTGCAGATCCCGCCGGAGACCTCGCTGGATCTCGCCCGCACCGATCACCTGTTTGCCGATTGAGGAAACCGCATGTCCTACGACTATGACGACCAGAATATCTTTGCAAAAATCCTGCGGGGCGAGATCCCCAACACCACGGTGCTCGAAACCGAGCATTCGCTGGCCTTTCAGGACATCACCCCGCAGGCCCCGACCCATGTGCTGGTGATCCCTAAAGGGGCCTATGTCAGCTTCGACCATTTCGCGCTCGAGGCCAGCGAGGCCGAGATCGTCGACTACGTGCGCGCCATCGGCTCGGTGGCGAAGATCTGCGGTGTGGACCTCGGCGAAGGCGGCGGCTTCCGGCTGATCTCCAACGCCGGGCAGGACGGGGTGCAGGAGGTGCCGCATCTGCATGTCCACGTGCTGGGCGGTCGCAACCTCGGGCGGATGCTGGCCAAGGCGTGACCTTGGGGGCGCGGATTTGAACCGGAGCAACGTCTGACGGACGGTCGCGACGGCCTGGCCTCCCGCGTCCCGGACTTGATCCGGGACCTCTTTAACAAGGCTTGAGGTGAGGCCCCGAATCAGGTCCGGGGCGGGTGTCGCTGCTGGTCACCGCTAAAGCGAAAGCCGCGCCATCGCCGACCCGCGGTGTGGCGATCCTGCTGTCGTTCGGCAGCGCTTTATCCCTGCCACCTCCGAACGAACTCCGAGCAGCGCACCCCAGATCAGCCAAATCGCCGCCCCGGGGGGCGGGTCATGCCGGAGGCATGCCTTTGGCATGACGATGGCGCGGCGGCCTGACGGCCTTGAATCCGCGCCGGGGCGTTTGCCTCGAAGCGGTCTTTTGAGATGGCTCGGTAATCCCCCCGTTTTTGCGGGGGCTTGGTCGTAGAATTTATGCGGCCATCTTCAGTTTCTGTGCAGGTGTCATCCCGCCGTTGCCCATGTTCGGGCGTTCATGGTTGTAGGACCAGAGCCACTCGGTGGC
>NZ_JBLXEC010000014.1:0-114474 GCF_048263515.1 Marinovum sp. | reverse complement strand
GCATGTTTCTTCAGACACGCCCATTTCCGCCCCTCCCCCGCCCGACTCAAACATCCGAATTCCGACTCGAACCGCCCGTCCACACGCTTACCCACAGAGTTATGCAGAGTTCCCGGCGGAATCCCCGCCCCGCCGCCGGTGAATCGCCCCGTCCGACTCGAAAACGGCCCCCGAAAGGGAGCCGATACCGAGTCGTCTAAGGAAAACCCCGGGTCGCTTAAATGATTGAGAGAAGAAGCCCCCGCCCTATTCCGCCGCCTTCGCGGTGAGCTTGCTCAGGGCGCCGGCCATCGGATCCGTCACCTCGGCCGGCAGGTCGGCCCCGGCCGCTTCGGCCAACCGACCAGCGGGTTCTTCATAGGCCAGCCAGGTGTTGCCTTCGGCGTCTTCGTAGACCAGCACCTTCAGCGGCAGCGCCAGCCCGGCCTCGCGGGCCTCGAGCATCGCCGGCGTGCCGACCTCGGGGTTGCCGAAGATCAGAAGCTCGGAGGCCCCGATATCCTTGCCCACCGATTTCGCCCCGGCGCCATGGTCGACGCGGACGAAGAGCTTGGCCCCTGCCCCTTCGATCGCGACCTCCAGCGCATCGGCGGCCTCGGTCACGCTCTTGTCGGTGGCGACCTTGACGGTCTCGGCGCTCGCAGTGGTGGCGGCAAGCAGAGGCAGGGCGAGGAACAGGGAACGGAACATGGGGCTCTCCAAATGATGGGTGTGGTTCAGGCGGCGCCGGTGCGGCGGAACCGGCGCAGGCTGCGCGGCTCGATCCGAAGCGCGAGCAGGCCGAGGATAACCCCGAGATAGATCATTGGTTCCAATTGCCAGCCCTTGACCAGCATCAGGTAATGCACCCCGCCCAGCAGCACCGCCAGATAGGTGAGCTTGTGCAGCTTGCGCCAGCGGATGCCGAGACGGCGCACCGACCAGTTGTTCGAGGTCACGGCCAACGGCAGCAGCAGGGCAAAGCCCGCCATGCCGACGGTGATATAGGGGCGCTTCACGATATCGGCCCAGATCTGCGAGAGCACCTGAACATCGAGCACCAGCCAGGTCAGCAGGTGCAGCGCGACATAGAAGAAGGCCATGAGCCCGATGGCACGGCGAAAGCGGATCAGGTTGAGCCCGGCAAAGCGGCGCAGGGGCGTGACCGCGAGACCGACGATCAGCAGTTGCAGGGCAAATTCGCCCAGCTTCTGTTCGAGCGCCTTGATCGGCTCGGCCCCCAACCCGCCGGTCAGGCCTTGGTAGAGAAACCAGAGCGCCGGCAGGGGCAGCAGCAGGTACAAGAGCCAGGGCGGCACCCGCCGCAGCGCAGCGTTCAGACGGTCGATCATCAGGAGAACTTCCGCAGGTCCATGCCTTCGTAGAGAGGGGCGACCTCTTCTTCATAGCCGTTGAACATCAGGGTCGGGATCTTCTTGGCAAAGAGACCGCCGCCGATCCGCCGTTCGCTGGCCTGCGACCAGCGCGGGTGGTCGACCTCTGGATTGACGTTGCTGTAGAAGCCGTATTCGCCGGGGATGGCGCGGTTCCAGCTGGTGGGTGGCTCTTCTTCGGTCAGGGAGATGCGGACCACCGACTTGATCGACTTGTAGCCGTACTTCCACGGCACCACGAGCCGGAGCGGCGCGCCGTTCTGATTGGGGATGTCGCGGCCATAGATGCCGGTCGCCATGATGGTCAGCGGATGCATCGCCTCGTCGAGGCGGAGGCCTTCGACATAGGGCCACTCGAGCACGGGGTATTTCTGGCCCCACATCTCTTCAGGGCGATAGAGCGTCTCGAAGGCCACGTATTTCGCGCCGGACTGCACGCCGGCGAGTTCCAGCAGGTCGGCCAGCTCGAAACCGTTCCAGGGCACCACCATTGACCAGGCCTCGACGCAGCGGAAGCGGTAGAGGCGCTCTTCGACGGTCATCTGGGCCATGATGTCTTCGAAGGCATAGTCGCCGGGGCGGTCGACCAACCCGTCGATCTTGACGGTCCAGGGATCGGTGGTGAGCGCATGGGCGTTGCGCGCCGGGTCATCCTTGCCGGTGCCGAATTCGTAGAAGTTGTTGTAGCTGGTGATGTCGTCCCAGGAATTCGGCTCGAGCGTCTCGTCTTGCGCCATCGCCGGCCCGGCCATCGCCGCCAACCCGAGACCAGCCGCGCCGCCCATCAGCTGGCGCCGGTTGAGATAGGCGGTTTCCGGCGTGACGTCCTTGTCCGTGAACGTGTTCTTCCAGCGATATGCCATGGTGCTTCCCTTCGTGATCGCGCGAGGGATGCGGTGAGGGGCACCCCGGTTGCCCTAGATGTAGCGGCCAAAGGGGTTTGTACAAAGCCACGGTTTCTCAACTCTGCGTGGCCGGATTGTAACTTTTGCGGGTTGCTGCGGGTTTGGGCACGTGGCGCTCCAGGCGCCGAGCTGCGTCATCGTCGGGCCGCGGTGCGGCGATGCACGCTCTGGTCTGCGCACTTTATCCCGTCACTGGCGCGCTTTGATCGAGCGACGTGCTGAGGTCACCCAATCGCCGTGCCGGGGGGGCGGCCCGGCGATGGCGCGGCGGCCTGCGGCCTTGTTCCGCGCCATTGAAGCTCAGAACAAGAGGTCGGCTGGTCTCTCGTGAAAGCCGCGTCATTGTTGGGCCGCGGGCCGGCGATCCGACCTCAGTTCGGCGCACTTTATCCCAGCCACTGGCGCGCTCGGAATGTGCGACACACTCACGTCACCCAATCGCCGGGCCGATAGGGCGGCCCAGCGATGGCGCGGCGGCCTGCGGCCTTGGTTCCGCGCCCGGGGAGCCAGTCAGCCGCCCCGAACAATCACCCGGCCAGTTCGGCCACGATCGCCTGAGCGGCCGCGCGCGGGTCCTCGGCCTGCCAGACCGGGCGCCCGACAACGATATGGTCCGCGCCATTGGCGATCGCCCGGCCCGGCGTGACGATCCGCTTCTGGTCCCCGGCGGCAGAGCCCGTCGGACGAATGCCGGGCGTCACGATCAACCGGCCCTGCGCCTCCGGCAGACCGCGGATCATCGCCGCTTCCTGCGCCGAGGCGATGACCCCGTCGGCCCCGGCCTCAAAGGCCCGGGCCGCGCGGGTGGCAACGATGTCGTGGATGTCGCCGGGCGCGATCAGGCCGTCGTCGAGGTCGGCGCGATCGAGAGAGGTCAGGATGGTCACCGCGAGGATCTTCATCTCCTTGCCGGCGGCGCCCTCCTTGGCGGCGCGTACCACATGGGGATCACCGTGCACGGTCAGGAAATCCAGATCGAACTGCGCCAACCCGCGCACAGCGGCTTCGACGGTGGCGCCGATGTCGAAGAGCTTCATGTCGAGGAAGATGCGCTTGCCCTGCTCGGACTTGAGCTCGTTGGCCAGCGCCAGCCCGCCGCCGGTCAGCATGCCCAGCCCGATCTTGTAGAACGAGACGGCATCGCCCAGTTGCGCGGCCAGTTCTAGCCCGGCAACGGCATTGGGCACGTCAAGGGCAACAATCAGGCGGTCATCGGAAGGGGAAAGGGTCATGGCGCGGCTCCGTTGGGCAAAATCGCGCCTTGGTGACGGAGGGGGCCGCCGAGGTCAAGCCTCGCGCGCCCGCGCGCGGTACCAAATGTAAGGCAAGGGTGCGAAACCTGTGATCAACGCGCGTGCCTCCCGCGCCTGCGCGCTCAGCCGCAGCGGTGTCCCGAGAAATGCAAGCCGCTCGCGCATCAATGCCGCGTCAGGATCTGTTCGAGGTAATTCGGCCGCGCGGCAAGGATGCGCTGAGCGATATCCTCGTGACGGTCGGGCATCGGCAGCGCCACGCGGCGCTTGGTCAGGGTGCATTCCGCCGGGCGGTGCTCACGGCGGGCGCGGGCGATCAGGGCGGCCTGCACCTCGTCGGCGGCGCGGTCGATGGGGGCCGGGCATTCCACTTCGTAGGTGTAGCTCTCGGTGCCGTCGATCAGGGTGACATAGGCCTCGAAACAACCGGTTTCGGCGTTGTGACGGGCGTCGGTAATACGGGTCTTGATCGGCATCTTGGTGCCTCCATCCTGTCTGCTCGCGGGGTGGTACCCCTGCGAGATGAACGTCTTCCGTGCCAAATTTGTTCCCCGCACCCGCCCGGGCCCCCGCGTGCCGCTGTCCCGGACCTGATCCGGGACCTCATGGCCAGCGCTGTCAAAGAGGCCCCGGAGCGGGGTCCGGGGCGCGAGCCACCAAGCCCCCGACACCAGTCTTGAAATGCCCGTCGGCATGCCCATTTTGCATAGCGAAGGCCCACAACGGGATGTGCCGCAATGCCGGGCATCGCCACCACCGGGCGCTTAACACGAAGGAGACAGCCATGGACTTGTCGAAGTTCACGGAACGGTCTCGCGGGTTCATTCAGGCCGCGCAGACCATCGCAATGCGGGAAAGCCACCAGCGGTTGACCCCTGAACACATTCTCAAAGCCCTGCTTGATGACGAGGAAGGCCTTGCCGCCAACCTGATCAAGCGCGCGGGCGGCGCGCCCGAGCGGGTGGTGCAGGCCAACGACCTGGCCCTGTCCAAGATCCCGCAGGTCACCGGCGACGCCGGCCAGATCTACATGGACAGCGCCACCGGCAAGGTGCTCGACGAGGCCGAAAAGGTCGCCAAGAAGGCCGGCGACAGCTTTGTCCCGGTCGAGCGCATCCTGATGGCGCTGGCGCTGGTGCGCTCCGAGGCCAAGAAGGCGCTCGAGGCCGGCGCGGTCAACGCCCAGGCGCTGAACACCGCGATCAACGACATCCGCAAGGGCCGCACCGCCGACAGCGCGAGCGCCGAAGAGGGCTACGAGGCGCTGAAGAAATACAGCCTCGACCTGACCGAGCGCGCCCGTGAAGGCAAGATCGACCCGATCATCGGCCGCGACGAGGAAATTCGCCGCGCCATGCAGGTGCTGTCGCGCCGGACCAAGAACAACCCGGTGCTGATCGGTGAACCCGGCGTCGGTAAAACCGCGATTGCCGAGGGTCTGGCCCTGCGCATCGTCAACGGCGACGTGCCCGAAAGCCTGCGCAACAAGCGGCTGCTGTCGCTCGACATGGGCGCGCTGATTGCCGGGGCGAAATACCGGGGCGAGTTCGAGGAACGGCTCAAGGCCGTGCTGGCCGAGGTCACCGCGGCCGCCGGCGAGATCATCCTCTTCATCGACGAGATGCACACCCTCGTGGGTGCGGGCAAGGCCGATGGCGCGATGGATGCCTCGAACCTGCTGAAACCCGCGCTGGCCCGCGGCGAGTTGCACTGCATCGGCGCCACCACGCTGGATGAATACCGCAAGCACGTCGAAAAGGACGCGGCGCTGGCCCGCCGGTTCCAGCCTCTGCTGGTCGAGGAGCCGACCGAAGAGGACACGATCTCGATCCTGCGCGGCATCAAGGAGAAGTACGAGCTGCACCACGGTGTGCGGATCTCGGACTCGGCGCTGGTGGCGGCGGCGACGCTGTCGCATCGCTACATCACCGACCGCTTCCTGCCGGACAAGGCGATCGACCTGATGGACGAGGCCGCCTCGCGCCTGCGCATGGCGGTGGACAGCAAGCCCGAAGAGCTCGACGCGCTCGACCGCGACATCCTGCAGAAGCAGATCGAGGTCGAGGCCCTGCGGCGCGAGGATGATCAGGCCTCCAGGGACCGGCTGGAAAAGCTCGAAAAGGAACTGGGCGACCTGCAGGACCAATCGGCACAGCTGACCGCCAAGTGGCAGGCCGAGCGCGACAAGCTAGCGTCGGCCCGCGACCTCAAGGAGCAGCTGGACCGCGCCCGCGCCGAGCTCGACATTGCCAAGCGCAATGGCGATCTGGCCAAGGCGGGCGAGCTGTCCTACGGCGTCATCCCGCAGCTGGAAAAGCAGCTGTCAGAGGCCGAAGAGCAGGAGCAGGACGGTGTCATGGTCGAAGAGGCCGTGCGCCCGGATCAGATCGCCTCGGTGGTCGAGCGCTGGACCGGCATTCCCGCCGGCAAGATGCTCGAGGGCGAGCGCGACAAGCTGCTGCGCATGGAAGAAGAGCTGCATGCCCGTGTCGTCGGCCAGAACCAGGCGGTGACCGCGGTGGCCAATGCGGTGCGCCGGGCGCGCGCCGGTCTCAATGACGAAAACCGGCCGCTGGGCTCCTTCCTGTTCCTTGGACCCACCGGCGTCGGCAAGACCGAGCTGACCAAGGCGGTGGCGGATTTCCTGTTCGACGACGACAATGCGATGGTGCGCATCGACATGTCCGAGTTCATGGAGAAACACTCCGTTGCCCGTCTGATCGGCGCGCCTCCGGGTTATGTGGGCTATGACGAAGGCGGTGTGCTGACCGAAGCGGTGCGGCGCCGGCCCTATCAGGTCGTGCTCTTCGACGAGGTCGAAAAGGCGCATCCGGACGTCTTCAACGTGTTGTTGCAGGTGCTCGACGACGGTGTGCTGACCGATGGCAAGGGCCGCCGGGTCGACTTCAAGCAGACGCTGATCGTTCTGACCTCGAACCTCGGGTCTCAGGCGCTATCGCAATTGCCCGATGGCGGAGATTCGTCGCAGGCCAAACGTGACGTGATGGACGCGGTGCGGGCGCATTTCCGCCCCGAGTTCCTCAACCGTCTGGACGAGACGATCATCTTTGACCGGCTCAAGCGCGAGGATATGGCCGGCATCGTCGACATCCAGCTGGCCCGCCTGCTCAAGCGGCTCGCGACCCGCAAGATCGCGCTCGAGCTGGACGATGCGGCGCGCAAGTGGCTCGCTGACGAAGGCTATGACCCGGTGTTCGGTGCCCGGCCGCTGAAGCGGGTGATCCAGCGCGCGCTGCAGGATCCGCTGGCCGAGATGCTGCTGGCCGGTGACGTCGCCGACGGCGATCTGGTGCCGGTGAGCGCCGGGGCCGACGGGCTGATCATCGGCGACCGGGTGGCCGCGACCAACCGGCCAAGGCCCGACGACGCCGTGGTCCACTGATAGTCGAAAACGCGCCGGGGAGACCCGGCGCGTTTTTTCATGCCCGGACCTGTAAGATCAGATCAGGATCGTGTCGGTGTCAAAGGACAGAAGCGTCGCGCCGTCGATCAGCACGCTGTCGCCCTCAGGCGCGGCGATCAGCAGTCCGGCATCCGTCTCGGCAAAGACCAGATCGG
Source organism: Marinovum sp. (assembly GCF_048263515.1). Lineage (NCBI taxonomy): Bacteria > Pseudomonadati > Pseudomonadota > Alphaproteobacteria > Rhodobacterales > Roseobacteraceae > Marinovum > Marinovum sp. The sequence continues at coordinate 107,364 of NZ_JBLXEC010000014.1, read as the reverse complement.
CCACGTCGTCGAGCCCCAGCGCTGTCATGTCGATCAGGTCATCACCATTGCCATAGCTCTCGATCGTGTCGGCCCCGAACCCCGGCTGAAAGACAAAGAGATCCGCGCCATAACCGCCGTGCAGCAGATCGTCGCCTGCCCCACCGATCAGCGTATCATCGCCAGAGCCGCCGCGCAGCACGTCGTCTTCGCTGCCGCCGTCCAGCCTGTCATGGCCGCTGCTGCCGTTCAGCGTATCCTGATCCGCCCCGCCGAAAAGCACATCGTTGCCGGTCCCGCCCAACAGCGCATCGCGGCCCGCATCACCCCTCAGCACATCATGCCCGGTGCCGCCTGACAGCCTGTCATTGCCCTCGCCCCCAGCCAATGTGTCATGGCCCGACCCGCCCGACAGCCGGTCGTTGCCGTCGCCGCCATCAACGCTGTCATGACCGCCATTGCCGGAAATCCGGTCTTGGCCCTCGCCGCCCAGCACGGTGTCATTGCCGCTGCCGGCATAGATCGTGTCATGGCCGCCGTCACCGCTGATCAGGTCGGCGCCGCTGCCGCCATAGGCCCGGTCGTTGCCGACACCGCCGGAAATCGTGTCATTGCCGGTGCCGCCATAGGCAATGTCATTCCCCGCCCCGCCGAACATCAGGTCGGCGCCGCTGCCGCCGTAGAACCGGTCGTTGCCGACACCGCCGTCCAGAGTGTCATCGCCGCTGCCACCGTTCAGCGTGTCGGCGCCCTCGCCACCGTCGAGCAGGTCATTGCCGCTGCCGCCGCGCAGGCCATCGGACCCCTCGCCCCCCGAGAGCACATCATTGTCACCGCCGCCGCTCAGCCGGTCGTCGCCTGCACCGCCAAAGATCGTATCGGCGCCCCAGTTGCCGTGAATGTAGTCATTGTCCGCCCCGCCTGAGATCAGGTCGTTGCCATAGCCGCCGCGCAACGTGTCGCTTCCGCCGGCCCCCATGAGGACATCATCGAGGCTGCTGCCCCGCAGGTATTCGCCAATAGGCGTGCCGGTGATCGGCGCAGAGGTAAAGAGGGCCAGGCTTTCGCCGAAGGTCAGGGTCAATGGCAACGTGTCACTCCTTACGCCGCTCGAATTGGAAACAAACCGTTTCTGTCTTCGGATTGTGACGCAATTCGGGCCAATCCCGGGCAATTCCGGATTTCTCGCAAGCCTCTGCCCGGCCCATACGCTGCACTGCCGCAGGGGCTCTGGACCTTGCCGGCGCGCCCGCCTAGTGTCCGCGCCAAGGAGGACATGCATGGCAACCGGCACCGAGATACGCACCTATTTCAACGGCCAATGGCATGACGGCGATCTGGCCGTGATGAAGGCCGCCGATCACGGCAGCTGGCTGGGCACGACCGTGTTCGACGGCGCGCGGATGGTGAACGGGCTGACGCCCGACCTCGACCGGCACTGCGCGCGGGTCAACCGCTCGGCCGAAGCGCTGATGATCACGCCGACGGTCGAGACCGAGGAGATGGTGGCCATCGTCCGCGACGGCCTCGAAGCCTATGCCCCCGACACCGCGGTCTACATCCGGCCGATGTACTGGGCGCTTGACGGCGATAGCCTCGGCATCGTGCCCAAGCCCGGCGCGACCGGCTTTGCCATCTCGCTCGAGGCCATTCCGATGGCGCCCGAAGGGGCCGCCACCACGCTGACCCGCACGCAGTTCCACCGGCCGGTGCTGGCCGATGCAGTGGTCAATGCCAAGGCCGGCTGCCTTTATCCCAACAACGCCCGGATGCTGGCCGAGGCGCGGCGCAAGGGCTTCGGCAATGCGCTGGTGGCCGATGCCTTGGGGAATGTGGCCGAGACCGCCACCGCCAATGTCTTCATGGCGCGCGACGGGGTGGTCTTTACCCCGGTCGCCAACGGCACCTTCCTCGCCGGGATCACCCGCGCCCGCCACATCGCCAACCTGCGCGCCGATGGCGTCGAGGTGACCGAGACGGTGCTGGGCTTTGACGATTTCCATGCCGCCGACGAGGTCTTTCTCTCGGGCAACATGATGAAGGTCACCCCGGTCACGGCCTTCGAGGACACCTCGTACCAGATCGGCCCCCTCACCCGCCGGGCGCGCGCGCTCTATTGGGACTGGGCCGCCTCGCAGCAATAACCAATTGTCCGAAAGGACGAAGGCGGGCATGATCCGCCGCAAGGAGTGGACAGATGCGTAAATTTCTCGTGGTGCTGGATGACAGCCGTGAATGCCTCAACGCGATGCGGTTCGCCGCGATGCGGGCCAGCCATACCGGTGGCGGCGTCGAGATCCTTTCGGTGATCCCGCCGGATGAGTTCAACCACTGGATCGGCGTCGGTGAAGTGATGCGCGAAGAGGCCCGCGAGCGCATTCATGCGCATTTCGAGGTCTTCGCCAAGTGGATGCGCGACCGGCAGAACGTCGACCCCAAGCTGGTGATCCGCGAGGGCCAGCCGGTGGACGAGATCATCGCCCAGGTCAACGAGGACCCCGAGATCGGCGTTCTGGTGCTGGGTGCCGGCACCGACAAGCAGGGCCCCGGCCCGCTGGTTACCCAGCTGACCCGCAACTCCGGCCTCCTGCCGATCCCGATCACCATCGTGCCGGGCGACCTGTCGAAGGAACGGCTGGAAGCCATCACCTAGGAGCCAGTCCAATGCCCGCAGCCACCGCACCGCACGATGTGATCCTTGTTCACTCGAGCGTTGCGGGCGCCGGTCAGTGGCGGGCGATGGTGCCGGAGTTCGACGCCCGGTTTCGGCTGCACACCCCCGATCTGATCGGCTATGGCGCGGTGCCGGCCTGGCGCGGTGACGCCCAGACCCTGGGCGATCAGGCCGACCATCTGGCCAGCGCCCTGCCCGAAAGCGGCCCCCTGTCCGTCGTCGGCCATTCGTTCGGCGGATCGGTCGCGATGGAGCTGGCCGCGCGGCACCCCGACCGAATCGCGCGACTTGTCCTGATCGAGCCCAATCCCTTTGCGCTGCTGGCCGAATCGGGCGCGACATCGCCGAGGCCACGGCGCTGCGCGATTGCATCAAGACCAACGGGGCCGTCGGCACATGGCACGCAGCAGCCGAGGTCTTTGCCGATTACTGGACCGGGCCGGGCAGCTGGAATGCCATGCCCCCCGCCCGGCAGGACAAGTTCGCCGCCGCGCTTGCGCCCAATTTCCAAGAATGGGATGCGGTGATGCTGGACACGACCGGCATTTCCGGCTGGCGGGATCGCCTGCCGATGCCCACCACGCTGATCTGGGCCGAGGATACCGTGCGCTCGACGCGCGAGCTTGCCGAGATATTGCGCGACGCCTGCCCGCAGTGGCGCACCGACGTATTGCCGCGCGGCGGACACATGGCCGCGCTGACCCGACCCGCGGAAATGGCGGCGCGACTGCAGGCTGCTCTGGCATAAGGCCGCCGCGCTCACCTTAGAACCATTCCAAACATTGACATCGCGGGCCCGGAGGGACATATCTGACCCAAGCGATAAGGAATATGTCTCATGTTCATCCAGACCGAATCCACTCCCAACCCGGCGACGCTCAAGTTCCTGCCCGGACAGACCGTGCTCGAGATGGGCACCGCCGATTTCCCCACCGCCGAGGGCGCATCGGCCTCGCCGCTGGCCGAGCGGCTGTTTGCCGTCGACGGGGTGGAAGGCGTGTTCTTCGGTCATGACTTCGTGACCGTGACCAAGGGGGAAGACCGGGACTGGGATCACCTGAAGCCCGCGCTTCTGGGCGCGATCATGGAGCATTTCCAGTCCGGCGCTCCGGTCATGGCCGGCGATGCGGCGGGCCCCTCGGGCCATGCCGAGCACAGCGGCGAGGATGGCGAGATCGTCACCCAGATCAAGGAGCTGCTCGACAGCCGGGTGCGCCCGGCGGTGGCCCAGGATGGCGGCGACATCACCTTCCACGGTTTCGAGCGCGGCGTGGTCTACCTGCACATGCAAGGCGCCTGTGCCGGCTGCCCTTCGTCGACGCTGACGCTGAAGATGGGCATCGAGAACCTGCTGCGCCACTACATCCCCGAGGTCACCGAGGTGCGCCCCGTCGCGGTCTGAGCGGCGGCGCAAGGCAAGCCTGATGACCGAGACCCTGGTTCTGGCATTCGACACATCGGCCGCGCATTGCGCGGCCGCTTTGCTCTGCGGTGACAGGGTTCTGGCCAGCCGTGTCGAAGAGATGGGCCGGGGCCAGGCCGAGCGGCTGTTTCCCCTGCTCGAAGAGGTACTGGCCGAGGGCGGCGTGACCTGGCGCGATCTGACGGCGCTTGGCGTCGGCACCGGGCCCGGCAATTTCACCGGCATCCGCATTTCCGTCGCCGCCGCGCGTGGGCTGGCGTTGTCTCTGGGCATCCCAGCAGTGGGCGTCTCGGCGCTGGAGGCCGCGGCCTTTGGCCTGCCCCTGCCGGTGACCGCCGTGATCGACGCCCGGCGCGAGCGCGCCTATGTTCAGCGCATTCCGGACGGCACACCTGAACTGGTCGAATTGGCAGACTTCCGTCCCGAGACGCCGGTCACCGGCCCCGGCGCAGCGCTGCTCTCTGACGCCCCCCTGCCCCAGACCATGCCCATCGCAGAGGCCACCGCCCGCATTGCCGCGCAGCGTTTTGCCAGCGAGACCCGGCCGCCGGCGCCGTTGTACATCCGACCGGCCGATGCCGCCCCGGCGCGCGATCTGCCGCCGGTGATCCTTGATGACGCCTGAGGCGCTGGCGGCGCTGCATGGCGCGGCCTTTGCCCCCTCGCGCGGCTGGAGCGCCAAGGAATTCGAGGCTTTCATCGCCGATCCCGCCTGCCTGCTCGTCACCCGGCCTGCAGGTTTTGCCCTCGCGCGGGTGACGCTGGACGAGGCCGAGCTTCTGACCATCGCCACCGATCCGGGCCAGCGCCGTCAGGGCACCGCGCGCGCGCTCCTAGCAGAGCTCCTCACGGCCTTGCCCGCACGCGGGGCCGAAACGCTGTTTCTCGAAGTGGCCGAGGACAATGCCGCGGCCCGGGCGCTCTATGACAGCGCAGGCTTTGCCGAGGCCGGCCGCCGCCGCGGCTATTATTCCCGACCCCAAGGGCCTGCCGCCGACGCCCTGATCCTGCGCAGGGCGCTGGGCTAACCCTCCGTTTCCGCTGCGGAACTGCACAAGAATCGGTTGACCCTCCACGCGCAACCCGGCCTTAATTGGCCATGATCCGGGGCAACCCGGGCAACAGACCTTTGCCCGGGGCACAACCCCGAGGCATACCAACGGGAGCAACCAAATGACATTCATGCATAAAATCCTTGCCACCACGGCGGCAATGGCGCTCAGCGCCGGGGCCGCGCTGGCCGAGCCGGCGCTGATTTTCGACCTCGGCGGCAAGTTCGACAAGAGCTTCAACGAGGCCGCCTTTGCCGGCGCGCAGCGTTGGGCCGAAGAAACCGGCGAAAGCTTCCGCGAGATCGAGCTGCAATCCGAAGCCCAGCGCGAGCAGGCGCTGCGCCGCTTTGCCGAGAACGGCAACAACCCGATCGTGATGACCGGTTTCGCCTTCGGCAACGTGCTGTCGGAAGTGGCGCCTGACTATCCGGACACCAAATTCGCCATCATCGACATGGTGGTGGACGAGCCCAACGTCCGCTCGGTGGTCTTCAACGAGCACGAGGGCTCCTACCTCGTGGGCATGATGGCGGCGATGGCCTCTGAATCGGGCACCGTCGGCTTCATCGGCGGCATGGACATCCCGCTGATCCGCAAGTTCGCCTGCGGCTATGCCCAGGGCGCCAAGGCGGTCAACGGTGACATCACCGTTCTGTCGAACATGACCGGCACCACGCCCGCGGCCTGGAACGACCCGGTCAAGGGCTCGGAGCTGACCAAGGCGCAGATCAGCCAGGGCGCCGACGTGATCTATGCTGCCGCCGGCGGCACCGGCGTGGGCGTGCTGCAGACCGCGGCTGACGAGGGCATCCTCTCGGTCGGCGTCGACAGCAACCAGAACTACATGCACCCCGGCAAGGTCCTGACCTCGATGCTCAAGCGGGTCGACAACGCGGTCTATGACGCGATGACTCAGGGCGAGGCGCTGGAGACCGGCATCAATGTCATGGGCGTCGGCAACGGCGGCATCGACTATGCGCTCGACGAGCACAATGCCGAGCTGGTCGCAGACGACATGAAGACCGCGGTCGACGACGCCAAGGCCAAGATCGCCGCCGGCGAGCTGAATGTGCACGATTACACCTCGGACGACAGCTGCCCCGACCTCAGCTTCTGATCCCCGAGATCAGTGACATGTGCGAAGCCGCGCCAGACCCTGGCGCGGCTTCCTTGCTTTTCAGGAGCATGCGAGCGCTGACACCCCGAGCTTCCGTTGCGCCCCGGGCGGCGATTGCCCCTTTGCAAATCCGTCCAGCTTTGCAACTCTGGCCACGATCACGAGGACAGACCGGATGACCCAAGCCCCTGCCATCGAACTCAAAGGCATTTCCAAGGCCTTCGGCCCCGTTCAGGCCAACAAGGACATTTCGATCCGGGTGATGCCGGGGACGATCCATGGCATCATCGGCGAGAACGGCGCCGGGAAATCGACGCTGATGTCGATCCTTTACGGCTTCTACAAGGCCGACGCGGGCGAGATCTTCATCCAGGGGCAGAAGACCACCATTCCCGACAGCCAGGCCGCCATCGCCGCCGGCATCGGCATGGTGTTCCAGCACTTCAAGCTGGTGCCGAACTTCACCGTTCTGGAAAACGTCATCCTCGGGGCCGAGGACGGCGAGCTGCTCAAGCCCTCGCTGGCCAAGGCGCGCAAGGCGCTGACCGAACTGGCGGCGGAATACGAGCTCAAGATCAATCCCGACGCGGTGGTCGAGACGCTGTCGGTCGGGCACCAGCAGCGGGTCGAAATTCTCAAGGCGCTCTATCGGCAGGCCGATATCCTGATCCTGGACGAGCCCACCGGCGTGCTGACCCCGGCCGAGGCCGACCAGCTGTTCCGCATCCTCAACCGGCTGCGCGAAGAGGGCAAGACGATTGTCCTGATCACCCACAAGCTGCGCGAGATCATGGACATCACCGACACCGTGAGCGTGATGCGCCGCGGCGAGATGACCGCCACCGTCAAGACATCGGAGACCAGCCCCGAAGAGCTGGCCGAGCTGATGGTCGGCCGCAAGGTGCTGCTGCGCGTCGACAAGGAACCGGCGCAGCCCGGCAAGCCGATCCTGCAGGTGCACGATCTCAGGGTCGTCGATGACGACGGGGTCGAACGGCTCAAGGGCATCGATCTCGAGGTTCGCGCCGGCGAGATCCTCGGCATCGCCGGTGTGGCCGGCAACGGCCAGTCCGAGCTGCTCGAGGTGCTGGGCGGCTATCGCAAGGCCACCGGCGAGGTGAAGCTGAATGGCGACGTGATCGACCTGACCGGCAAGAAATCCGACGGCCGCTCGCGCCGGGCGCGGGGCATCGCCCATGTGCCCGAAGACCGCCAGCGCGAGGGTCTGATCATGGACTACCACGCCTGGGAAAACGTTGCCTTCGGCTATCACCATGATCCCAAATTCCAGTCCGGCCTGTTGATGAACAACGCCGCGATCAAGGCCGACACCGAGCGCAAGATGGAAAAGTTCGACGTGCGCCCGCCCGATCCGAACCTCGCCGCCAAGAATTTCTCTGGCGGCAACCAGCAGAAGATCGTCGTGGCGCGCGAGATCGAGCGCAATCCCGAGCTGCTGCTGGTGGGCCAGCCGACGCGGGGCGTCGATATCGGCGCGATCGAGTTCATCCACAACCAGATCGTCGCCCTTCGCGACGCGGGCAAGGCGGTGCTGCTGGTGTCGGTCGAACTGGAAGAAATCCTGTCGCTGGCCGACCGGGTGGCGGTGATGTTCGACGGCATGATCATGGGCGAGCGGGTTGCGTCAGAGACCGACGAGAAGGAGCTGGGGCTGTTGATGGCCGGGATCACCGAGATGCCGGACAAGCCGATCATCGAGGCGGTCGAAGAGCAGCTGGCCGCCAAGGAAGCCCGCGAGGCCAGGCAGCATGGATGAGTATGTGGCAATTGCGCTGACAGGCGGCCGCAGTCTGGATTGCACAGCGTCGCCTGCGGTCCTTGCGTGGAATCAAGGCCGCAGCCCGCCGCGCAATCGCCGACCCGCCCCCCGGGGCGGCGATACGGTGAGGACAGCGCCTCGATCCGATCTCCTTCGGATTTGTCACCATAAACTGCCCCGAACCACCGTCGGATCGCCCCCCCGCGGGTCGGCGATTGCGCGGCTTCGTGCCAAGTCACCCAACATCGGAGAGGCCCTCCATGGATAGAATGCCCGGCTGGGCCGATGCGGTCCTCGTCCCGCTGATTTCGCTGTTTCTCGCCGCGGTTCTCTCGGCGCTGGTGATCATCGGCATCGGGGAAGACCCGGTCGCCGCCTTCAACCTTATGGTCGAAGGCGCGCTGATGCGGTCGTCCGGCTGGGGCTACACGCTCTACTACGCCACCAACTTCATCTTCACCGGCCTTGCCGTGGCGGTGGCCTTCCATGCCCGTCTGTTCAACATCGGCGGCGAAGGCCAAGCGACGCTGGGCGGGCTCGGCGTGGCGTTGGTGCTGCTCTACATCCCCTGGCCGCATTGGTCGCTGGCGCTGATCGCCGCGACGCTGGGCGCGGCGGCCTTCGGCGCGGCCTGGGCCTTCATCCCGGCCTGGCTGCAGGCCAAACGCGGCAGCCACATCGTGATCACCACGATCATGTTCAACTTCATCGCCGCGGCCGTGCTGAACTACGTGCTGGTCAACCTGCTGCGGCCGCAGGGCGCGATGGACCCGGCCACGGCGAAATTCCCGGAGCCGACGCATCTTCCGACCTTCTCCGACATGTTCTCGACCGCCCAGACGGCGATGTTCCGCGGCGCGCCGGCCAACGTCACCTTCTTCCTCGCGCTGATCGCCTGTGTCGTGGTCTGGCTGCTGCTCTGGCGCACCCGGCTGGGCTATGAAATTCGCGCCTTCGGCCATTCCGAAAGCGCCGCGAAATATGCCGGCATCTCGCCGGTGCGCATCACCGTCATCGCCATGCTGATTTCCGGCGCGCTGGCGGGGATGATGGCGCTCAACACCACCCAGGGCGAAAGCGAGCGGCTGATCCTCAACGCCACCGAGGGCGCCGGTTTCATCGGCATCGCCGTGGCGCTGATGGGGCGGTCGCATCCCTTCGGCGTCTTCCTCGCCGCGATCCTCTTCGGGTTTCTCTATCAGGGCGGCGCCGAACTGGCGCTCTGGACCAACATCCCGCGCGAGCTGATCGTGGTGATCCAGGCGCTGGTGATCCTGTTTACCGGCGCGCTCGACAACATGGTGCGGATGCCGCTGGAACGCATCTTCATGGCGTTTCGCCGCAAGGAGGGCTGACGCATGGACCTTTTCACCATCCTGCAGGTGCTCGATTCCACCGTCCGCCTCGCCACGCCGCTGCTGCTGGCCTGCCTCGCCGGGCTGTTTTCCGAACGGGCGGGCATCTTCGACATCGGGCTCGAGGGCAAGATGCTGGCCGCGGCCTTCTTTGCCGCGGCGCTGGCGGCGATCACCGGCTCGGTTTGGCTGGGCCTCCTGGCCGGCATTGCCGCTTCGCTGGTGCTCTCGGCGATCCACGGGCTGGCCTCGATCACCTTTCGCGGCAACCAGCTGATTTCGGGCGTGGCAATCAACTTCCTCGCCGCCGGCATGACGGTGCTGATCGCGCAGGACCTGTTCAGCCAGGGCGGGCGCACGCCGTCGCTGATCGGCAAGGGCCGGTTCGAGCCGATCACCCTGCCCTTTGCCAACGAGATCGTCGATATCCCGCTGCTGGGACCGATCTATTACGAGCTGATCTCGGGCCATTCGATCCTGGTCTACGTCGCCTTTCTGATGGTGCCGCTGAGCTGGTGGGTGCTGTTTCGCACCCGCTTCGGCCTGCAGCTGCGCGCGGTGGGCGAAAACCCGGCGGCAGTCGACACCGCCGGCGTCTCGGTCGTGGGCCTGCGCTATGCGGCGGTGGCGATCTGCGGCGTGCTCTGCGGCATTGCCGGGGCCTATCTGGCGACCGGTCTGCAGGCCGGCTTCGTCAAGGACATGACCGCCGGCCGCGGCTTCATCGCCCTGGCGGCACTGATCTTTGCCAAGTGGCGGCCGTGGTATGCGCTTTATGCCTGCCTGCTCTTCGGCCTGCTGCAGGCGGTGGCGCTGCGCTATCAGAACATCGACCTCGGGATCGTGGTGCTGCCGGTGCAGTTCATGGACGCCCTGCCCTATGTGCTGACCGTGGTGATCCTCGCGGGCTTTGTCGGCAAGGCGATCCCGCCCCGCGCCGGCGGCGAGCCCTACGTCAAGGAACGCTAGGCCCTGCGGCCACCCCCCTTTGCAGGCGCAGCATCGATTGCGCCTGCGAATCCTTTTTCGACAGATTCCTGCAAATCCCTCTGCTCCGGAGACATTTTCTCTTCCGTTAGCGCAATCGCGCAACCCTGAGGTGTGTCAGACTGGGTAAGCACCACCCCCAAACCGCTACGATCTGACCCGGCGTCAAAAAAATTGCCGCAATGCGGAAATTCTTGCCGTCAGGGCCCTCTGGCCCGCTTGCCAAGCCTGCGGCGTTGGGTCTAGAGAACCGCATGCAAATATACCTTCCTATAGCCGAGGTATCGGTCAACGCCTTCCTGCTTCTCGGGCTGGGCGGCATGGTGGGCGTACTTTCCGGCATGTTCGGCGTCGGCGGTGGCTTTCTGATGACACCGCTTCTGTTCTTCATCGGCATCCCCCCCGCGGTGGCCGTGGCGACCGAAGCTAACCAGATCGTGGCCTCGTCCTTCTCCGGCCTGCTGGCGCATCTCAAGCGAAAGACCGTCGATCTGAGGATGGGCGTGGTGCTTCTGGTCGGCGGCCTGATCGGCGCGGCGATCGGTGTCTTTGTCTTCAACTATCTGAAATCGCTGGGCCAGGTCGACCTGCTGGTCAAGCTCTGCTACGTGGTCTTCCTCGGCATCATCGGCGCGCTGATGTTCGTCGAGAGCCTTCGGGCGATCCGCAAGCTGCGCAAATCCGGCGGCGTTCCGCCCGCCAAGCGCAAGCACCGCGGCTGGGTCACGGCACTGCCGTTCAAGATGCGCTTCCGCACCTCGGGTCTCTATATCTCGGTGATCCCGCCGCTGATCGTCGGCGTGCTGGTCGGTATCCTGGCGGCGATCATGGGCGTCGGTGGCGGCTTCATCATGGTGCCGGCGATGATCTACATCCTGCACATGCCCACCAAGGTGGTTGTCGGGACCTCGCTGTTCCAGATCATCTTCGTCACCGCCTTCACCACCCTGCTGCATGCCACGACGAACTATACCGTCGACATGGCGCTGGCGGTCCTGCTGCTGATCGGCGGCGTGATCGGGGCGCAGATCGGCACAAGGATCGGCGTCAAGCTCAAGGCCGAGCAGCTGCGCATCCTGCTGGCGATCATGGTGCTGGCGGTCTGCGGCAAGCTGGCGCTCGACCTGCTGCTGCAACCGAGCGAACTGTATTCCATCGGCGCAGTGGAGGGCCATTGATGTTGCGACTGGCCGCCCTGATGCTCTGCCTGCTCACCCCGCTCGGGGTGACGGCGCAGACCGCCCCTGTGGAAGAGGACGTGGTGCTCGGATTGTCGCAGAAGCGCGTCCGCATCACCGCCAACTTCGACGGTTCCGAAATCCTGCTGTTCGGCGCGATCAAGCGCAATGGCCCCCAGCCCGAGGGCGAGCTTGACGTGATCATCGCCATCGCCGGCCCGTCAGAGCCGGTGGTCGTGCGCCGCAAGGAGCGCCGCTTCGGCATCTGGGTCAACACCGAGTCGGTCGACGTCTCGGCCGCGCCCAGCTTCTACGCCGTGTCATCGTCGCGCCCGCTTGAGGAGATCCTCAGCGAGAACGCCAACAACCAGTACCGGATCACCGCCGACCGGGCAATCTGGACGCTGAAATCCGAAGCCGCCTTTGCCGAGGCCGTGCTGCGTATCCGCCGCAACAACGGGCTCTATCAGCGCAACGAAGGCGCGGTCGAAGTGGCCGAACAGGCCCTGTTCCGCAGCAACGTGCAGATGCCGGCGAACCTGACCGAAGGCGCCTATATCGCCCGGGTCTTTCTGCTGCGCGATCAGAAGGTGATCTCGCGCCACGAGACGGTGATCGACGTGCGCAAGGTCGGGCTGGAACGTTTTCTGTTCAACCTGTCGCGCGAACGGCCGCTGATCTATGGCCTGCTGTCGCTGGCCATCGCCATCGCCGCCGGCTGGGGTGCTTCGACTGCCTTCCGCCTGCTCAAGCGGGGATGACCCGCGCCCGCGACGCATATCCCTGGAATACGGCCCTGCCGACGCGCTGGGCCGACAATGACCAATACGGCCATCTCAACAACGCCACCTATTTCTCGCTCTTCGACACGGCGTTGACGCTCTGGCAGATGGAGTGCGGCTTTCTCGGCGAAGGCGCCGGGGCGCCGCGGTTCCTGGTGGTCGAGAACGGCTGCCGCTATTTCGAAGAGCTGCGCTTTCCCGACATGATCCACGCCGGCCTGCGCTGCGGCCGGATCGGCAAAAGCTCTTTCACGCTGGAGCTGGCGCTGTTTCGCGGCGAGGCAAAGGAGGCCGCGACCACCGGGTTCTTTGCCCAGGTGCAGGTCGACGCCCAGAGCCACCGGCCGCTGCCGCTCGATGCCGACAGGCGCGCGCTGCTCGCAGCGATCTCCTAGGCCATCTTGCGATAGCGAAACACGCCGGTGCCGCTGGCGATCAGCATGCCCGCGTCGTCCAGCACCTTGCCCTCGGCAAAGAAGCTCGACCGCCCGCCACCGGTCTTGCGCGCCTCGGCGATCAGCCGGGTGCCCTGTGGCCGCGACAGGTAGTTGACCGAGAGGTTCAGCGTCAGGCAAAGCTGCCGCCGCTCGGGATCGCCGGTGTAGCAGCCGGCAAAGCCCATGGCAGTGTCCAGCATCGTCGCATGCACCCCGCCATGCGGCGCGCCGTGGCGATTGCGGGTGAAATCGGCCAGCGTCAGCTCGACCCGGGCGAAATCCGCCTGCCAGTCGGTGAGCTTCATCCCGATATGGCTGCCCCAGGGCGAAGGGCTTTCCCACAGGGCGGCGTTGTCATCGCGCATCGGCGGCCTCCAGTCCGAGTTCTGCAAAGCGCGGCACGAAGGTGCCGAGCCTGAGCCCCTTTTCGGGGTTCGAGGCATTGCCGTCCAGAGCGCGTTTCTTCACCCCCTGCAGGATCGCCGCCATGCGGAAGAAGGCGAAGGCAAGGTAGAAGCCGAAGCTGGTCGGCGGCGTCAACCCGCGGCGGTCGAAGTAATCAGCGATGAACTCTGCATCCGAGGGCAGCCCCAGCGCCGCACGGTCGAGCCCGGCCAGCCCCCGCCCCTCGTCGCCCGGCGGCAGTTGCCATTGCATGATGACGCCGGCGAGATCGGCATAGGGATGGCCAAGCGTCGACAGTTCCCAATCCAGCACGGCGCGGATTTCGGGGCTGTCCGGCGCAAAGAGCAGGTTGTCGATCCGGTAGTCACCATGCACCAGGCAGCGCTGGCCGTCGTCTTCGGGCAGGTGCCGCTCCAGCCAGACAATCAGCCGGTCCATCTCGGGCACCGCGCCGGTCTCGCTGGCGCGGTACTGCTTGGTCCAGCGCGCCAGTTGCCGGGCGTAGTAGTCGCCAGGCGGGCCATAGTCGGCAAGGCCGGTGGCGGCGAGGTCGACATCGTGGATCGCGGCGAGGATGCGGCTCATCTCGGCAATATGCGCGGCGCGCGCCTCGGGCGTGGCGTTGGGCATTGACGGGTCGAGGATGACCCGGCCGGGCACGTGATCCATGACATAGAACATCGCGCCGATCAGGCTGTCGTCTTCGCAAAGCGCCCGCATCCGGGCCACCGGCACATCGGTGCCGGCCAGCGCCTGCTGCACCCGGAACTCGCGGTCGACCGCATGGGCGGATTTCAGCAGCGTGCCGGGCGGTTTGCGGCGCAGCACGTAGTCGACAGAGGGGGTCGAGAGGCGGAAAGTCGGATTGGACTGGCCGCCGGCGAATTTCTGCACCTCCACCGGGCCGGAGAAGCCGGGGATGGTCTCGGCGAGCCAAGGGGTGAGGCGGGAGAGGTCAAGCGCGCTCATCCCTGCGGCTTTCGTCCGACAGAGGGATGCGACCGCCCGGGGTGGGCGCAGAATGCGCCCGCCTGGGGGGCGGGCGGGCGCATCCCGGATCGCAGGCGATCCGGGGTGAACAGTGCCTCACCCATCGCGATACTTCCGCAGTTCGGCCCGCGCCACCTGGCGCCGGTGCACCGCATCAGGACCATCGGCAAAGCGCAGCGTGCGCACATGGGTCCACATATGCGCCAAGGGCAAGTCCTGCGAGATGCCCTGCGCGCCGTGGATCTGCATCGCGGCATCCAACACGCGGCCGGCCATCAGCGGTGCCACCACCTTGATCTTGGAAATCCACGGCTGCGCCGCGCGCACCCCGGCGCTGTCCATCATCCATGCGGCCTTGAGGCACAACAGCCGCGCCATCTCGATCTCCATCCTTGCGTCGGCGATCATGTCGTAGTTGCCGCCCAGCTCGGCCAGCGGCTTGCCAAAGGCCTCTCGCGACAGGCCCCGCCGACAGATCATCTCCAGGGCCTTTTCCGCCTGGCCGATGGCGCGCATGCAATGGTGGATGCGCCCCGGCCCCAGCCGTCCCTGCGCCACCTCGAAACCGCGCCCCTCGCCCAGGATCACGCTCTCGGCCGGGATGCGCACGTCGGTGAAGCGCAGGTGCATGTGGCCATGCGGCGCATCATCCTGACCAAACACCTGCATCGGCCGCAGCACCTCGATCCCCGGTGTCTGGGCGTCCAGCGCAAACATCGTGTGGCGCTGGTGTTTCGGCGCCTCGGGGTCGGTGCAGGCCATCAGGATATAGACCTTGCAGCGCGGATCGCCGGCGCCGGAAATCCACCATTTCTCGCCGTTCAGCACATAGTCATCGCCCTCGCGCCGCGCCTCGAAGGCCAGCTGCGCAGCGTCTGACGAGGCCACGTCGGGCTCGGTCATCACATAGGCCGAGCGGATCTCGCCCTCGAGCAGTGGGGCCAGCCAGCGCTCCTTCATCCAGGGCGCGCCGTAGCGCTCGAAGACCTCCATGTTGCCGGTGTCGGGCGCATTGCAGTTGAAGACCTCGGCGGCGAGATGCACTTTGCCCATCTCCTCGGCGAGATAGGCATATTCGACAGTGCTCAGCCCCTGCCCCTTGTCGCTGCCGGTCAGCCAAAAGTTCCAAAGGCCCCGCTCGCGCGCCATGGTCTTGAGCCCTTCGAGGATCTCCAGCTGTCGTTCGGTGTGCCGGAAGCGGTCGCCGGACGGGTGCTTGCCCACCTCGGCGTGAAACTCCCGGTCGAGCGGCGCGATCTCGTCCCGGACCATGGCGCGCACGGCCTCGACCAGCGGGCGCACCCGGTCTGTCATGCCAAGATCCATGGCTTATCCCTTTCGCAGGTCGGGGTGGGTGTAATCGGCCAAGCGCGCGCGCAACTGCCGTTTCGAAACCTTGCCGGTCGCGGTCAGAGGCAGATCCTCGGCCAGCACCATATCATCCGGCAATTGCCAATCGGCGAAATGCCGACGCATCAGGTCGTGGATGTCTTTCAACTCCGGCGGGGTGTCCCCCTTGGGGACCACCACCAGAAGCGGCCGCTCGTCCCATTTCGGGTGCGGCACGGCGATCACCGCGCAGGTCGCCACGGCGGGATGCGCCATGGCGCAGTTCTCCAGGTCGATCGAGGAAATCCATTCGCCGCCGGACTTGATCAGGTCCTTGGCCCGGTCTTGGATCGACAGAAAGCCCTGCGGATCGATTGTCGCCACGTCGCCGGTGGCCAGCCAGCCCTCGGCATCAAACGCCGCCGTGCTCGCTTCGTCACTGGCGAAATAGCTCGCGATGATGGTGTTGCCGCGCACATGCAGCTCGCCCACTGCCTTGCCGTCATGCGGCAGGCGCTGGCCCGCCTCGTCGGTGATCTTCATCTCGCAGCCAAAGACCCTGCGGCCCTGCTTGGCTTGCAGGTCGATGCGCTCGTTCAAAGGCAGCGCCTGGGTCGATGCGTTGAGGATGCCATGGGTGCCCACCGGGCTCATCTCGGTCATGCCCCAGGCGTGGCAGACCGACACGCCGGATGTCTCGAAGCCTTCGATCATCGCCCGCGGCGCGGCGGAGCCGCCGACAACCACCTGGCCGAAGCCCTTGGGGTTGCTACCGCGCTTGGCGATCTCGGCCTGCAGCCCCTGCCAGACCGTGGGAACGCCCCAGGCAGAGGTCACCTCTTCGTCGTTCATCAACTCCCACAGCGCATCGCCCGCCAGCCCCGGCCCCGGCATCACCAGCGAGGCGCCTGACAGCGGCGCCGAATAGGGCAGCCCCCAGGCGTTGACGTGGAACATCGGCACCACCGGCAGCACCCGCGCGCCCTCGGTCAGCGAAGAGCGCAAAGCAAGGGTGATGGAAAAGGCGTGCAGCACGGTCGAGCGATGGGAGTAGAGCGCGCCCTTGGGGTGGCCGGTGGTGCCGGAGGTATAGCACAGGCCGATGGCGGCATTCTCGTCGGTTTCGGGCCAGTCGTAGCGCTCGGACTGGCCGTCCAGCAGCTCTTCGTAACAGATCAGGTCAAGCTTGCTCTCGGGCATATGCGCCCGGTCGGTCATGACGATCAGGCGAATGCCTTCGGGCAGTTGCGGCGCCAGTGCCTCGAGGATCGGCACGAAGGTCAGATCGGCACAGATCGCCCGGTCGCCGGCATGGCCGATCACGTAAAGCATCTGCTCGGGCGAGAGCCGCGGGTTGATGGTGTGCACCACCGCGCCCATGCCGGCGGTGGCATAGTAGATCTCGAAATGCCGATGGGTGTTCCACGCCAGTGTCGCCACCCGGTCGCCGGTGCCGATCCCCAGCGAGGCCAGCCCATGCGCCAGCTGCGCGGTGCGCGCCAGGGTCTCGGGATAGCTCTGCCGGTGCCGCCCGCCCTCACACAGCGCCGAGACGATCCCCGCCTCCGGAAACACCTCTGCGCCATAGCGCAAGAGCTCGATCACCTGCAGCGGCCGCTGCATCATCTGACCCATCATCTGACATCCTCCCTTTGGCTTGCTCTCCCGGCAGCCTAGATAGACAGTCTGGCGGCGAAGCGCGCCGCGGCGCAACCGATTTCGAATAAAGGACGGGACGTAAGATGGTCGTAGAACGGGTGGTACTGGCAGCGAGGCCCGAGGGGTCCGCTGGGCTCGAGCATTTCCGGCTGGAGCAGGTCGACCGGCCCGCCCCTGCCGAGGGCGAGGTGCTGGTCGAGGTCAGCCACCTGTCGCTCGATCCCTACATGCGCGGCCGGATGAGCGACGCCAAATCCTATGCCGAGCCGGTGGCGGTGGGCGCGGTGATGACCGGCCAGGGCGTGGGCCGCGTGCTGGAAAGCCGTACCGAGGGCTTTGCCGAGGGCGACCTGGTGACCGGCAGGACCGGCTGGCAGAGCCACGCGGTGCTGCCGGCGACGGAGCTGCGCAAGATCGACCCGTCGCTGCCGCCCTCGTCGGCGCTTGGCGTGCTGGGGATGCCGGGCTTTACCGGCTGGGTCGGACTGAACAAATACGGCCGCCCCAAGACGGGCGAGACACTGGTGGTGGCCGCCGCCACCGGCCCGGTGGGCGCCATGGTCGGCCAACTGGCGAAACGCGCCGGGATGCGCACCGTGGCCATCGCCGGCGGGGCCGAGAAATGCCGCATCGCGCAGGAGACCTTCGGTTTCGACAGTGCCATCGACCACCGCGCCTTTGACAACGTGAAGGACCTGCGCGCGGCGATTGCCGCCGCCGCGCCCGACGGCGTCGACGTTTATTTCGAGAATGTCGGCGGCGATGTGCTGCGCGCGGTGCTGCCCCTGCTCAACACTCACGCCCGGGTGCCGGTGATCGGCACCATCGCCTGGTACGAAGGTGCCAGCAACGACGGCCCGGACACCCTGCCGGCGCTCTGGCGGCAGGTGCTGGTCAAGCGGCTCAGCATCCAGGGGCTGATCATCTTCGACCACTGGAATGACTTCCCGGCCTTCCTCGACATGCTCAAGGGCGGCTACCTCGGCAAGCAGGTGGTTGCGCTCTGAGCTACTTCTCGGTCAGTTTCAGCTCGATCCGGCGATTGCGCGCGCGCGCGGTCTCGGTATTGCCCGGATCGACCGGCTGGAACTGGCCGAACCCGTTGGCCGCCAGCCGTTCCGGCGAAATGCCGAGAAAGTCGATCATGTAGCGCACGACCGAGAGCGCGCGGGCCTGGCTGAGCTCCCAGTTGTCGGCGAATTGCGACGAGCCGACGATCGGCACGTTGTCGGTATGGCCGTCGACGCGGATCACCCAGTCGATCTCGTCGGGGATGTCATCGGCCACCGATTTCAGGATGCGCGCCACCTTGGCGATCTCGCGCTGACCCTCGGCCGAGAGCCTTGCGTCGCCGGAGCCGAAGAGCACCGACGAGGAGAAAACGAAACGGTCGCCTTCGATCCGCACGCCTTCCTGGTTGCCCAGAAGGTCGCGCAGACGGCCGAAGAACTCGGATCGGTATTTCTCGAGGTCCTTCTTCTCCTCTTCCAGCAGCGCGGCATTGCGCGCCTCGGCGTCGGCGCGGCGGCGTTCTTCCAGCGCCTTCTGCGCCAGTGCGACGTTGAGGTCTGAGCCGAGGTTCTCGATCTGGATGTTCTGTGCCGCATCGCGCAGCTTGTAGTCATCGAGCAGCGCCCGCAGTTGGCCCAGCTCGCCCCGCAGCGCGGCGACCTGCTGGTTGAGCAGCGCCGCGCGGCGCTGCGCCTCGGTCGAGACCTGGGTCTGCTGTTCCAGCTCCTGCCGCGCCGCCGCCAGCAGCGCCTCGCGGTTGGCCACCTCCTGCGCCCGCGCCTGCGCTGCCGTCTCAGCCTGCTGGGCAGCCTCTTCGGCGGCAAGCTTCAGCGCCAGCGCCTCTGACAGCTGCTTGCGGATCTCCTCGCGGCTGGTCTCGGCCTTGACGGTGGCCGCCAGCGCCGCCGACAGCTGGTCGCGCAGGCTGGTCTCGCCGGTCTCGGTCTCGTTCAGGGTGGCGCGCAGGTTGGCGAGCTGGCTTTCCAGCGCCGCCACACCCTCTTGCGCCGCTTCCAGTTGCCCGCCCAGCGCCTCGGCGTTTTCCTGAGCGGCGAGCTGCGCCGCCAGCGCCTCGGCCAGTTTGGCCTCGAGCGATTTCGCCTCGCTCTGCGCTTGCGACAGCTGCGCCTCGGTGGTCTCGAGCCGCGCCGCCGCGGCGGCCCGCGCCTGTTCGGCGGCCACCCGTGCGGCCAGCGCCTCGGCCAGATCATCCTCGACCCCGGCTAGGTCGGACTGCGCCGCCAGCGCCCGGGTCAACTCCTCTTCCAGTGTCGCCTGACGTGCTTCGGCGGCCTCGGCGGCCTGACCGGCCTCGCGGGCGCCGCGCTCGGCGGTGATCTTGGCGGCCAGCGCCTCGGCCAGCTGCTGTTCCAGCGCCCCGGTCTCGGCGGCGGTGCTTTCGCGCAGGGCGCTCAGCGCCTGTTCCAGCTCGCCAATGCGGGCGGATTGATCCTGGCTGTCGAGTAGCGCCGTGGCGAGCTGTGCCTCAAGCGAAGTGAGCTTGGACGAGGTGTTCTGGTCGTCGCTGATCGCCGCCTGCAGGTCCTCGCTCAGCGCCGCATTGCGCCGCTCGGCCGCGCGCTGCGCCAGGAGCGCCGCCGCCAGTTGCTGCTTGAGCGCCTCGGTCTCCTCGGCGCTCTGTTCCAGCGTGCTGCCAATCTCGGCAATCCGCGCCTCGGCCGCCTGCTGCGACAGAAGCGCCGCGGCAAGCCGTGAATCAAGGTCCTTCTCCGCCGCCTGCGCCGCGGCCAGCATCGACAGGGTCTCTTCCGCCTCGCGCCGCTGTTCCTCGAGAGCAAGGGTCATCGCCGACAGCTCGGCATCGGCGGTCATCAGCTTTTCGCGCAGCGCCTCGGCGGCGGCGATCTCGGCCAGCCGGCGGGCCTCTTCCTCGCTCAGCCGGTTTTCCAGCTCGCTCACCTGAGCGGCAAATTCCTCGGAGCTTTCCTGCTGCTGCGCCCTCAGATCGGCAATCATCGCTTCCAGCGCATCGGCCTGCGCCGCGGCCAGCCGCGCGGCCTCGACCTCGGCGTCGATCTCGTCACGCGCCTGGGCCAGCGCCAGTTGCAGCGCCTCCTGCTGCGACATCAGCTCGACTTCGCGCCCCTCGAGGTCGTCGATCCGGGCGGTGGCCGCGGCCTGATCGGACAGGAGCCCCGCCACCTGATCCTCGTACGAGGCGATCCGCGCATTGGCCGCGCCCAGCGCGCTCTCGCGGTCGGCCACGGTCTGTTCCAGCGAGGCGATCTGCGCGCTGGCCTGCGACAGCGCCGCGTCGCGCGACTGGACGTCCTGCTGCAGCGACGCGATCAGCACCGCCTGTTCGGTGGCGCGCGCATTGGCATCGACCAGCGTCGAGACAAGGTTGCCGACCTCGTCCTCCAGATTGGCGGTCTTCTCCCGCTCCAGCCCCAGCGCCTGGGCCAGCGCCGCGATCTCGCTCGACAATTCGTTGAGCTCGCTTTCCTGACCGGTGATCGTCTCGCGCAGGGTGAACTGCACCACCATGAAGATGGTCAGCACGAACATCAGGACCAGCAGCAGGCCGGTCATCGCGTCGACGAAGCCGGGCCAGATCGAGCTTTGGAACCGTTGTCCGGTGCGGCGTGACAGGGCCATGGATCAGCCCTCCTGTTCGGGGGTTTCCAGCTTCGGCGGCCTGAGATGACGGGTCGGCCGGGCCGCCGCGGCGCTGGCGGCGCTGACCTGGCGCACCGCCATGTTGAGCGCGCGGGTCAGCTGGGCCAGATCGGTGCGAAGCTCGGCCATGCTCTCCTGCCGGCCAGCGGACATTTCCTCGAGGATGCGCAGCATCTGCACGTCGATCGAGCGCAGGCGCATGCGGCTTTCGGCATCGATGCCGCTGTCGTTATCGCCCTTGCTGCGGGTCTCGAGCGCATCGATCAGCCGCTCCTGCCCCTCGGCCAGCCGGGTCAGCGCCGTGGTCGGCGCCGATTGCCGTTCCAGCAGCTCGGTCATCCGCTCGATGCTGTCGGCAAGGGTGGCAAGCTTGTCATCCACCACCGCCCGGCTTTCGTCGGACTGGGCGAACATCTGCTGCAGATGCTCCATCTGTTCCGACATGTGATCGACCACCGCCACCAACAACTGCTGGTCGCCGCTGCCCTCACCCTCGCCCGAGCCGGCATAACCCAGCCGGGTGATCGACGAGAGCCATTCCTCGAGCTCGCGGTAAAAACGGTTCTGACCATGGCCGGCAAAGAGTTCGAGCAGCCCCACCACCAGCGATCCCGCAAGGCCCAGCAGCGACGAAGCAAAGGCGGTGCCCATACCGCCCAGCTGCGCCTGAAGGCCCTTTTGCAGCCGTTCGAAAATCTGTCCGCCGGTCTCTCCGGGGGCCGGGGTGAGCGAGCGGATGGTATCGACCAGCGCCGGCACGGTGGTGGCCAGGCCGTAGAAGGTGCCCAGAAGCCCCAGAAAGATCAGCAGGCTGACGATATAGCGGGTGATCTCGCGCGCCTCGTCGATCCGCTGCGCCACGCTGTCGAGGATCGAGCGCGACGAGGTGGCCGAGATCTGCATCCGCTTGCCCCGGGTCCGCATCAGCGCGGCGAGCGGTGCCAGGATGCGCGGCGCCTCGGCTCCGGCGTCGTTTTCCGAGACGAAGTTCTCGATCCAGCGGACCGAGCCAATCAGCGTCAGCACCTGCCAGAAGGTCGCCAGCACGCCGATCACGAAGACCAGCACGATGAAGCCGTTCAGATAGGGGTTCGACAGGAACACCGGCAGCACGCGCGGCAGCGCAAGCACCAGCCCCGCAACGACCAGCCCCAGGACGGTGACCATGAAGAACACCTGACGGACGGGCTGGGAAAATCTCGGTGCGGCCTCGCGGTCCGGCTTGTCCACCATGAGGGACGTATCCTGGGCATAGTTCAATCCGCCCGGACTCTAGGGAGGATTACGGGGCAAGCCAAGGCGTTATCGGCAAATGTCACGGACCCGGTCGGCCAACCATTGCAAATCTGCATCCTCGATCCCGAGTTCGCTCAGATGCTGCGCGGTGTTCCACAGGTATTCGGTGTTTGGCCCCCGCCCGCCGACCGCGCGCGCGATGATCCGGGCCTGTTCCTCGAGCGGCAGGTCGCGGCAATATTGCCAGTGATCGCGGTTGATCACATAGGCCAGCGCCTCGACCTTGCGGCCATCTTCCAGCCCCAGCATGACGTGCCGCTCGACATAGGCCGAGGACACCAGTTCGCGGTCGCGCAGATAGGCCAGGGTCGCGTCCTCGGTGCCGGGCTCGGCGCGCAGCGCCACCCCGTCGCAGACCGCCCCCGGCGCCTGATCGAGCGCCAGCACCAGCCCCGGCGCCTCTTCGGTGCCGCGGTGGTGGATCGAATGCATGCAGAAGCTGCGCTGATAGTCCTCGAGCGAGGCAAGGCGGGTTTCCGCCACCTCGAAGCCGGGGTTCCACAAGAGCGAGCCGTATCCGAAGACCCAGAGTGCCATGGTGCTTTTCCTTTATGCCCTGTGCAATTAAAGCATTGCGGCAAGCGGCGAAAGCCCGACTGCGGAGAAAGCCTCATGATGAAACGTCTTGTCCTGCTCATCGTCCTCGCCGCGCTGGCCTGGTCGGGCTACTGGCTCTGGGGGCGACAGACCCTGGTGGCAAGCTACGACGGGTGGTTCGCCGAGCGTCGCGCCGAGGGCTGGCAGGCGGAGTATTCCGACCAGGCGGTGCGCGGCTTTCCCAACCGGCATGACACCACCTGGACCGAGCTGCGCCTTCTCGACTCCGTAAGCGGCTATGGCTGGGAGGCGCCGTTCTTCCAGCTTTTTCTGCTGAGCTACAACCGGCACCACGCCATCACCGCCTGGCCGCGCGAGCAGGTGCTGCTGACGCCCGACGGGCCGGTCAGCGTGACCAGCGACAAGATGCAGGCGAGCCTGGTGACCGAAGGGGCAGACCATGCCCTGGCGCGCGGCAACCTGGTGGCCGATGTGCTGAACATCACCGGCAGCGACGGCGCGACCACGGCAATCTCTCAACTGCGCATCGCCGGCACGCGGGTTGACGAGGCGACCTATGATCTGGCGCTGACCGCCGAGAGTCTCGCCCTGCCCAGCGCCTGGCTTGCCGCCACCGGGGGCGCCTTGCCAGAGACCTTCTCCGAGGCGCGCATCGCCGCGCAGCTGGCGGTCGACGCGCCGTTTGCCCTCGGGACCTCCGCCGAGCCACAGCCGACCCGCCTCACGGTGAGCGAGGCGGCGCTGGAATGGGGCCCGATGGCGCTGCGGCTGAGCGGCGATCTGAAGATCGACGGCAAGGGCCGCCCCACCGGCGAGGTCGAGATCCAGGCCACCAACTGGCAGGAAATGCTCGACGTGGTGCGCGCCTCCGGTCAGCTTCCCGATGGGTTGGCCGACGGGATCGAGGCGGCACTGTCGCTGGTCTCGGGGCTCTCCGGCGGGCGGCGCACACTTGACGTGACCCTGCGGCTGGAGGACGACCGCCTCTGGCTCGGGCCGCTGCCGGTCGGCGAGGCCCCAAGCCTGCGCTTTCCCTGACGTCGGACCAGAGGCCCCGGATCAGGTCCGGGGCGGGTTCGCTCCACGCCGACAGAGCCGCGCAACGCCGGGCCGCGGTGCGGCGCCCCTGCGGAGGTTCGGCAGCGCTTTATGGCAGCCAAATCCGGAAGAGATCGGATCGGCGCGCTTGGGTCAGACCAATCGCCGCGCCGGCGGGGCGGCCCGGCGATGCGCGGCGGCTTGCAGCCGCTGTTAACGCGCAGGGTGCTTTAACGCCAATGCGTCGCGAAGAGCCGTGTATCGTCGGGCCGACGTGTGGCGAACCAAGGCCAATTCAACAACGCTTTATTCAGGCCACTACCGCAAAAGACCTAAGCGACGCGCCTACGTCAGCCAAATCGCCGCGCCGGTGGGCGGCCCGGCGATGCGCGGCGGCCTGCGGCCGCTGTTAACGCGCAGGGGCACTGCTCAATCGCAGAGCATCACACGCCATCCCTCTTGCACCCCGAGACTCCAACGGCAAGACTGCGCAAATGACCGCCATATCGCGACGCCTGAGAGACGAAATCACCGAACGGCGCGATAACCTCATCGCGCTGACACAGGACCTGATCCGCATCCCGACGCTGAACCCGCCGGGCGCAAACTACCGCGAGATCTGCGAATATCTCGCCCGGCGCCTCGCCAAACGCGGCTTCGAGACCCAGCTGATCCGCGCCACAGGCGCCCCCGGCGACAGCGACCGCTACCCACGCTGGAATGTCATCGCCCGGCGCGAGGGCGCTTTTCCCGGGGCCTGCGTGCATTTCAACTCGCACACCGACGTGGTCGAGGTTGGCCAGGGCTGGACCCAAGACCCCTTTGGCGGCGCGGTGAAAGACGGCCGCATCTACGGCCGCGGCGCCTGCGACATGAAGGGCGGGCTGGCGGCCTCGATCATCGCGGCCGAGGTCTTTGTCGACCTCTGCCCGGATTTTGCCGGTGCGATCGAGATCAGCGGCACCGCCGACGAGGAATCCGGCGGCTATGGCGGCGTCGCCTATCTGGCCGAACAGGGGTTCTTCTCGCCCGAGCGGGTGCAGCACGTCATCATCCCCGAGCCGCTCAACAAGGACCGCATCTGCCTCGGCCACCGCGGCGCATGGTGGGCCGAGATAGAGACCCGGGGCGAGATCGCCCATGGCGCCATGCCCTTTCTCGGCGACTGCGCGGTGCGCCACATGGGGGCGGTGATCGAGGCCTTCGAGACCCGGCTCTTCCCCGCCATGGCGGCCCGGCGCACCGAGATGCCGGTGGTGCCGGAAGGTGCGCGGCAATCGACGATGAACATCAACTCGATCCACGGCGGCGAGGCGGAGAAAGCCCGCGACGACACCGGCCTGCCGGCCAATTGCGTGCCGGACAGCTGCCGCATGGTGATCGACCGGCGCTACCTCGCCGAGGAAAGCCACGACAGCGTCTCCGGCGAGGTCCGGGCGCTGCTCGAGGACCTCAAGACCACCCGCGACAGGTTCGACTACCGCCTGCAGGAGCTCAACCACGTCGCACCCTCGATGACCGATCGGGACGCGCCGGTGGTGGTCACCGTGGCCCGCGCCATCGAAACGGTCATGGGCCGTGCCCCGGCCTATGTCGCCTCGCCCGGCACCTATGACCAGAAACACATCGACCGGATCGGACGGTTGAAGAACTGCATCGCCTACGGGCCGGGCGTGCTGGAACTGGCGCACAAGCCCGATGAATGGGTGGGGATCGATGACATGATCGACAGCGCCCAGGTGATGGCCCTGTCATTGGCAGCCTTGTGCCTGGACCTGCCGGAGTGAGGCGTATTTGGGAAAGAGAAGAAGCGAGGATTTTAGTAAAATTGTGCTTCTTCTCTTTTCAAATACGCGGCTCTGTCCTCAACCGATCTGCGGGACGTCGATATTGTCGATCAACCGCACGCCGGCCAGATGCGCCGCGGCCAGAAGCCGGGCCGGCTCGGTCGGGCGGTCGAGCAGAGAAAGCGTGTCGCAGCTGCGCAGCTCGAGATAGTCGACCTTGAGGAAATCGGCGTTTTCCAGGGCCTTGAGCGCCGGCGGCACCAGGGTCTGCATGCTGTCCCCGGCGGCCAGCCCCGTGGCGATGACTTCCATCACCTCGTGCAGGCGTGGGGCCTTGACCCTGGCCCGGTCCGACAACAGCAGGTTGCGCGACGACATCGCCAACCCGTCGATCTCGCGGATGGTCGGACAGCCCACCACCTCGACCCCGAGGTCGAGATCGCGCGACAACCGGCGCACCACCTGCAGCTGCTGGAAATCCTTCTCGCCGAAAAAGGCCAGATCGGCGGCGGTCTGGCGGAAGAGCTTGGTCACCACCGTCGCCACGCCGTCGAAGTGCCCCGGCCGGTGCGCGCCGCAGAGCACATCGGTCAGCCCGGCGACCGAGACATTGGTCGAGAATCCCGGCGGATACATGGTGTCACCGTCAGGCGCCCAGATCGCATCGACCTCGAAGCGCGCTAGCTTGCGGGCGTCATCCTCTTCGGTGCGGGGGTAGTTGGCCAGGTCCTCGGGGTTGTTGAACTGCTTGGGGTTGACGAAGATCGTCACGATCACCCGGTCGGCCCGCGCCTTGGCGGCGGCGACAAGGCTCAGGTGGCCGTCATGCAGCGCCCCCATCGTGGGCACCACGCCGATCACATCGCCGGCGCGGCGCCAGGTGGTGGTCATCTCACGCAGCTGGGCGAGATCGCGGATGATCGGCACGCTCACGCGGATTTCCCCGGGGCTTCGTCGGCAAAGACATGCTCGGCCGCCGGAAACTCGCGCGCCCGCACCTCGGCGGCATAGGCGGCAATCGCCGCCTCACCATCGCTGCCGAGCTGGGCATAGCGCTTGACGAACTTGGGCTTGAAGGCGGTGAACAGCCCGAGCATGTCGTCGACCACGAGGATCTGACCGTCGCAGCCCGCCGAGGCGCCGATGCCGATGGTCGGGATCGGGATCTCGCGGGTGATCCGGTCGGCCAGGGTCTCGGTCACCTTTTCCAGCACCACGGAAAACGCGCCGGCGTCGGACACCGCCTTCGCATCCGCCAGAAGCTGCTGCGCGCCGGCACCGCGGCCCTGCACCTTGTAGCCACCCAGCGTGTGGATCGCCTGCGGCGTCAGCCCGACATGCGCCATCACCGGGATCCCGCGGCGGCTGAGGAAGTGGATCGTCTCGGCCATGGTCTCGCCGCCTTCGAGCTTGATCGCCCCGGCGCCGGTCTCGGCCATCAGACGCGCGGCGTTGCGGAACGCCTGCTCGGGGCTTTCCTCGTAGCTGCGAAACGGCAGGTCGACCACCAGCATCGCGGTCTCGAGCCCGCGGGCCACGGCCTGGCCATGCAGGATCATCATCTCCATCGTCGCCGAGAGGGTCGAGCTGTGGCCATGCTGCACCATCGCCACGCTGTCGCCGACAAGGACAAAGTCGCAATGCGCGTCCATCATCCGGGCCATCGGGGTGGAATAGGCTGTCAGGGAAACGATCGGGGTCCCCCCTTTCATCGCCCGGATCTCGGCGGGCATGGGGGCTTTCTGGCGGGCGGTCGCGCTCATGGCGGGCCTCCGGTTGCTTCAAGTTGCCCCGATGTATCAGCGCGCCGCGGCGGAATCTAGAGACCTCGACCGCCGGCGCGCAAGATCGTGGCGGCGACCGGCCGCGACACGCAAGGATAAATCGCGGCTTGCGCAGGTCGCGCCCGTGGCGGATCGTGGCAACACGCAGAACGGAAGGGTCAGATGACACACGCCGCACAGATGACACCCGGCCCCCGCAACCTGATCACCGATGTCAGAGGGCTGTGCGTCGGCAATGCCCAGGACATGGCGCTGAAATCCGGCACCACGGTGTTGGTGGGCGACACGCCGTTCGTCGCCTCGGTCGCGGTGATGGGCGGCGCCCCCGGCACGCGAGAGACCGACCTCTTGGCACCTGACAAGATGGCCCCCGGGGTCGACGCCTTTGTGCTGTCCGGCGGCTCGGCCTTTGGCCTGGCGGCGGCGCAGGGCGTGATGGATGCGCTGGCAGAACAAGGCCGCGGCTTTGCCGTCGGCCCGGCGCGGGTGCCGATCGTGCCGGCGGCGATCCTCTTCGACCTGCTCAACGGCGG
Organism: Marinovum sp.; assembly: GCF_048263515.1. NCBI lineage: Bacteria > Pseudomonadati > Pseudomonadota > Alphaproteobacteria > Rhodobacterales > Roseobacteraceae > Marinovum > Marinovum sp. The sequence continues at coordinate 79,570 of NZ_JBLXEC010000014.1, read as the reverse complement.
CGACAAGGACTGGGCACCGAACCCCTACCCCGCGCTCGGCCGCAGCGCGCTGGCCTCGGCCTCTGCGGATTTTGCCCTGGGATCGGTCGGCGCCGGCACCGGCGCCACCACCGCGCGGCTCAAGGGCGGGCTGGGCTCGGCCTCGTTGCGGCTGGGCGAGATCACCGTCGGCGCGCTGGTCGCCGCCAACCCGGTGGGCAGCGTCACCACGCCGGGCGACCGCCACTTCTGGGCCGCACCCTTCGAGATCGGCAACGAGTTCGGCCAACGGGGCCCCGACCCGGCCCCTAAACCCGTCGACCTGAGCCACAGCCGCAAGCTCGCCGCGCTCTCCCCCGGTGCCAATACCACCATCGCCATCGTCGCCACCGACGCGGTGCTCACCAAGGCGCAGGCGCAGCGCATGGCCACCGCGGCGCATGACGGCATCGCCCGGGCCATCGTGCCGGCGCATTCGCCGATGGACGGCGACCTGGTCTTTGCCGCCGCCACCGGCGCGGTCGAGATGACCGCAACGGACTGGCAGATGATCGAGATCTGCCACGCCGCCGCCACCTGCCTCAGCCGCGCCATCGCGCGGGCAGTCTTCCTCGCGACACCGGCACCCGGCGATCTCATGCCCTGCTGGGCGGAGCCTGACTGACGCCCGGCCCGTGACGCTGGACCTCGCGCGCCCCGCGGATTAAGAGGCGGCAAACCCGCAGGAGATGCCCATGCCCTTCGACCGTTCCGTCAAGATCGCCCCGTCGATCCTTTCCGCCGACTTCGCCAACTTCGGTGCCGAGATCCGCGCCATCGAGGATCAGGGCGCCGACTGGGTGCATGTCGACGTGATGGACGGGCATTTCGTCCCCAACCTCACCTTCGGCCCGCCCGCCGTCAAAGCCTTTCGCCCGCATGTGAAAACCTTCATGGACGTGCACCTGATGATCTCGCCGGTGGACGCCTATATCGACGCCTATGCCGCGGCCGGCGCCGACATGCTGACCGCCCATGTCGAGGCCGGCCCGCACATCCACCGCACCCTGCAGGCGATCAAGGCCGCCGGCATGCAGGCCGGTGTTGCGCTCAACCCCGGCACCCCGGCGGATGCGGTGCGCGAGGTGCTGGATCTGGCAGACATGGTCTGCGTGATGACGGTGAACCCCGGCTTCGGCGGACAGAAGTTCATCGACATGACCGCCAAGGTCCGCGCCCTGCGCGAGATGATCGGCGACCGCGAGGTGCATATCCAGATCGACGGCGGCGTCGATCCGCGGACCGCGCCGCTGGTGGTCGCGGCCGGCGCCGATGTGCTGGTGGCAGGCTCCGCCGTCTTCAAGGGCGGCTCGGTCGATGCCCCCGAGGTCTACGGTCGCAACATGCAGGCCATCCGTGACAGCCTGACATGAGCCTGACCATTGCCTTCGATCTCGACGGCACGCTGATCGACAGCGTGCCGCAGATCGCCGACTGCGTGAATGCGGCGCTCTCCCATCATGGCATCGCCCCGCTGCCACAACAAAAGGTCCAGGGCTTCGTCGGCCGCGGCCTGCCAGCGCTGGTCAGACAGGTCGTCGCCGAAGTGGGCCTATCCGAAAGCGAAACCACCCCACTGCACGACCGCATCCTCGCGCTCTACTCCGAGGTCGAAACCCCGCTCAGCGCGCTCTATCCCGGTGTCAGCGCCGCCCTCGGCGTGCTGCGCGATCAGGGTCACAGCCTGGCGATCTGCACCAACAAACCGCATGAGGCGACGCTGAAATGCCTCGCCGACACCGGTCTGGCGCTGACCTTCGACCGGGTGATCGGCGGCGACAGTCTGCCCACGCGCAAGCCCGACCCGGCGATGCTGCATGCCGCCCTCGACGGCGCCCCCCGCCCGCTTTACGTCGGTGACAGCGAGACCGACGCCGAAACCGCCCAGGCCGCCGGCGTGCCCTTCCTGCTCTTCACCGAAGGATACCGCAAAAGCCCGGTCGAGGCACTCCCCCACACCGCCAGCTTCCGCAGCTTCGCCGACCTCCCCAGGCTCGTCGCGCTCCAGTCTTCTTCTGTTTGAAAATACCCTCGGGGGTTTGGGGGCAGAGCCCCCAATTTGAAGTTGCGGGTTTGGGGGCAGAGCCCCCAATTCAAAGTTGGGGGTTTGTGGGCAGAGCCCTTAATCAACGCAAACACCCGTGCACACCATCGCCACTTCAGGCCGGGGGTTTGGGGGCCCCGCCCCCAACGCCTCCGTGGCGTGAACGGAACCCCACCCTGCGCGCGCAGCGCCCTGCCGGAAAGCTCAGCCGTTTTCGTGAAAGAAGGCGTAGATCTTCTCCGCCAGCGCCTCGGAGACACCCTCCACCGCCTTGAGATCCACCAGGTTGGCCCGGCTCACCGCCTTGGCCGAGCCGAAGTGCTGCAGCAGCGCCCGCTTGCGTGCCGCGCCGACCCCCGCGATCTCGTCGAGCGGCGTGGCGCCTACCGCTTTTGAGCGTTTCGCCCGGTGGGTGCCGATGGCAAAGCGGTGCGCCTCGTCGCGCAACCGCTGGATGAAATAGAGCACCGGGTCATTGCGGCGCAGCGCCATCACCCGCTGGCCCACCCGGTGAAACTCTTCCTTGCCCTGGTCGCGGTCGATGCCCTTGGCCACACCCACCATCGGGATATCCTCGACGCCGTATTCGCGCATGATCTCCGCCACTGCCGAGACCTGCCCCGCGCCGCCGTCGATCAGCAGCAGGTCGGGCCAGAGCCCTTTCTCACGCTCGGGGTCCTCCTTCAGCAGCCGCTTGAAGCGCCGGGTCAGCACCTCCTTCATCATGCCGAAGTCATCGCCCGGCGTCAGGTCGTCGCCGCGAATGTTGAACTTGCGATAGTGGTTCTTCATGAAGCCTTCGGGCCCCGCCACGATCATCGCCCCCACCGCATGGGCGCCCTGGATGTGGCTGTTGTCATAGACCTCGATCCGCGCGGGAGGCTTGTCGAGTCCGAAGGCCTCGGCCACCCCGCGCAAGAGCTTCGCCTGGGTCGCGGTCTCGGCCATCTTGCGGCCGAGGCTCTCGCGAGCATTGCGCGTGGCGCTCTCGATCAGTTCGGCCTTCTCGCCCCGCTGCGGCACCAGCAGCGAGACCTTGCGCCCTGCCTTCTGGCTCAGCGCCTCGATCATCAGGTCCTCGTTGTCGACCGGATGGCTGAGGATCAGCTGACGCGGCGGCTCCTTGGTGTCGTAGAACTGGCCGATGAAGGCTTCGAGCACCTCCCCCGCCTCGACGTCTTCGCCCACACGCGGATAGAAATCGCGGTTGCCCCAATTCTGACCGGCGCGGATGAAGAACACCTGCACGCAGGCCTGACCATTCTCCAGGTGCAGCGCGATCAGGTCGGCCTCGTCCACCGTGCGCGGGTTGATGCCCTGGGCGGTCTGCACCTGGGTCAGCGCGCGGATCCGGTCGCGCAAGGACGCGGCGCGCTCGAACTCCATCGCCTCCGAGGCCGCCTGCATCTCGCCCGCCAGCTTCTCCTGTATCCTGGTCGACCGGCCCGAAAGAAACCGCTCAGCGTCGCGCACGCTCTCGGCATAGGCCGCTTCCGAGATCTTGCCGACGCAGGGCGCCGAGCACCGCTTGATCTGGTGCAACAGGCAGGCGCGGGTCCGCCCTTCGAACATCGTGTCGGAGCAGTTGCGCAGCTGGAACACCTTCTGCAGCTGGTTCAGCGTCCGGTTCACCGCGCCGGCGCTGGCAAAGGGGCCATAATAGGCCCCCTTCTCCTTCTTGGCGCCGCGGTGCTTGCGGATCATCGGAAAGGCGTGGTCCGTCACCTGGATATTGGGGAAGCTTTTGTCGTCGCGCAGCAGCACGTTGTACTTGGGTTTGAGCTGCTTTATCAGGTTCTGCTCGAGCAGCAGCGCCTCGGTTTCCGTCCGCGTGGTCAGGAACATCATCGAGGCAGTGTCGCGGATCATCCTGGCGATGCGCGGGCTGTGACCGGCGGGGCGGGCATAGTTCGACACCCGGGCGCGCAGGTTGCGCGCCTTGCCGACATAAAGCACCGCATTTTTCGCGTCGAGCATCCGGTAGACACCGGGCGAGCTGTCCAGCGTCTTCAGATAAGCCTGGATGCAGGCGTGGCCGGTCAGGTCTGGGGCTGCCTGCCCCTCTGGCAAATCCGTCATGGCGTTAACTTATGATTCCCGGTCTGGCGCTGCAACGGCATCAGCCTGGCAGCAAGTAAAAACAAATCCACGGTTCGTGTGGATAACTCTGGGGGTTACACCCGAAGAGCCGGGATTATCCGTTTTGCTAAGGCGGGTTGATTAAATCGCCTAATTTTTAGGCACCTTTATAACCCTCTGATATTGCGTGGAATTATTATCCAATAATTGTAACATCATGAAAACTTTATATATTCGTGAGGTTTCCGTGAGGGCACGAGGCGTCGGTGTACAACTCGCCCGACGTATAGGCGAGAGCGTGTCACCGCGGCTCTACTCAACCCCGAGAACATCGGGCGTCTGCCAGCCCAAGTGCTGCCCGCCATCGACGCAGATCAGCTGTCCGGTGACCGCCCGCGCCTCGAGGAGATAGGCCAGCGCCGCGGTGATGTCCGACGGATCGGCGCCGCGGTTCAGCACCGTGCCGGCGCGTTGCCTGGCAAAGTGCTCCTCGCTCTGGCGAGCGCCGCGCAGGGTCGGGCCGGGGCCGATGGCATTGACCCGCACATCCGGTGCCAGCCCCTGTGCCGCCGTCTGCGTCAGCGCCCAGAGCCCCATCTTGGCCAGCGTGTAGGTCGAGAACTCGGGCGTCAACTTGCGCACCCGCTGGTCGATCATGTTGACCACCAGCGCCTGCGCCAGAGGCTCGCCGCCTGCGTCCTCCACCGCCGACCGCGCCTGTGCCGCCAGCGCCTGGGTCAGCACGTAAGGCGCGCGCAGGTTGCTTTCCATGTGCCGGTCCCAGCTGTCGCGGGTCGCGGTCCGGATGGTGTCATATTCAAAGATCGAGGCATTGTTGACCAGCACGGTGATCGGCCCGCCCAGCGCCGCGACCGCGCGCGGCAAGAGCGCCTGTGTCGCCGCCTCGTCCAGCAGATCGGCCTGCAGCGCCACCGCCTTGCGGCCCAGCGCCTCGATCCGCGCCACGGTGTCCTCGGCGCCCTCGGCAGAGCTTGCGTAATGCACCGCCACGTCATGGCCCCGCTCCGCCAGGCAGAGCGCCATGGCCTGTCCCAGCCGCTGGCCGGCTCCTGTCACCAATGCGCGCATTCCGCTCTCCTTCTCAGGCAATCACCACGACCACATAGCCGACATAGAGCGCCGTCAACGCCACGCCCCAGGCCCGCCCCATGTCCCAGCGCAGAAAGACAAAGGGAAAGATCAGCAGCGAGGACGCCAGCATCACCCAGAGATCGAAGGTCAGGAACTGCCGGTCGACCGGGATCGGCTCGATCAGCGCGGCAATGCCGATGATCGCCAGCAGGTTGAACATGTTCGAACCGATGACATTGCCCAGCGCCACGTCCGCCTGCCGCCGCAGCGCCGCCATCACCGTGGTAGCCAGCTCCGGCAGCGAGGTGCCCACCGCCACCAGCGTCAGCCCGATCACCGTGTCGGACACGCCGTAGCGCTTGGCAATGACCGAGGCATTCTCGACCAGCAGATCGGCCCCCACCGGCAGGCCCACCAGTCCCAGCCCCAGGAACATCGCGATCTTGGGCCAGGACATGTCGGGATCGGCGCCTTCGAGATCGTCCAGCGTCTCGACCGCGGCCCTGGCCTCGCGCCGGTGGCGCACCGCGGTGCGCGAGGCGTGAAACAGCATGCCGCCCAGCGCCGCCAGCAGGATCAGCGCCGACCACCAGGCAAAGACGCCAAAGAACGCCAACCCGATGAAAAGCACCGAGGCCAGCAGCATCTGCACATATGTCTTGCGGGTGTCGCAGCCCGAGGTGTGCAGCCCCGAGAGGATCGCAGGAAGGCCCAGCACCAGAAGGATGTTCGCGGTGTTCGAGCCGACGACATTGCCCATGGCAATGCCCGGCGCGCCCTGCATCACCGCCTCGATGGCGATCAGCAGCTCCGGCGCCGAGGTGCCGAAGGCCACGATCGTCAGGCTGACGATCAGCGCCGGGATACCGACCCGCAGCGCCAGGTTGACCGCGCCCTTGACCAGCGCATCGCCGGCCAGCACCAGGATCACCAGCCCCAGGCCACACAGCAGCCAGACCATCATCCCCGACGGTCCCCCTTGTGACCGCAGGCGCAGGGCCCCTTGCCGATCCGGTAGCGGCCGCAACCCGGGCACTTGGCCGAGGTCAGCCGCCTGGGCATCCGCAGCCGGCCGAACATCGCAAGGACGCCCATGCCGATCAGGAAAAGAGTGACAATCTTGACGATCACGTCACAGCCCGAAGCGGGCATAGGCCGCCCGCTCCTCGATCAGCCCCAGGGCATCTTCGGCCAGTGACAGGCCCAGCCGTTGCGCCAGGCTGCGGCCGCGGCCGTAGCGGCGGAATTTCACCTTGGTGCCAAAGCGGGCCTTCATCACCTGGTCGAGATGGCCGATCCCGTCGATCAGACCCACCTGCTGGGCGCGTTCGCCCAGCCAGACCTCGCCGGTAAAGAGGTCCGGATGGTCGGCCAGCTTGGCGCCCCGCCGTTCCTTGACGTGGCTGATGAAGTTCACATGCAGCTGGTCGAGCAGACGGCGCAGCCGCTCGACATCCTCTTCCTTCTCGGGCTGGAACGGATCGAGAAAGCTCTTGGAGGTGCCAGCGGTATGCACCCGCCGGTCGATCCCCTGCCGCGCAAGGAAGATATTGGCGCCGAACCCGGCCGAAATCACCCCGATCGATCCGACGATCGAGGAGTGATCGGCATAGATCTCGTCAGCCGCGCTGGCCAGCCAATAGCCGCCAGAGGCCGCCACATCCTCGACAAAGGCGAAGACCGGAATGTTCTTCTCCTCGGCCAGCCGACGGATCCGCCCGGCAATCAGCGAGGATTGTACCGGCGAGCCGCCGGGTGAATTGATCTCGAGCGCCACCGCATCGGGCTTGCCGCGCTTGAAGACCTTGTCGACCAGCGGCGCCAGAGAGGTGTCGGTCAGCGCCGTACGCCCCCCGGTGCCGATCGCACCATTGAGCCGCAACACGGCCACTGTGGGCCCGGATTTGATGAAGGGAAGCCAGCGTTTCATGACGAGGGATCTAGAAGCCCGCACTACGATAAACAAGGTTCATCTGCACATTCCCTCAAACCCGCACCAAAACCCGCCCATCCAGGCGCCGCCCGAGTGCTTCTTCTCTTTCCAAATACGCCACACGCCGCTTGCCCCAGGCGCAAAGCTCAAAATCCGGGCACCCCGCCCTCAGGACCGGATCCGCCACCCCGTCCGGAAAATCCACCAGACAATCGCCAGGCAGGCCGCCGTGAACCCGGCAATCGCCAGCAGGCTCAGCCCGATCGGCACGTCCGAGGTGCCGAAGAACGCCCAGCGGAAGCCGGAAATCAGGTAGACCACCGGGTTGAAGAACGAGACCCCCTGCCAGAACGGCGGCAGCATCGAGATCGAGTAGAAGGACCCGCCGAGAAACACCAGCGGCGTCACCACCAGCAGCGGGATAAGCTGCAATTGCTCGAAATTCTTCGCCCAGATGCCGATGATGAACCCGAAAAGCGAAAACGAGATGCAGGTCAGGATTAGAAAGGCCAGCATCGCCAGCGGATGCATGATGGTCAGATCGACAAAGAAGGCCGAGGTGGCAAGGATCACCAAACCGATGAACAGCGCCTTGGTGGCCGCCGCCCCGGCAAAGCCCACCACGATCTCGAGAAAGTTGATCGGCGCCGAAAGCAGTTCGTAGAAGGTGCCGATGAACTTCGGGAAATAGATCCCGAACGACGCGTTCGAGATACCTTGCGTCATCACCGTCAGCATGATCAGCCCCGGCACGATGAAGGCGCCGTAGCTGATGCCCTCGACCTGGTCGATGCGGCTGCCGATGGCGGTGCCGAAGACCACGAAGTAAAGCGAGGTGGAAATGACCGGCGAGATGAAGCTCTGCGCCAGGGTGCGGAAGAACCGCGCCATTTCAACCTTGTAGATCGATCCGACCGCGCGCAGGTTCATGCCGCTTCCTCCGAATTGTCAGCCACCAGCCCGACGAAGATCTCCTCGAGGCTGGATTGCCGTGTCTGCAGGTCGCGCATCTGCAACCCTGCCGCCGCGAGGTCCGACAGCAGCTTGGTGATGCCGGTGCGCTCGGCGTTGGTGTCGTAGCTGTAGCGCAGCGCCCCGCCCTTCTGGACGATTTCCAGGTCGTAGCCGGCGAGACTGGCGGGGATGGTGCTGACCGGTTCGGTCAGCTCGATGTCCAGCGTCTTGCGGCCCATCCGCGCCATCAGCGCGGACTTTTCCTCGATCAGCAGCAGTTCGCCCTTGGCGATCACCCCCACCCGGTCGGCAATGGCCTCGGCCTCCTCGATGTAATGGGTGGTCAGGATGATGGTCACGCCAGAGGCCTTGAGCTCGGCCACCACGTTCCACATGTCGCGGCGCAGCTCGACGTCGACCCCGGCGGTGGGTTCGTCGAGAAAGAGCACCCGCGGCTCGTGGCTCAGCGCCTTGGCGATCAGCACCCGGCGCTTCATGCCGCCAGACAGTTCCATGGTCTTGGAATCGCGCTTGTCCCAGAGCGACAGGTCACGCAGCACCTTCTCGATATGGGCGTCATTGCGCTTGCAGCCGAACAGCCCGCGCGAATAGCGCACAGCGCGGTGCACCGTCTCGAAGGGTTCGAGCGAGATTTCCTGCGGCACCAGACCGATCATCGAGCGCGCGGCCCGGAATTCGGTCACGATGTCATGGCCGCCGACGCGCACGCTGCCCGAGGTGGCATTGGTGATGCCGCAGACGGTCGAGATCAGCGTCGTCTTGCCGGCGCCGTTGGGCCCCAGCAGCGCGAGGATCTCGCCCTCCTCGATGTCCAGCGTCACCCCCTTGAGAGCCTCGAAGCCGCCGTCATAGACCTTTCTCAGGTCGTTGATTTCCACGATTGCTGCCATCGGAGCCTCCTTGCTGCGCGCAGGGGCAATCTAATGGCCATGTGCGACGGCGCAATGATCAAATCGCGATGCAGGGCGACCTTCGCTTTGGCGCACAGTGGAACGGCGTGTCACCGCCCCCTCGCGTAGGGTGGGTTTGCAACCCACCACCCCAAACCACAAACACTCTCGCAGGGTGGGTTTGCAACCCACCACCCCAACCGCAAACTCTCCCGCAGGGTGGGTTTGCAACCCACCCCTCCCGTCTCACATCCCGCGCACGGTCCCGATCATCAAGGCCACGTTCTCCGGGTCCGCGTCCGGCGTGATCCCGTGACCGAGGTTGAAGATATGCGGCCCGCCGCGGAAGGCCTCGACGATCGCGCGGGTCTCGTCGACCAGGGCCTGGCCGCCGCTCACCATATGCGACGAGGCGAGGTTGCCCTGAACGCAGCCGTCGACCTGCACATTGGCCGCCGCCCAGGCCGCATCGACCGAATTGTCCAGCGCCACGCAATCGGCGCCGGTGGCCTTGTGGAAGCCCACGTATTTTTCGCCCGCCTCGCGCGGGAAGGCGATGACCGGCACGCCCGGGTGCTTCGCCTTCAGCGCCGCGATAATGCGTTTCGCCGGTTTCAGGGCGTAGTTCTCGAAATCATCGCCCTTGAGCGAGCCGGCCCAGCTGTCGAACAGCTTGACCACCTCGGCGCCGGCCTCGATCTGGCACGACAGATAGTCGATGGTCGCCTCGGTGATCCGCTCGAGCAGCGCCTCGAAGAGCGCCCGGTTCTCGTCCTTCAGCGCATGTGCCGGGCCCTGATCCGGCGTGCCGCGCCCGGCGATCATGTAGGTCGCCACGGTCCAGGGCGCCCCGGCAAAGCCGATCAGCGTGGTCTCTGCGGGCAGTTCCCGCGACAGCAGGCGCACCGTCTCGTAGATCGGCGACAGGGTGTCGTGAATGTCGCTCGCCGGCTTCAGCGCATCGAAATCGCGCTGCGCGGTGATGGTCGAGAGCCGCGGCCCCTCGCCGGTGACAAACCAGAGGTCCGCGCCCAGCGCCTGCGGCACCAGCAGGATGTCGGCGAACAGGATCGCCGCGTCAAAGCCGTAGCGGCGGATGGGCTGCAGCGTCACCTCGGCGGCCAGTTCGGGGTTGTAGCAGAGCGACAGGAAGTCGCCCGCCTGCGCCCGCGTGGCACGGTATTCCGGCAGGTAGCGGCCGGCCTGCCGCATCATCCAGATCGGCGGCACAGGCAGGGTCTCGCCCGCGAGCGCGCGCAGGATGGTCTTTTTTGCTTGGGTCATGCCGGTCTCCGCTTTGGTTGCCGGGTTGGTCCCCCGCCCGCGCGGCGATGTCAAGCCAGCCGCTTGTCACGCCCCGCGCGCGGCCCCCGGTGCTCCACTGCCCCGCAGGTCACGGCTCTCACTGCCGCCCTGCAGGTCACGGCTCTCACTGCCGCCCTGCAGGTCACGGCTCTCACTGCCGCAGCCCCGGACTTGATCCGGGGCCTCCTGACCGGCGTCGAAGTCCTGGCGCACATCGAAGCCCCCAACACACACCCACCCCGCACGCCGCCGCTTGTCACGCCCCTGTGCCACGGCTAGACAGTCGGCCCATGACGCATGCCTTTCCCTCCCCCGACGCCCCGCTCAAGATCGGCACCCGTGGCTCGCCGCTGGCGCTGGCCCAGGCGCATGAGACCCGCGCCCGCATCTGCGCCGCCTTCGACCTGCCGGAGGCCGCCTTTGCCATCGTGGTGATCAAGACCACCGGCGACGACCGCGCGCTGATCGCCACCGACACCCCGCTCAAGGAACTGGGGGGCAAGGGGCTTTTCACCAAGGAGATCGAAGAGGCGCTCCTCTCGGGCGCCATCGATATCGCGGTGCATTCGATGAAGGACATGCCGGTCGCCCAGCCCGAGGGGCTGGTGCTCGACTGCTACCTGCCACGCGAGGATGTGCGCGATGCCTTCATCTCGCCCGGGCTCGGCGGCATCGCTGACTTGCCCGAGGGCGCGGTCGTCGGCACCTCCTCGCTGCGCCGGCGCGCTCAGCTGCTGAACCGCCGGCCCGATCTCGAGGTGGTGCAGTTCCGCGGCAACGTGCAGACCCGGCTGCGCAAGCTCGAGGACGGCGTTGCGTCGTGCACTTTCCTTGCCATGGCCGGGCTGACCCGGCTGGGCATGCTGGGTGACGTCCCGGCCCGCCCGATTGCCACCGACGACATGCTTCCCGCCGTGGCGCAGGGCGCCATCGGCATCGAACGGCGCGAGGGCGACATGGCCACCGCCGCCCTTCTGGACCCCATTCACCACACCGAGACCGCCCAGCGCCTTGCCGCCGAACGCGCCTTTCTGGCGGCGCTCGACGGCTCCTGCGAAACGCCGATTGCCGGTCTGGCCGAGCTCTCGGGCGGCACCCTGCGCCTGCGTGGCGAGATCCTGCGGCCCGACGGCTCTGAGACGCTGACCGATGCGGCCGAGGCACCGATCGCCGATGGCGCGGCGCTGGGCCGTGACATGGGCCGGCGGTTGCTGGAGCGCGCAGGCCCCGGCTTCTTCGATTGGCGCAGCGCATAGGCGTCGGAGTTTCGCGTAAACGCGGCGTCCTTTAGCGCTAGCGTGACGATTTTGACCTGTTGCCCCCGGGATCCAGCCTTTATCAACAACCCCGGACAAGAAGTTCTGACTCGGCCCGCAAGGGGCGAAAACCAATAGGAGAGTTGCGCAGATGAAGGTGCTCGTACCCGTCAAACGCGTGATCGACTACAACGTGAAGGTTCGCGTCAAAGCGGACGGCAGCGGTGTCGATCTGGCCAACGTCAAGATGTCGATGAACCCCTTCGACGAGATTGCCGTCGAAGAGGCGATCCGCCTGAAGGAAGCCGGCAAGGTCGAAGAGATCATCGCCGTCTCCGTCGGCGTCAAGCAGGCGCAGGAAACCCTGCGCACCGCGCTGGCCATGGGCGCCGACCGCGCGATCCTGGTGGTCGCCGCCGATGACGTGCACACCGACATCGAACCGCTGGCCGTGGCCAAGATCCTCGCCAGGATCGTCGAGGAAGAGGCCCCGGGTCTCGTGATCTGCGGCAAGCAGGCCATCGACAACGACATGAACGCCACCGGCCAGATGACCGCCGCCCTGCTGGGCTGGTCGCAGGCGACCTTTGCCTCGGAGGTCGACATCGACGGCGACAGCGCCAAGGTCACCCGCGAGGTCGACGGCGGTCTGCAGACCATCAGCGTCAAGATGCCCGCCGTGGTCACCGTGGACCTGCGCCTCAACGAGCCGCGCTATGCCTCGCTGCCCAACATCATGAAGGCCAAGAAGAAGCCGCTGGATGAAAAGACGCCCGCCGACTACGGCGTCGACGTCTCGCCGCGCCTTCAGGTCATCAAGACCGAAGAGCCGCCGGCGCGCGCTGCCGGTGAAATGGTGGGCTCGGTCGACGAGCTTATCGAGAAACTCAAAGCTGCGGGGGCTGTGTGATGGCTGTACTTCTTCTTGCCGAAGTCAACGACGGTGAACTGGCGCTCGACGCCACCGCCAAGACCGTGGCCGCCGTCACCTCGCTGGGTGACGTGACCGTGCTCTGCGCCGGGGGCTCTGCCGCCGCCGCGGGTAAGGCCGCTGCCAAGATCGCCGGTGTCGCCAAGGTGCTGGTCGCCGAGGATGCCTCACTGGGTCACCGCCTGGCCGAAAGCACCGCGGCGCTGATCGTGTCGCTGGCCGGCGACTATGATCACATCGTGGCACCCGCCACCACCGACGCCAAGAACGTGCTGCCCCGGGTGGCGGCGCTGCTCGACGTCATGGTGATCTCGGATGTCTCCGGCGTCGTCGATGCCGAGACCTTCGAGCGTCCGATCTATGCCGGCAACGCCGTGCAGACGGTGAAAAGCACCGACGCCAAGAAGGTGATCTCGATCCGCACCTCGACCTTCGACGCCGCCGGCGATCAGGCCGCAGCTCCGATCGAAACCGTGGGCGCCGCCGAGGATCCGGGTCTCTCGACCTGGGTCGAGGACAAGCTGGCCGCCAGCGACCGTCCCGAGCTGACCTCGGCCGGCGTCGTCGTCTCCGGTGGACGTGGTGTCGGCTCGGAAGAGGACTTCAAGATCATCGAAGCCCTGGCCGACAAGCTGGGTGCCGCCGTCGGCGCCTCGCGCGCGGCTGTCGACTCGGGCTTTGCGCCGAACGACTGGCAGGTTGGCCAGACCGGCAAGGTGGTCGCCCCCGACCTCTATATCGCCGTGGGCATCTCGGGCGCCATCCAGCACCTTGCCGGCATGAAGGACTCGAAGATCATCGTCGCGATCAACAAGGACGAGGAAGCGCCGATCTTCCAGGTGGCGGATTACGGCCTTGTCGCCGATCTGTTCACCGCCGTGCCGGAGCTGACCGAGAAGCTGTAAGGTTCGGTGGGGTGCAAACCCACCCTACGCATTGCGAAGGCCCGCCGGAGATGGCGGGCCTTTTGCGTTTCGGGGTGGGGTGCGTGAAGGCCCGGGGGACGGTGGGTTGCAAACCCACCCTACGGAACGGCACGGCCCAAATAGCACGACCACGGCAGCCTCACCTTTCCCGCCGGTCCCGCCGCCCTATAACTGGAGGATGGCCGACGTTCTCACCTTCACCGACAGCGGCATCTATTGCCCGGCTGGCGATTTCTACATCGACCCCTGGCGTCCGGTGCCCAGGGCGCTGATCACCCACGGCCATTCCGACCATGCCCGCCCCGACATGGGACGTTACCTCGCCACCAGCGCCACCGCCCCGGTGATGCGCTACCGGCTGGGCGACGAGGCCCGGATCGAGACCATCGACTATGCCGAAACCCGGCAGATCGGCGATGCCAAGGTCTCGTTTCATCCCGCCGGCCACGTGCCCGGCTCGGCGCAGATCCGCGTCGAGGTGAAGGGCGAGGTCTGGGTCGCCTCGGGCGATTACAAGACCGTCGACGACGGGCTGTCAGAGCCCTTCGAGCCGGTGCCCTGCCATGCCTTCATCTCGGAAAGCACCTTCGGCCTGCCGATCTTCAAGTGGACCCCGCAGGAAGAGCTGGCCCGCCAGGTCAACGACTGGTGGGCCGCCAATGCCGCCGAGGGTCGCCCCTCGATCATCGGCGCCTATGCGCTGGGCAAGGCGCAGCGGCTGATGCGCACGGTCGACACCTCGATCGGCCCGCTGCTGGCGGTGACGGCGGTCGAGAACACCAACGAGGTGCTGCGTGCGCAAGGCGTCACCCTGCCGGACACCGTGCGGATCACCGAGGAGGTCTCGGCCATGACCCACCCCGGCGCGCTGATCATCGCCACGCCGGGCAGCACCACCCATGGCTGGGTCAAGCGCTTCCCCAAGGCCGCCAGCGCCTTTGCCTCTGGCTGGATGGCGCTGCGCGGGGTGCGGCGGAGGCGGGGCACCGATCGGGGATTCGTGGTCTCTGACCACGCCGATTGGGAGGGGCTCAACGCGGCGATCAAGGCAACCGGGGCCGAGAAGGTCTTTGTCACCCATGGCTACACCGCCAGTTTCCAGCGCTACCTGACAGAACAGGGCTACGACGCGCATGTGGTCTCGACCGAATACAGTGGTGACGATGGCGAGGAGGCGACATGAAGGAGTTCGCCGCGCTTTTCGCCCGCATCGACGAGACCACCAAGACCAGCGTCAAGGTCGCGGCTCTGGCCGAGTACCTGGGCAGCGCCCCGCCCGAAGACAGACTCTGGACCATCGCGCTCTTTACCGGGCGGCGGCCCCGGCGGGCGGTCACCTCGACCCGGCTGCGGGAATGGGCGGCCGAGGTGGCGGGGCTGCCGACCTGGCTGTTCGAAGACAGCTACCACGTGGTGGGCGATCTGGCGGAGACCATCAGCCTTGTCCTTCCCGAGCCCGGCCAACAGCGCGACCAGAGCCTCAGCCACTGGATCGCCACGGTCAAGGAACTGGCGACGCTGGAGGAAGAGGACCGCAAGGCGCAGGTGATCGCCGCCTGGGACAGCCTTGCGACCCGCGAGCGGTTCCTGTTCAACAAGCTGCTCACCGGCGGCTTTCGCATGGGGGTCAGCGCCAAGCTGATGACCCGGGCGCTGGCCATTTCCACCGGTCAGGACGAGCCAACGCTGACCCACAAGCTGATGGGCAACTGGACGCCGGAGACCACCAGCTGGGAGGCGCTGATCGAGGCCGAGGACCCGACTGCCGACCTGTCGCGGCCTTATCCCTTCTACCTCGCCCATCCGGTGGATGACCCGGCAGAGTTGGGCGATCCCGCCGACTGGCACGCCGAGCGCAAATGGGACGGCATCCGTGGCCAGTTCATCCGCCGCGGCGGCGCGCATCACGTCTGGTCGCGCGGCGAGGAGCTGATGACCGAACGCTTGCCCGAGCTGGCGCAGCTGGCCGATTTCCTGCCCGACGGCACGGTGCTGGACGGCGAGCTGCTGGCCTTTGCCGAGGAGAGGCCTCTGGGCTTCAACGCTTTGCAGAAACGGATCGGGCTGAAGAAGGTGCCGGCCAAGGTGCTGCGCTCTTCGCCGGTGATCTTCATGGCCTATGATCTGCTCGAGGCCGAGGGTGCCGATCTGCGCCAGGTGCCTTTCGCCGAGCGCCGTGCGCAACTGGCGTCGCTGCTGGCCGAGGTGCCGGAGGCGGCGCCGGTGCGGCTCTCGCAGGAGGTGGATTTCGACAGCTGGGAGACCCTGGCCCAGGTGCGCGAGCACTCGCGCGCCGAGAGCGTCGAGGGGCTGATGATCAAGCGCCGCGACAGCGCCTATCTCGCTGGACGCAAGCGCGGCGACTGGTGGAAGTGGAAGGTCGACCCGCTGACCATCGACGCGGTGATGATCTATGCGCAATCGGGCAGCGGGCGGCGCGCAAACCTGTTCACCGATTACACCTTTGCGGTCTGGAACGGTGACGAGCTGACGCCATTCACCAAGGCCTATTCCGGCCTGACCGACGCCGAGTTCCGCGAGATCACCTCGTGGGTGCGGCGCAACACGCTGCAAAAGTTCGGGCCGGTGCGGCAGGTCAAACCGGTGCATGTCTTCGAGATCGCTTTCGAGGGTATCCAGGCCTCGTCGCGGCACAAGTCCGGGGTAGCGCTGCGGTTCCCGCGCATGCTGCGCTGGCGCAAGGACAAGCCGGTATCGGAGGCCAACACCCTGGCCGATCTGAACGAGATGCTGGCGCTTTACGGCTGACGCATGGGCAAGCCGCGCATCGGCGGGCCGCGGTGCGGCGATCCATCGGTGGTTCGGCAGCGCTTTATCCCCGCCAAATCCGAAGAAGACCGGAGCGGCGCGCTCACGCCGGCCAATTCGCCGTGCCGGCGGGCGGCCCGGCGATGCGCGGCGGCTTGCAGCCGCTGTTAACGCGCTGTGTGCCTTATTCGGAGTGAGGTACGGAGCCGCGTGTCGTCGGGCCGCGGCGCGGCGAACCTGCCGGAGTTCGGCAGCGCTTTATCCCGGCCGATCCGGAAAAGATGGGATCGACGCGCTGGTGGCAACAAAATCGCCGTGCCGGCGGGCAGCCCGGCGATGCGCGGCGGCCTCTGGCCGCTGTTAACGCGCTTGGGTCTTTGAACCGGGCTGGGGACTCTGCCGCCTCAGCACACCTCGGCCATCTCCTCGCCCGACACCTGCCTCACGACCCCCTCCGCCCAGCGCCCTGCCGCGGCCCCGAGACAATCGTGCAGCGAATCCGCGGCGATCACGCTGCCCAGCGACAGCCGCCCCAGGAGGTAAAGCCCGGGCTGCGCCGCGCCGTCCACCCCGACCACGCTGCCATCCGGCAGGGTCTGCGCCCCCAGCCCCTCGGCCACAGGCACCAGCCGGCCCTCCTCCAGCATCGACCGGATCAGCGGCGCGGTGACGATCGAGATATCCGCATCCGGCAGCACCGCGTCGATCATCACGTCGACCTGCGCCACCTCGTCGCCGGCGGTCATCTCCCAGCCGTCCTCGGTCAGGTCAAAGGCCGGGTCCGCCGCCAGCCGCATGTCGACCAGACCAGCATCCGCCAATGCCAGCCATTCCCGCGTCGAGCCCACCGGCGCGCCGTAGGAATAGCGCTTGAGCCCCTCGTCGAAGCCGACGATCAGCTCGGCGGTCTCGCCCGGTGGCATCACTGGGTTGAAGCCCGCGCGCAGGTTGTTCTGCCAGCGCCGCCAGACCTGGCCCACGGTGTAGCCGATCGAGGGCACCGCGCGGCCCTCGGCCATGGCGATCCCGTGGCGCAGGGTGTCGACCGGGCCGGTGCTCTCCTGGCTGCCGGGCGCATCCCATTCGCTGTCCAGCCAATCGGCCACCTGCGCCGCCGCCTCTTCTTCGCCGAAGTCGCGCAGGATGCGGGTCACCGGCGCGATCAGCGCGGCATTGATCAGCCGGCGGGCGGTGTAGGGCGTCGACTGGCTGGCCTCGGAAATCGCCGCATCGAAAATCCGCGTCTCCGCCAGCCTGGCGGCAAACTTGCCGTCCAGCGCGCCCGTCTCTGGCTTGGGATACGGCGGGCTGCCGTCGAGCGAGAACGGCAGGATGCGCGTCGGCTCGCGTCCCGAAGGCAGGTACTGCCCGTCGAAGAAGGCCCCGCCCTGCGCCACCGTCAGCGCCCGAAGCACGTCAAAGGCCGAGAGCCCCATGCCGCGGATCGCCACCGTGCGGCCTTGCCAGTGCTGCGCGGCGGCAATCAACTCCTTGGCGGGATAGGCCTGCGCCAGCACCCCCTGCCCGCGCGCCACATGGCCCTGCCAGCGCGCCCATTGCGTGTCGGGCTCGACGGCAGGCTGGCCGGGGGTCAGGAGCACGGCGGCGTACGGCCCGTTCCAGCCGGCATCCCCGCCCAGCTCCCAGCCGGCCTCGCAGGACCGCAGGGCCTCGATCCGCCGGGGCTGCAGGGTCACGTCGAGATGCTCGAGCGCCAGCAGGTCCTCGAACCGGGCCTGCAGGTAGTCGCCGATCTCGGCGCGCGTCGGGAAACTGTCGGGGTCGGCGGGCGGGTCGAGCCGCATCTCGAAGCTGCCCACGCGCGAGAAATCCGGCGGCGGGATGTCGATATCGCGCAGGGGCGTGTTGAGCAGGCAGTGCGGCGTCTCGTCAGGCGAGAAATTCGGGCCGGCGCCGGGATGCGGATCGGGCTCGAAGACATCGACGGCCAGCGGCTGGGCGTCCCTTGGCCAGCGCGTGGCCAGCGCCTCGAGCGCGCCGAGCCCGCGCGGGCCCATCCCGATCAGGGCGATCCGCCTCTGGGAAGTGTCTGACGGCATGCAAGTTCCTCCGATCCGGGCGGGCGCGGTGGCGCGGCCGGTCTCTGCGGCCCGGTGCTAGCGAAAGCCCAGGTATCTGGATATCTGCTCGCGGAAATGCGGCACGGCTTCGGGGTGATTGGCGTATTCCTCGGGGGACATCAGCATCCAGCCCTGCCCCTCGTTGCCAAAGACGATATCGGCGGCCGCATCCGGCGGCACATGGGCGGCAAAGAACACCATCGGCCCGATCGGCCGGTCATAGGCGATTTCGTAGACCAGCTGTTGCGGATCGAGCCGCAGCCCCACCTCTTCGCGGGTCTCGCGCAGCACGCAATCGGCGGCGGATTCCCCGTCCTCGCGCCCGCCACCCGGCAGGTCCAGGTGATTGGGCCAGGGGATGTCCGGTCTGTCGTCGCGCCGGATGACCAGAAGCTTGCCGCCGATGAACAGCGCAAGCTTGGTGCCGGCAAACTCGGAATTCTCCATACTGCCTCTCGCTCTGAAGGACCGGGTCCCGTATATATAGTGCGCCTTCTCCACGAGTCCCGCATGCCAGCACTTTGTCGCGATTGCCTTCACGAATTCGACAGCGGCGCCGCCTGTCCGGCCTGCCGGTCGCGGCGCGTCGTGGCCAATGACGAGCTGATGGAGCTGTCGATCGCGCATATGGACTGCGATGCCTTCTATGCCAGCGTCGAAAAGCGCGACGACCCTTCGCTGGCGCACAAGCCGGTGATCATCGGCGGCGGCCGGCGCGGCGTGGTCTCGACCGCCTGTTACGTGGCGCGAATCCGTGGCGTGCGCTCGGCGATGCCGATGTTCAAGGCGATCAAGCTCTGCCCCGACGCGGTGGTGATCAAGCCGCGGATGAGCGCCTATGTCGAGGTGTCGCGCGCCATCCGCGCGATGATGGACGAGCTGACGCCGGTGGTGGAGCCGCTGTCGCTCGACGAGGCCTTTCTCGACCTGACCGGCACCGCGCGGCTGCATGGCCATCCGCCGGCGGTGATGCTGGCCCGGCTGGTGCGGCGGATGCGCAACGAGCTTGGGGTGACCGGCTCGATCGGGCTGTCGCACAACAAGTTCCTCGCCAAGATCGCCAGCGATCTCGACAAGCCGCACGGCTTTTCGGTGATCGGCCAGCGCGAGACCGAGGCGTTTCTTGCCGGCAAGCCGGTGCGGATGATCTGGGGTGTGGGCCAGGCGACACAGGAGTCGCTGGAGCGCGCCGGCATCCGCAGCTTCGACGACCTGCGGCGCTGGGACGAGCGCGATCTGACCGCGCGGTTCGGCTCGATGGGCACACGGCTCTGGCATCTGGCGCGGGGGCAGGACCGGCGGCGGGTTTCGGCCAATGCGCCGGTCAAGTCGATCTCGAACGAGACGACATTCGGCGAGGATACCTCGGATCCCGATCTCTTGGACGGGCATCTCTGGCGCATGGCCGAGAAGGTGGCCGACCGCGCCAAGGCCAGAGACATGGCGGGCCAGGTGGTGACGCTGAAGCTGAAACAGGCGAATTTCCAGACCCTGTCGCGGCGGCAGTCTTTGCGGGATGCGACGCAGATGGCCGACACGATCTACCGCTGCGCCCGCGGCATGTTCGACGCGGTAGGCGACAAGGGGCCGTACCGGCTGGTGGGCTGCGGGATCTCGCACCTGGTGCCGGCGGCCGAGGCCGACCGGTCGGCCGATCTGCTCGACCCCGATGCGGCGCGGCGGGCCGGAGCCGAGCGCGCCACGGACGCGATTCGCGCGCGCTTCGGGCCGGATGCGATCCTGAAGGGCCGGGCGTTGCGGTAGCCGGGCCAGCGGCTGCCCGCGGGGTGCCGCTGCTCCCTCGGTTCGGCAGCGCTTTATTTTGGCCAAATCCGGAAAAGATCAGAGCAGTGCGCCTACGTCGATAAAGCGGCAGCCCGATGGGGCGGGCAGCCGCTGGCCCGGCGGCCTGCGGCCTTGATCCCGGGCCTGTGGGGCTCTGATCCTGGGTATCGCCTGAGGTGAGCCGGGCCAGCGGCTGCCCGCGGGGTGCCGCTGCAGCCTCAGTTCGGCGGCGCTTTATCCCGGCCAAATCCGGAAAAGATCAGACCGGCGCGCCTACGCCGACAAAGCGGCAGCCCGGGGGGCGGGCGGCCGCTGGCCCGGCGGGCTTACGCCCTTGCTCCGGGCCCGCGCACTACCCGAACGTGGCTATTCCGCCGCCATCGGCATTTCCTGGCCGCCGATCGAGGCGATCTCGGCCACCACCCCGCGCAGCACCCTGCGGAAGGCCTGGAAGTTCGCATTCGGACGAATCGCATGTTCGTTCATGTAGATCGACCGGTCGATCTCGATCTGCACCGCGTGCTGGCGCCGCGACGGGCGGCCGTAGTGCTGGGTGATATAGGCCCCGGCAAAAGGCGCATTGCGCACCACGCAGAGCCCGGCATTCAGAAAGGCGGTCTCGATCCGGTCGACCACGGCCTCGCTGGCAGACGCGCCAAACCGATCCCCGATCACAACCTCGGGTCTGCGCGCGCCTGACCGGGCAATCGGATCCAGCGCCTCATGCGGCATCGAGTGGCAATCGACGAGAATCGCTTCGCCGAAGATGTCATGCGCCTCGGTCAGAAGCTGCTGCAGCTGGCTGTGATACGGCCGCCAGTACTTTTCGATTCGCGTCTCGGCCTCGGCCAGCGACAGCTTGCCGCGATAGATCGACCGCCCACCGGCCACCACGCGCGGAATCACCCCGAGGCCCGAGGTCACCCGCGGATTGTGACCGGGCTTGCGCGCGCCTTCGATCAGCGCCGGATCAAGCTCGTCGGCGGAGCGGTTGAGATCGATGAAGGCGCGCGGCGCGCCGGCCTTGAGAAAGGCCGCACCAAACTGCGGCGCGCATTCGAAAAGCCTGTCTACATAGGCATCTTCCGAGGTCCGGATCACATGTTCGTCGAGCACGGTGCGCCGCAGGAACGACCAGGGATAGTCCCGGCCGGAGTGCGGTGACGCAAAGACCACCGGCGTGGCAGGACGCTCAGGCCGGGTCAGGTGAAAGGCGAATTTCGGCACGAAGCCCTCCTTCGAATATGAAAGGATCATAGTCTGTTTCTTTTCCGGTGCAAAAGCCCTTGATCCCCCCGACATTCGCTTTTATAGACACCGCCACTGGCGCGGGGTTCCGCGCCCCATTCATTTTGGGGCTCCTGGCCGGTTCGGGTTTTCCGGGCGATTAGCTCAGCGGTAGAGCACTTCGTTGACATCGAAGGGGTCACTGGTTCGATCCCAGTATCGCCCACCATTTCACCGCCTGTCCCTCCGGGGAGGGGCAGACCGCAACCAAGGCGCACGCCACGCGCCGCGTAGAAGGAGAGACGGACATGAAAGTCAAGAACTCGCTCCGTTCGCTCAAGAATCGCCACCGCGATTGCCGCGTTGTGCGCCGCAAGGGCCGCGTCTATGTGATCAACAAGACGCAGCGTCGGTTCAAGGCCCGCCAGGGCTGAGCGCAGACAGCGACCAGTTTCAAGGACCGTGCAGGCAACTGCGCGGTCCTTTTTCTTTGTGCTGTGCTCCCGGTCACAGCGACAGCCAGCGCAGCCCGCTCTCACCTGTCCGGGCATAGACCAGCACAATCGACGCCAGGGCCAGAAGACCGTAGGGCGCAAGGCTCGCCCAGAACCAGGCATCGGGATTGCGAAACCCGGCAAAGACCGCCAGATTGGCCGCGAGATTGAAGCTCAGGTGCAACAGGATCGCCGGCAGGAGCGACCCGCCCGACAGGGTATGCGCCGCGCCGATGATAACCGAATAGAGCATCACGTGACCGGCAAAGAGCGGCAGGCTGATCGCCGCATGCGGCGACTCGATCGTCCAGAGCGGCAGGTGCCAGGCCGCCCAGATCACGCCCGTCAGCAAGGCCGCCTCGAGCCAACCCATCTGCGCGCCCAGCCGGGTCTGCAGCACGCCGCGCCAGCCCAGTTCCTCGCCCAGCGGCCCGAGGATCAGGTTGAAGGCCACCATCAGCGCCACTGCCCCCACGCCAAGCGGCAGCGCACCGCCGGGCGCAAAGGGTCTCAGCAGCAGGATCAGGACCATGGGCGCCAGGACCAGCCCCCAGACCGACAGCGGCACGCTGGAAACCCGGATCATCCGGCCCAGCAGATCGGCAAGCTGCCCGTCCCGCAGGCTGAGGAGAATCGCCGCCAGCGACGGCCCCCAGACCATGAGCAGCCAGAACGGCAGACCGGTCAGGCTCTCCGGGCTGCGCGCGGCGGGGATCAGGTAGATGCAGGCAAACCCGGCCAGCGAAATGGCGAAGGTCAGCGCCAGGAACGGCGGGATGGTCATGCGCCCTCTCCCTGTGACTTGAGCGCGGCGATCAGAGGCTCCAATGCCTCCGGCGTCTTGAGCATCGGCGCCAGGGCCGCCAGCGCGGTGGCGGCAAATCCGGCGGACTGCGCCGCTGACCAGGTTCCGAGGATTTCGCGGCGGTTGATATGCGCGGTGACGGTCAGGAACAGCTCGGCCAGATGCGCGGGGTCGGTGCCGTCGCGCACATGCGGCGCCAACGCCTCGCGCAGGGGCGCGCTCAGGATCGTGTCATGCGCCTGTTCGAGGCTCGAGAGATAGGCGCGGCGCTCGGCCCCGCTGCGCATCCCGGCAAGCACCCCCGGTGCCTGGCCCAGGTGGGTCGAACCTTCGGTGATCAGCGTCAGGATCGGCAGCGCCTCGCTTTCGCGCAGCGCCTCGGCCAGCTTTGTCACTTCCTCCGCCACCAGCCCGTCAAGCACCGCGTGCTTGTTGCCGAAGTGATGGTACAGCCCGCCGCGCGAGATGCCGCAGGCGAGGCGGATATCCTCCATCTCGGTGCCGTCAAACCCGCGCTCGGCGATGAGCCTGGCGGCTTGCGCCAGAATGCGGGCGCGGCGGTCGGTCGGGGTGAGTCGTTGGCGCATGGTCGAAGTATACCGACATGTGTCGGTAATTTGAAGGCTGGCGTCGGAGCGCGGGCCTTCTGCGGGTTTGCAACGCTCGGCGATCTGCTCCTATAGTCATGACAAAAGCCCAGAGCAGTGATCCCCCGTGACCAAGTACCTTTTGATTCACCAGAATTTTCCCGGACAATACAAACACCTCGCCCCGGCGCTGGCGGCGCGTGGCGATCAGGTGGTGGCGCTGACGCCCAAGGTCGACAAGGTCACCAAGTGGAAGGGCGTCACCATCCTGCCCTACAAGTATCGGGGCAAGCCAGCGCAGGGCCTGCACCCCTGGCTGGGGGATTTCGAGACCAAGTTCATTCGCGGTCATTCCTGCTACCGCGCGGCTTTGGCGCTCAAGGCCCGGGGCTTCACCCCTGACGTCATCCTCGCCCATCACGGCTGGGGCGAGAGCCTGTTTCTCAAGGATGTCTGGCCAGAGGCGCGGCTGGGGCTCTATTGCGAGCTCTATCACACCGCCGAGTATCCCTTCGTCGGCTTCGATCCCGAATTCACCGGCACCGGACCCGAGACCGACGCCCTGCGGCTGCGGATGAAGAACCTCAACAACCGGCTGCACTTCGAGGTGGGTGATGCCGGGATCAGCCCGACGGCCTTTCAGGCCGACACCTTTCCGCAGGAGATGCGCCAGCGGATCACCGTGGTACATGACGGGATCGACACCGCCCATGTCACCGCCGACGGCACCGCCCGGCTGGCCCTGCCCGGCGGCGGCGAGTTGACCCGCGAGGATGAGGTGATCACCTTCATCAACCGCAACCTCGAGCCCTATCGCGGCTATCACATCTTCATGCGCGCCCTGCCCGACCTGCTGCGGCGGCGGCCCGAGGCGCAGGTGGTGCTGATCGGCGGCGACCAGGTGAGCTATGGCGCCAAGGCACCTGATGGCAAGAGCTGGAAGCAGGTCTTCATCGACGAGGTGCGCGGTCAGATATCCGATGCCGATTGGGCGCGGGTGCATTTCCTCGGCCGGGTGCCCTATGACGTGTTCCTGTCGTTCATGCGGGTGAGCCGGGCGCATGTCTACCTGACCTACCCCTTCGTGCTCAGCTGGTCCCTGCTCGAGGCGATGAGCGCCGGCGCCCCGATCGTCGCCAGCGATACCGAGCCGGTGCGCGAGGTGCTGAGCAATGGCGAGACCGGGCTGCTGGTGGATTTCTTCGACAAGGAAGCGCTGGTGGAGCAGGTCTGCACCCTGCTCGACGATCCCAAGCTGCGCGCGCATCTGCGGGCCAGGGCGCGGGCCAAGGTGGTGGCGGAGTATGATCTGCGCACGGTCTGCCTGCCGAAACAGCTGACTTGGGTCGATGGGCTGATGTCACTCGAGCCGCGTCCGCCGGTGGTGTGACGCCTAGATCAAGCCGGGCCAGCGGCTGCCCGCGGGATGCCGCAGCAACCTCAGTTCGGCAGCGCTTTATATCCGCCGGATCCGGAAGACCTCAGAGCGATGCGCTTTCGTCCACCAAAGCGGCAGCCCGGTGGGGCGGGCAGCCGCTGGCCCGGCGGCCTGCGGCCTTGATTCCGGGCCTCTCACCGCTTCACCGTCGCGCATGTCGGGCCAGGGGCTGCCCGCGGGGTTCCGCTACAACTTCAGTTCGGCAGCGCTTTATCCCCGCCGAATTCGGACGACTTTCGAGCGATGCGCCTACGTCAGCCAAAGCGGCAGCCCGTCACGCCAGAGGCGTGCTAAAAGCCTAGAGGCGCACCTTTGGTGCGACGGGGCGTGCAGCCGCTGGCCCGGCGGCCTGCGGCCTTGTTCCGGGCCTCTCACCGCTCTACCGTCGGGCAAGTCAGCCACTTCAAGACCAACGCCTTACTACTCCACCGCCCGGATCAGCTTGCGTTCCAGCACCCGCAGCACCGCCTGCAGATCCTGGCCGCGCTTGAGCACTTGGCCTTCCATGCCGATCACCGCATACATTCCTTGCCTGTTGCGCAGCTTCGGGCGCTTCTCGATCCGATAGAGCGGGTTCTCCGCTGTCCGGCGAAACACCGAGAACACCGCCACGTCGCGCAGATGGGAAATGCCGTAGTCGCGCCATTCGCCGGCGGCGACCATGCGGCCATAGAGCGACAGGATCACGCCCAACTCGGTGCGTTGAAAGGCCACCACTTCCGAACCGGCGCCGGGCAAGGGGGAAAAGCTGTTCATACCCCGAGAGTTGCGCGCTTTGCGGCGCAAATCAAGCGCCGGCGCACCGGCGTGCCGCAACTGTGACGCAGACGCCCGATCCTCATGCGAAACTGCCCTGGCAGAACCAGCCCGAGGACATCGCCGCGCCATGGGCATAAAACAGCCAGAGTGCGTCGCCCTCTTCGCAGGTCACCCGCCAGTAATCGCGCTGGCCAGAGCGCCAGTCGGGATCGTCGAGCCACCATTCCGGCGCGATGCGCTCGGGCCCCTGGGCCGCCGCCAGCCGCAGGTCGCGGCCGCGCCAGCGAAACCGCGCCGGCGGGCGCGGCACATCCGGGGCCTGCACCGGCTCTGGCCGCCACAGGAGCAAGGGCCGCGGCCGCGCCGGCGGTGCCCAGGCGGCAGCGGGCTCTGACCAGGCGGCGGCCAGCACCAGCTCGGTCTTTTCCGGGATGTGGCTGTCACCGGGATGGCGGCGGGTGATCGCCTCCATCCCCACCCGCGCGCCGATCCGGCCGATCAGGTCATCCAGCGCCGTGTTCGCCGCCAGCCGCGCGTTCACCGCCGCCCCGGCACCGATATGGCCGACGGGCGTGCGCTGGGACAGCGGCTCGACCTGCACCGCCTCGAGCCGCAACATGTCGATGCCGAAGCCGGCGTCGAGATCGCTCAGCTTCATCGCCAGCAGCGGCCGCAACCGCTCGGGATCATCCGAGGCCCGCGCCAGCCGCACCTCGAGCGCCTGCATGGTGTGATCGCTGCGAAAGGCCTGCAGCCGGAGCATCCGCGCCCCCTGCCCCTTGGCGCGCAACAGCTCTGAAAGCCGCGGCAACAGCCGGTCGAGCCCGGCCGCCACGTCTTCCTCGAGCCCGATCGGCTCTGGCAGGGTCATCCGCACGGCAAACCGCTGCGGCGGGGCGGCGGGTGACAGCGGTTCCGGTACTGCGCCCAGCGCCTGATCGAGCCGCAGCACCAGCCCCTTGCCGAAGCGCCGCGCCAGCGCCGCGCGCGGCTGCCCGGCCAGTTCGTCGATCCGGCGCAGGCCCAGCCGCGCCAGCTGCGCCGTGGTCTCGGGATCGAGCCGCAGCGCCGCCACCGGCAGCGCCGCCAGCGCGCTGCGGGTCTGGCCCGGCGGGGCGATGCTGCCGGTCTCGACCCTGGCCTGCCGACCGGCGGGCGCGGTGCCGCCGCGCTCCCAGTGCCGCCGCCGCGCGGCGCGCGACCGGGTGGCCCGGGCCTCCTGGTCGATGTCATCGCCGGACCGCGCCGAACCGCCGCTCTGACCGGCATAACGCGCCAGCGCCCAGGCGCCGCCGCGGCTGTCGGCCAGGCCGATGCGCGCCGTCAGCCCCATGTCGCCGGTCTCTTCGAGGATGCGCGCACAGAGCGGCGCCTCGCCGCCGAACAGATGCGTGCAGCCGGTGACATCGAGCATCAGCCCGTCCACGCCGTCTTCGGCCACCCAGGGGCTGAACTTGCCGGCCCAACGCAACAGCGCCTCGAGAAAGCCGGCCTCGGCATGGCGGTTGCGCCGCGCGGTGCGCAGATCGGCGCTGACCGCATGGGCATCGCGCAGCGGCTGGCCCTTGTAGATCCCCGCCGCCGTGGCCAGCGCCGAGACCGACGACAGCACCTGACTGTTGCCCAAATCCTCGACCACCGCAAAGGGCACCTCGTGCAGCGCAGCTTCGCCGCGCGCCTGTCGCAACAGGCGTTCAGCCCCGAGACGGGGAAACCAGAGAGAGAGCAATCGGCGGGGCATGGCAGAACAGGCAGCTTTGTTCGCTATATGTTCTCATGCCTACCACCTGCGCCCGCCGGAGTCGAGCCGCCCGCACCTCAGCCGCAGAACACCCGGGTGATCTTGCCCTTGGCATCGACCTCGATATTGGTCCGCGCGGGGATGTAATCCATCGTCCGCGCCTGCCCCGGCCCGAGAATGCGCTTGGGCGACGGCACCTCGTCGGCCGCTGCCACCGGTTCGCCGACGATCCCGGCATAGACGCCCGGCGCGCAATGCGGCGCCTCGCTGGCCCGCGGCGGCGCCTTCATCAGCCCCTGCCCCTCTGGCAGGCAGCCCGCCAGCCCCAACAGCACAACCGACAGCCCGCCGGCACGACACAAGACATCTTGCATGAAATTCCCCCACTCTACCCGCGCCACCCTACACCGGATCGCCCCTGACGCGCCGGGGAAAAGCCGCGCCCGTCTCACCCTGCCCGGCAAAACCGCCTGGCTGCTCTGCGAATCGCCGCGGCCGCCCTTGATCCCGGCAGGGCTTTGCCACAGGGTCTGGGCACACAGTCAGGGAGAGCGAAGATGCGCACCAAAGCCGCCGTGGCCCTAGAGGCCGGCAAACCGCTGGAGATCATGGAAGTGAACCTCGACGGCCCCAAGGAGGGCGAGGTTCTTGTCGAGATCAAGGCCACCGGCATCTGCCACACCGACGAATTCACCCGCTCCGGAGCCGATCCCGAAGGTCTGTTCCCGGCAATCCTCGGGCATGAAGGCGCCGGCGTGGTGGTCGAGGTCGGCCCCGGGGTCAAGGACCTCAAGGTCGGCGATCACGTGATCCCGCTTTACACCGCCGAGTGCCGCGAGTGCGAATACTGCCTGCACCCCAAGACCAACCTCTGCCAGAAGGTCCGTGCAACCCAAGGCCGCGGCGTGATGCCCGACGGCACCTCGCGGTTTTCCATGCTCGATGGCACGCCGATCCTGCATTACATGGGCTGCTCGACCTTTTCGAACTACACCGTGTTGCCCGAGATCTCGCTGGCCAAGATCCGCAAGGACGCGCCCTTCGACAAGGTCTGCTACATCGGCTGCGGCGTCACCACCGGCATCGGCGCGGTGATCTATACCGCCAAGGTCGAGATCGGCAGCCGCGCGATCGTCTTTGGCTTGGGCGGCATCGGGCTGAACGTGCTGCAGGGTCTGCGGCTGGCGGGCGCCGACCAGATCGTCGGTGTCGATCTGAATGACGACAAGAAGGAGATGGCGACGCGCTTTGGCA
Organism: Marinovum sp.; assembly: GCF_048263515.1. Lineage (NCBI taxonomy): Bacteria > Pseudomonadati > Pseudomonadota > Alphaproteobacteria > Rhodobacterales > Roseobacteraceae > Marinovum > Marinovum sp. The sequence continues at coordinate 51,181 of NZ_JBLXEC010000014.1, read as the reverse complement.
TGACCGATTTCGTCAACCCGTCGAAGGTGGACGGGGACCTCGTGGGCCATCTGGTCGAACTGACCGGCGGCGGCGCGGATTACACATTCGACGCCACCGGCAACGTGCAGGTGATGCGCACGGCGCTGGAATCGGCGCACAAGGGCTGGGGCGAGTCGATCATCATCGGCGTGGCACCGGCGGGCGCCGAGATCTCGACCCGGCCGTTCCAGCTGGTCACCGGGCGGGTCTGGCGCGGCACCGCCTTTGGCGGGGCGCGCGGGCGGACCGATGTGCCGAAGATCGTCGACTGGTACATGGACGGCAAGATCGACATCGACCCGATGATCACCCACACGCTGTCGCTGGAAGAGATCAACAAGGGCTTCGACCTGATGCATGCCGGTGAATCGATCCGGTCGGTCGTGGTGTATTGAGCTTTCGGGCGGGCTTCAGCCCGCCCATTCTGCGCAAGCCGCGCATTCTTCGCAAGCCGCGCACCGCCGGGCCGCGGTGCGGCGAGCTGCAGAGGTTCAGCAGCGCTTTTTCCCAGCCATATCCGGAATAGACCAGAGCGACGCGCTTGGGTCAGCCAAATCGCCGTGCCGGTGGGCGGCCCGCGTGCGGAAGGCATGTCAGAGGCGCAAGCCGCGCATCGCCGGGCCGCGGTGCGGCGATCTGCAGAGGTTCGGCAGCGCTTTATCCCAGCCACATCCGGAATAGATCAGAGCGACGCGCTTGGGTCAGCCAAATCGCCGTGCCGGTGGGCGGCCCGGCGATGCGCGGCGGCCTTTGGCCGCTGTTAACGCGCTTGGGGCTTTGCTCAGAGGAATTGATTGCATCCGACCTGCCCCGTTTTTGCGCCAAGGCGCTAACCTGAGCGCGTATCGCCGGGCCGCAGTGCGGCGATACGCAGTTATTCGGCAGCGCTTTATCTCAGCAAAATCCGGAAAAGTCCTGATCAACGCGCTTGTGTCACCCAAATCGCCGTGCCGTGGAGGCAGCCCGTCATGCCGAAGGCATGCCTCTGGCATGACGCGCGGCGGCCTTTGGCCGCTGTCAACGCGCTGGTGCCATATTCACAGGCCCTGCCACCCCCGACGCGAAATCACCCGACAACCCGCCAAATCCCCACCGGATTGATTTGACGCCGCCCCCGCTTGGCCCCATGTTCCGCCCATGTCAGATAACACAAACACATCCAATCTGCTCGCCGTCCTGATCGACGCCGACAACACCTCGCCCAAGTACACCAAGGCGATCTTCGACGAGATCGCCACCTTGGGCGAAGCCAGCGTCCGGCGCTGCTACGGGGATTTCTCCTCGCAGCAGATGGCCGGCTGGAGCCGCGTCCAGGCCGAATTCGGCCTTGTCCCGCATCACCAGCCCGCCAATACCGTGGGCAAGAACGCCAGCGACATCGCCCTGGTGATCGACGCCATGGACCTGCTGCATTCGGGCCGCTTCGACGGCTTTGTCCTGGTCTCTTCGGACAGCGATTTCACCCGGCTCGCCAGCCGCATCCGCGAACAGGGCCTCGCGGTCTACGGCATGGGCCAGCGCAAGACGCCCGATGCCTTCCGCAAGGCCTGCAAACGCTTCATCTTCCTCGAAAACCTCGGCGAAGAAGAGCCGCGCGAGACCCCCTCCAGCCGGCCACTCGACGAAGCCCGCAACCTGATCTTCAAGGCGATGGAAGGCATCGAACAGGGCGACGAATGGTACACCCTGGGCCAGATCGGCCAGTTCATCATCGCCGCCAACCCGGATTTCGACACCCGCTCCTACGGCCACCGCAAGCTCAGCGACCTTGTGGCCCGGCTCAAGGTCTTCGAGACCCGCAAGGGTGCCGGCAATCAACTGATGGTGCGCCGCGTCGACTGAGGCGCGCCGCCGCGCGACGGCCATTACAGGCTCGCCGCGTCCACTGAAGGACACCGCCGTCCCGGACTTGATCCGGGACCTCTGGGCCCACAGGTTGAGGCCCCGGATCATGTCCGGGGCGCGCGGCGCGGGATGTCTTGGCCAACCGCCTGAGGCCCCGGATCACGTCCGGGGCACGCGGCTCACCCCTTGGCGCCGTAGCGTGCCATGAAGGTCTCGACCGCGCCCAGGATCACCCGGTCGATCGCTTCCGGTTCGAACTCCGTGCTGACGTTGAAGATCATCCGCGGCCAGAGATCGGCCTTGCAGAGCTCGGCGAACTGGTCGGCCGCCAGGTCGAAATCCTCGATCTCCAGCTCGCCGCGGCCCACGGCTTCCTGCAGGTAATCGCGCACCGCCGCATGCATCACCGCTGGGCCGGAGTTGTAGAACTGCCGGCCGAGGTCCGGGAACCGGTCCGCCTCGGCCACGCAGATGCGAAAGATCGACTGGCCAAATTTCGACAGGATGAAGCTCAGGAACTGCCGGCCGCAATGCTCCAGCACCTCGCGCGGCGGGGCCGAGGCGTCGATCACCGTCATCGCATGGTCCGCCTGCCGGCAGCATTCACAGGAGGCTACCTCGGAAAACAGCAACCGCTTGTCAGGGAAATAGCTGTAGAGCGTCGCCTTCGACACCCCGGCCGCCCTGGCGATGTCATCCACCGAGGCGCCCTCGAACCCATGCGCGAGAAAGACGTCGCGCGCGCCGGCCAGCACCTGATCGAATTTGCGGCCTCGGCGCACCTGCGGCGTCTCGCCACCCGCGGCCAGCCTGGCATCTGAGCTCATCTCTGCGTTCCCCATTTTCCCTTAGGTATAGACCGGGCAGTTCAGTTTCAAGCTGCGCCGCATTGGCTGTCGCGCGGTCAGCCGCCCGCTGCTAGGCTTGGCCGAGGAGGAACTCATGACAGACCAACGCGCGAAATATCAGGCCTTTGCCGCCCTGCACCAAGGTCCCGGCGCCTTTGTCATCCCCAATCCCTGGGATGCCGGATCAGCGCGCATCCTTGCGTCGCTGGGCTTTGCCGCGCTGGCCACCACCAGCGCCGGCTATGCCTTTTCCACGGGCAAGCGCGACAGCGCCGCCTGCCTGACCCGCGCCGAAATCCTCGCCAATGCGGCCGCCATCGTCGCGGCGACCGAACTGCCGGTCTCGGCCGATCTCGAGGACGGCTTCGGCGCCGCGCCTGCGGCCTGCGCCACCACCATTACCGAGGCCATCGCCACCGGCCTCGTCGGCGGCTCGATCGAGGATGCCACCGGCGATCCCGGCCAGCCAATCCACGATCTCTCCCTCGCCCGCGATCGCATCACCGCCGCCGCCGAGGCCGCGCGTGGTCAGCCCTTCCTGCTGACCGCGCGGGCCGAGAATTACCTCTGGGGTCGCCCCGACCTCGCCGACACCATCACCCGGCTGCAGGCCTTTTCCGAGGCCGGCGCGGATGTGCTCTATGCCCCCGGCCTGCCCGATCTGGATGCGATCCGGACGGTCTGCGCCGAGGTCGACAAGCCGGTCAACGTGGTCATGGGCCTCAGCGGGCCGTCTTATACCGTGAGCGAGCTGGCCGAAGCCGGGGTGCGCCGGATCAGCGTCGGCGGCAGCTTTGCCCGCGCCGCGCTGGGTGCGCTGAAACGCGCGGCGGAAGAGGTCATGACCCAAGGCACCTTCCACTACGCCGAGCAGGCGATGGCAGACGGCAGTGTTGCCGCGCTGATGGCACAGGGTCGCCCGGTCACACGCGGCTGACCGCGGCATTTCGCCGGCAGGACCCCCTTGCCAAGCCGCCCTGCCCGGATATGTTTAGAACAATTCTAAACGGGAAGACCCCATGCGATTTCTCACCCAAAGACGCCGTTTCTCAGATCTCTCCGAACAGGAGATTCTCGCCCTCGCGATCTCTTCCGAGGAAGACGACGCCCGCATCTACCGGATGTATGCCGAGCGGCTGCGCGAGGATTTCCCCGACACCGCCCGCGTCTTCGACGGCATGGCTGCCGAGGAAGACGAGCACCGACAGCAGCTGATCGACGCCCATCGCGCGCGCTTTGGCGAGGTCATTCCGCTGATCCGCCGCGAACATGTCGCGGGCTTCTATGCCCGTCGCCCGGTCTGGCTGGTCGAGAACCTCGGGCTCGAGCGCATCCGCGAAGAGGCGGCAGCGATGGAGCAGGAGGCCGAGCGTTTCTACAGCGCCGCCGCACAGCGCGCCAGCGATGCCGCCACCCGCAAACTGCTGGGCGATCTTGCCGCGGCCGAGGCCGGCCACCAGCACAGCGCCGAACGGCTGGAGCAGGAGCACCTCGACAGTGCCAGTGCCGAGAGCGAGGATGCCACCGCGCGGCGCCGCTTCGTGCTGACCTGGGTGCAGCCGGGGTTGGCCGGGCTGATGGACGGCTCGGTCTCGACCCTTGCGCCGATCTTCGCCACCGCCTTTGCCACCCAGGACACCTGGACGACCTTCCTCGTCGGTCTCGCGGCTTCGGTGGGCGCAGGGATCTCCATGGGCTTCACCGAGGCGGCCTCGGATGATGGCCAGCTCTCCGGCCGCGGCTCACCGGTCAAGCGCGGCATCGCCTCCGGCGTGATGACCACTCTGGGCGGGCTCGGCCATGCCCTGCCCTATCTGATCCCGGATTTCTGGACCGCCACCAGCGTCGCCATCCTCGTGGTCTTTGTCGAGCTCTGGGCGATCGCCTGGATTCAGAACCGCTTCATGGACACGCCCATGTTGCGGGCGACCTTCCAGGTGGTGCTTGGCGGCGCGCTGGTCTTTGCCGCCGGGGTGTTGATCGGCTCGGGGTGAGACAAGCGGCGCCCGCCTCTACGCGCGCGCCTCGCCGGGCCGCGGTACGGCGATCCGACGACAGGTCGAGAGCACTTTATCCCCGCCAAATCCGAAGAAGCGCCGAGCGACGCGCCTATGTCTACCAAATCGCCGTGCCGAGGGGCGGCCCGGCGATGCGCGGCGGACCTCTGGCCCGCTGTTAACGCGCTGGAGCGGTGAAAGAGCGGGTCGCGGCTGTCCGTGGCAGCAAGGGCGCAGGCCCCATCATTTCGCACACCGCGCCCCGGCCCCCGCGCCGGGGCCTCACCGCCAACCATCAAGCTCCAAACCGACGAGGTCCCGGGTCGAGCCCGGGACGGGCCGCCGCGGAAGCGGCGGGCCGCTTTCAAATTGACCTCGCCCGCCGACGTGATACCCCTTCCCCATGCTGGCCATCTTCCTCAAGACTCTCCCCTTTTTCGCGATCATCGCGCTCGGCTACGGCGCCGCGAGGACGCGGTTCTTTACCGAGGAAGCCAGCGCCTATCTCACCAAGTTCATCTTCTACTTCGCCCTCTCGGCGATGCTCTTCCGCTTCTCCGCCAACCTCTCGCTGGCCGAGATCTGGGACAGCCGCCTGGTGCTGGGCTACCTCGCCGGCAGCCTCGCGGTCTATCTGCTGGCCACCGCCATCGGCCTGGCGCGCGGCATCGGGCTCGAGCAGACCGCGGTCGAGGCGCAATGCGCGGTGATCGGCAACACCGGCTTTCTCGGCGTGCCGATGTTCGTGCTGCTCTTTGGCGAGGCGGCCATCGGTCCGCTGATGATGGTGCTGGCAGTCGACCTGATCTTCTTTTCCTCGCTGATCGTGATCCTGATCACCGGCGCGCGCGACGGGCGAATGTCGCTGGCGGTGCTGGGCACCGTCGGCATGGGACTTCTGAAGAACCCGATGATCGTCTCGATGGTGCTGGGGCTGGGCTGGGCCTCGCTCGGCACGCCGCTGCCGGACCCGGTGAACGAGTTCGTTGTCATCCTCGGCGGCGCCGCCACGCCCGGCGCGCTCTTTGCCATCGGCGCCTCGCTGGCCTCGAAATCGGCCGAGCGGGTCACCGTGGCGGGCTATCTCAGTGTCTGCAAGCTGGTGCTGCACCCGGCGGCGGTGGCCTTTGCGGTGCTGGTGGTCTTTCCGCTCGATCCCTTCACCGCCACCATCGTCGTGTCCGCCTCGGCGCTGCCGGTGGCGGGCAACGTCTACATCCTCGCCCAGCACTACCGCGTGGCGCCGCACCGGGTCTCGGCGGCGATCCTGTTCTCCACCGCCGCCTCGATCCTCACCCTGCCCTACGTCATCGCCTGGGTCTCCGGCGCTTGACTTGCACAGGCCGCGCACTTCTTCTGTTTGAAAATATCTCCGCCGGAGGCATGAAACTCTTCCCACGCGAAAGGCCCTGCCATGGACATCACCGCTGAAAACCGCGCCTTTGACGGCCGCCAGATTGTTGCCACCCATGCTTCCGAGATCTGTGGCTGCGACATGACCTTTGGTCTCTACCTGCCCCCCCAGGCCGAGGACGCGCCGGTGCCGCTGATCTGGTATCTCTCGGGGCTCACCTGCACGCACGAGAACGCCATGACCAAGGCCGGCGCCCAGGCCTGGTGCGCCGAACAGGGCGTCGCCATGGTCTTTCCCGACACCTCGCCACGCGGCGAAGGCGTGGCCGATGACAGCGCCTACGACCTGGGCCAGGGCGCGGGGTTCTACATCGACGCCACCCAGGACCCCTGGGCCGGCCATTACCGGATGGAGAGCTACATCACCGACGAGCTGCCGCGCCTGCTGGCCTCGAAGTTCGACGTCGACGAGGAGCGCCAGTCGATCATGGGCCATTCCATGGGCGGCCATGGCGCGCTGACGCTGGCGATGAAGACCCCCGGCCGCTACACCAGCGTCTCGGCCTTTTCGCCGATCTGCAACCCGTCGGACAGCGACTGGGGCCGCAAGCAGTTCACCGCATATCTCGGCGAGGATGCCGACTGGGAGGCGCATGACGCCGCGCGCCTGATGCGCCAGGACGGCATCGACGCGCCGGTGCTTATCGACACCGGCACCGCCGACCAGTTCGGCGACCTGCTGAAGACCGAGGCCCTGGCCCAGGCGATGGCCGAGAAGCGCGTGCCGCATACACTGCGGATGCAGAAGGGCTATGACCACAGCTATTTCTTTGTGTCGAGCTTCATGGAAGAGCATGTCGCCTTCCACGCCGACGCGCTCTGGGCCTGAGCCTTGGCGATCTACGTCGACGCCGATGCCTGCCCGGTGAAAGCCGAGGTGGAAAAGGTCGCCACCCGGCACCGGATGCAGATGTACCTTGTGTCGAACGGCGGGCTGCGGTTGTCGCAGAACCCGCTGGTCGAGGTGGTGATCGTGCCGGACGGGCCTGACGTGGCCGACATGTGGATCGCCGACCGCGCCGGTCCCGGCGACGTGGTGGTGACCGGCGACATTCCCCTGGCGGCGAAATGCGTCGAGGCCGGCGCCCAGGTGCTGCGCCACAACGGCGAGGCCTTTACCCCGGCCAACATCGGTCAGCAACTGGCGATGCGCGACCTGATGACCGACCTACGCGCCGCCGATCCGTTTCGCCAGGGCGGCGGCCGCGCGTTCTCCAAGGCCGACAGGTCGCGGTTCCTCGACAGCCTGGAGCGGGCCGTCCGGGCAAGCCAGCGGTCGTAAGGTATGGGACGTTAAGTGGGCAGTCTGCCCACCTTCCTCCCCCCGCGCGCGCCTACGCCCGACATAAGCCGCGCATCGTCGGGCCGCGGCGCGGCGATCAACCCTGGTTCTGCAGCGCTTTTTCTCAGCCACTTCCGCAAAAGACCTTTTCGACGCGCTCACGTACACCAATCGCCGCGCCGAGGGGCGGCCTAGCGATGCGCGGCGGCTTTCGGCCGCTGTTAACGCGCAGGGTTCTGGAACGAGACGGTCGCGCAATTGGCGAAGTGGTCGAGGCAAGCCGCGCATTGTCGGGCCGCGGTGCGGCGATCAACCCTGGTTCTGCAGCGCTTTATCCCGGCCACTTCCGCAAAAGTCCTGATCGACGCGCTCACGCCAACCAAATCGCCGTGCCGGGGGGCGGCCCGGCGATGCGCGGCGGCTTTCAGCCGCTGTTAACGCGCAGGGTTCCGGAATGGCTGAGCACGCAAGGTCAGCAACGATCCCCGCGCCGAACGACCTTCAGCAGAGGCCAAAGCGCGAGAGCCTCACCCAAGGGCGCACCCCGCCCCGGACCTGATCCGGGGCCTCCCCCTCAGCCAAAAGCCAAGCGTTCAGCCGCTCAGCCCGCCATGCAGGTTCGGCTGCTGCAAAGCGCCGAAGCCGTAGTGGCGCAGCCAGCGCAGGTCGCTGTCGAAGAAAGCGCGCAGGTCGGGGATGCCGTATTTCAGCATGGCTATCCGGTCGATCCCGATGCCGAAGGCGAAGCCCTGCCACTGGTCGGGATCGATGCCGCCGGCCTGCAACACCTTGGGGTGCACCATGCCGGAGCCGAGGATCTCGAGCCAGTCGTCGCCCTCGCCCACCTTCAGCTGACCGCCCTCCCAGGAGCAGCGGATGTCAACCTCGGCTGAGGGCTCGGTGAAGGGGAAATGCGAGGCGCGGAAGCGCAGTTCCACCCCTTCGACCTCGAAGAAGGCCCGCAGGAATTCCTCCAGCGTCCACTTCAGCTGCGCCATCGAGATGTCGCGGTCGATCGCCAGGCCTTCGACCTGGTGGAACATCGGCGTGTGGGTCTGGTCATAGTCGGCGCGGTACACCCGGCCCGGAGCGATGATGCGAATGGGCGCGCCCTGCTTCTCCATCGAGCGGATCTGCACCGGCGAGGTATGGGTGCGCAGCACATGCGGCGGGCGATTGTCGCCCTCGGCCCGGTGCATGTAGAAGGTGTCCATCTCGGCCCGCGCCGGGTGGTGCGAGGGGATGTTCAGCGCATCGAAGTTGTACCAGTCGCTGTCGATCTGCGGGCCTTCCGCCACCGAGAACCCCATCTCGCCAAAGATCGCCGTCACCTCTTCGCGGACCTGGCTGATCGGGTGGATGCTGCCCTGGCGACGGCCATTGGCCGGCAGCGTCACGTCGAGCCATTCACCGCGCAGCCGCTCTTCGAGCGCCGCATCGGCGAGCGAGGCCTTGCGCGCCGACAGCGCCGAGTTGATCTCGTCCTTAAGCGCGTTCAGCTTCGGGCCCATGACCTGGCGCTCTTCCGGGGTCATCTTGCCCAGTTCGCGCATTTTCAGGCTGATTTCGCCCTTCTTGCCGACGGCCTGCACCCGCAGCGTTTCGATCGCGGCTTCGTCGCCCGCATCGGCGATCAGCTGAATGTACTTGTCGCGCAGGTCGTCCATCTTCGGGCCCTCGAGGTCAGTGTCGGCGTTCCGCCTCACCTACCCCCATGAACCCAGCTGTGCAAGGCTCAGTCGAGCCGCAGCATGTCGCGCAGCGCCGCCCGGTCGTAGACGTAGAACTCGGCGCTGATCCGGTCGCGGTCATTGTCAATGCCGTCGCGGTGGCCGTCGATGCCGCCGAGGATGGTGCCGACCTTGATCACCTTGCCGCGCTCGGCGACATAGTCCAGCTCCCAGGCGGTGCCACCCTGGCTTCCATCGCGGCACTCGAAGCGGTCGGCAGCCGAGATATGCTTGCGTCCGTTTTCCCGCCCGACCCCCATGGTGCCGGTGCCTTGGCAGACGCCATGCTTGTCGGTGCGCAGCACGATCTGATAGCGCGTCCGGCTGAGAAACCGGATGTAGCCCCACATCTTCAGCGGCTTGTAGTCGAAGTGATGGCAGGTGAAGAGATCGGGCTCGCGTTCGAACCGGGTGCGCGCCACCGCGACCTCGAAGGCCCGGCAATCGCGCCAGCCGCGCTCCAGCAGGCTCTCGGGCCGCGCCTGCGACAGCGCCTGCGTGGCGAGGAGACCGGCACAACCGGCCAGGGTAAAAGCTGCAAGTATCCGCATGAGAGACCTCCGCGTCAGCGCCCATCATAGCGCAAGACGGCGCTTCGGCCTATTGCGCCCTTCCTCACCCTGCCCGGCGCACATGCAAAAGGGGCTGCCCGGTCTCCCGGACAGCCCCTCGAATGTCTGCAGCTTGCTGCGGCTTATGCCGGCAGGGCGCCTTTGGCCTGAGCGGCAATGGCGTTGAACGCCTCGGGCTCGTGCACGGCCAGATCGGCCAGAACCTTGCGGTCGACTTCGATGCCGGCCAGGGTCAGGCCGTTGATGAAGCGCGAATAGGTCAGCGTTTCGTCATAGGCGCGGACAGCGGCGTTGATCCGCTGGATCCACAGGGCGCGGAACGAACGCTTGCGCGCCTTGCGGTCGCGCGTGGCGTATTGGTTGGCCTTGTCGACGGCCTGGCGTGCCACCTTGAAGGTGTTCTTGCGACGGCCGTAATAGCCTTTCGCTGCCTTGGTGACTTTCTTGTGACGGGCGTGGGTAACGGTCCCACCTTTAACGCGTGCCATGTGTCAGGTCTCCTCAGCGTGCGTAGGGCATCATCGGCTTGATGATCTGCTCATCAGCCTTCGACAGAACGGTCGTACCGCGCGCATCACGGATGAACTTGGTGCTGCGTTTGATCATGCCGTGGCGCTTGCCCGCCTGGCCGGCTTTGATCTTGCCTTTCGCCGTCACTTTGAACCGCTTCTTGCAGCTCGACTTTGTCTTCATCTTGGGCATTTCGGTCTCCTTCAAATCGGAACTATGCGCACGACTCGGCATGCCACTCAGGCCGGCCGCGCGATGGAATGCGCCGTATAGGCCGGCTGCCCGGGAATGCCAAGAGAAAATGCGCCTGAAATGGCGCGGATCAGGGCAGGATCAGATGAAGCGGCCCATGACGTTGTAGAAGACCTCGGGCAGCTCATCCATGCTGTAGCCGCCGGGATGGCTGGTGACCGCAAAGACGATCAATCCGCCGCCGATCAGAATGGCAATGGCCGCGGCCCTGGGGGCGCGGCCATCACTGAGAGCCGAAACGATGGACGGGAGCGCCAGAACCGACACGATAATCCCGATGACCAGAGCCAGGTCCGTATCCATGACGTCTCCCCTGAATTACCTTGGGGAAAGGTTACTCCGGATCGGTGCTGTAAATCAAACGTTCATCACAGGGCGCAACACGCAGAATGTTGGTTGTTCCCGGCACGTTGAAGGGCACACCGGCGGTGACGACGATCTGGTCGCCCTCGTTGGCGATGCCGCTGGCGCGGGCGGCGCGGGCGGCGTTGACCACGGCCTGTTTGAAGCGCTCGAGATCGCCGGTCACCACGCAGTAGCAGCCCCAGGTCAGCGCCATCATCCGCGCGGTGCCAAGCCGGTTGGTCATGGCGATGATCGGCACGCGGGGCCGTTCACGCGCCACCAGCGAGGCAGTTGTGCCCGACGAGGTGAAGCAGCAGATCGCCTTGATTTCGGTGGTCTCGGCAATCTCGCGCGCGGCGGCGACGATGCCGTCGGCGACCGAGTGGCGCTCGGCCTTGCGGCTGGCTTCGATGATGTCGGTGTAGTTCGGGTCGTTCTCGACCTCGATGGCCACGTTGTTCATCGTGGTCACGGCTTCGACCGGGTAGTCACCGGCGGCGCTTTCAGCGCTCAGCATGATGGCGTCGGCGCCCTCGTAGATGGCGTTCGACACGTCGGAGACCTCGGCGCGGGTCGGCATCGGGCTCTCGATCATGCTTTCCAGCATCTGGGTTGCGACGATCACCGGCTTGGCGGCGGCGCGGCACTTGCGCACGAGGCGCTTCTGGATCGGCGGCACGTTCTGCACCGGCAGTTCGACGCCAAGGTCGCCACGGGCGACCATGATGCCGTCAGAGGCATCGAGGATCTCGTCGAAGTTGGTGACAGCAGCAGGCTTTTCGATCTTGGACAGCACCGCGGCGCGGCCGTTGATCAGCTCGCGCGCTTCCCAGACGTCCTTGGGGCGCTGCACGAAGCTCAGCGCCATCCAGTCGACGCCCAGCTCGGCCACGAATTCCAGGTCCTTGCGGTCCTTTTCCGACAGCGCCGCCAGCGGCAGCACCACGTCGGGGACGTTCACGCCCTTGCGGTCGGAAATGACGCCGCCGGTGATGACCTTGCAGTTGGCAAAGTCGGCACCGCAGTTTTCCACCCGCAGGCGGATCTTGCCGTCGTTGACGAGCAGGTGCGCGCCCGGCTCGAGCGCGGCAAAGATTTCCTTGTGCGGCAGGCAGACCCGGTTGATGTCGCCCGGCGCCTTGTCGAGGTCGAGCCGGAAGGAGGCGCCCTCTTGCAGGTCCTGCGGACCGTCGCCGAAGGTGCCGACGCGCAGTTTCGGACCTTGAAGGTCGGCCAGGATGGCGATCGGGCTGTCACAGTCCTTTTCGACCTGGCGGATGATGGCGTGGCGTTCGGCGATCTCTTCATGCGAGCCGTGGCTCATGTTGAGCCGGAACACGTCCGCACCGGCTTCGTGCAGCTTGCGGATCATGTTGTAGTCGTTCGATGCCGGTCCGAGTGTGGCAACGATTTTAACTTTGCGGTCGCGTTTCATGGCGCGTAAGGCCCTTTCGGATATGGCAGACACATCGCGCAAGACCGGCGATGTTATCGCTAACAAATTTCACCCGTTCTATGCACCAATTCGACCTCGCAGGCAAGTCGGAGGCGCGGTACATATTCCCCCGGCCACATTACGAAGGGATGACATGAGCTTCCACCCCTATTGGACAGAAGGCGCAGATCGGCCCGGGCGCTGGCTGGTCACCTGCGATCATGCGACGAATACGGTTCCCAAAGCGGTTAATGGCGGCGATCTGGGGCTCGCGCCCGCTGACATGCGCCGGCACATCGCCTTTGACCCGGGGGCTCTGGGGGTCACGCGGCATTTGGGCGCGCTGCTGGATTCACCGGCGCTTTTCGCCAATTTCTCGCGGCTGGTGATCGATCCGAATCGCGGAGAGGACGATCCGACGCTGCTGATGAAGCTCTATGACGGCACGATCATTCCCGCCAATCGCCACGCCGATGCGGCGGAATGCGAGCGCCGGCTGAACGCCTATCACCGGCCCTATCACGCGGAATACTACCGGCTGGCCGCGCGCCGGCCCGACACGGTGGTCTGCGCGGTGCATTCCTTCACCCCGCAGCTTCAGGCCCGCCCGCCCCGGCCCTGGCATATCGGGATCCTCTATGCCCATGACGACCGCCTGGCGCTGCCCCTGATCGCGCGGCTCAAGCGCGAGCCTGACCTCGTGGTCGACGGCAACGTGCCCTACTCCGGCCATCTGCCGGGGGACAGCATCGAGCGGCATGCGTTGTCGATGGGACTGCCCAACATCCTGATAGAGATCCGCAACGACCTGATCGCCGAAGAGTCTACCCAGCGCGCCTGGGCCGAACGCCTGGCGCCGATCCTGAGCGAGGTTCTGGCGCAGACGGGGTTGTGATGGCTTTGCTCCCAGCGCGTTGACAGCGGCCAGAGGCCGCCGCGCATCGCCGGGCCGCCCCCCCGGCACGGCGATTTGGCTGACCAAAGCGCGCTGATCTGATCTTTTCCGGATTTGGCTGGGAAAAAGTGTTGCAGAACCGAGGAAGGCTCGCCGCACCGCGGCCCGACGCTGCGCGGCTCGCGTGAAAAACAAAGGGGCGGTTTGCAGACCGCCCCGCCAAGCTTACCTCAGATTCTCGATCGCCCTGACGATGGAGAAGATGTTGTGCGGCAGCTTCGCCGACTTGTCCAATTCGCCCAGGATCACCGTGGTCTCGCTGCCGCTGTCATCGCGGATCACCCATTGCCGCAGCTCCACCGGGTTGCCGGTGAACACCAGGTCGATGGTGCCGATCTCGGGCCGCTTGGGGTCGCGGGCGCGGACGATGGTCGAGGTGCCGTCATAGGTATGCGAGGTCACCATGCCCGACCGCGTCAGATCGACCGATTTCGCCAGAATGATGCTGAGCGGCGTGTCGCCCAGCGGATAGCGCTCGGGCGAACTGCCGACCTTCTTGTCGAAGATCGCCACCTCGCCGCCAGAGGCCAGCACCAGCGCCTTGGCCGGCGGGTTGTAGTCGAAGCGCGCCATGCCGGGGCGACGGATGGAGATCGTCCCGGTCGAGATCGAGCCGTCGTCGTTTATCTGGGTAAAGGAGCCCTTGGCCTGTTGCAGCTGGTTGAGATAGCCCGAAAGCTGCCCGAGCGACAGTTTCTCGGCCGCCGCAGGCAGCGCCGCCAGAGACACGCCGAGGGCGAGGATGAGGGTCTTGAAAGAACGCATGTGATTAGGTCTCTCTCGTTTATGCTGCCGTCAGTTTCGGCGATGTCGCATTGTTATGCGATATCACACCGGTTTCTGAGGCTGGATGTAGGGCCGCTTGCTGCACAGGGCAAACGCCGGGTGCAGATTGCCGCTCATAACTTCGTGTGCCCGGCGGAGCGTGGCGCGGCGAGTCTGGGGCCGGCGCACAGCCCCGCGCCCCCGGCGTCACCTGCCCTTGCGATTGATCAGCCGTGCCACGACCAGCAAAGCCGCTCCCGGCAGCAGGGGCACGATAAAGTTCAGCCCCATCAGCGGATCATCCGCCAAGTGGGCGTGGCCGCCGCCGATCAGAAAGATGAACAGGAACGCCCCGGAGGCCAGCGCGCCCAGAATCACCAGGACGATCCCGAGGCCGACAAGCGTGTGCTGCGCAAACTTGCGGTTCATCCCCGAAGCCGCCCCGCCACGTGATCAGCCCTGCTCGGGCACGAGGATCTCGCGTTTGCCGACGTGGTTCGAGGCGCTGACGACCCCCTCGTCCTCCATCTGCTCCACAAGGCGCGCGGCCTTGTTGTAGCCGATGGCCAGCTTGCGCTGGATGTAGGAGGTCGAGCACTTGCGGTCCTTGATGACAATCGCCACCGCCTGGTCGTAGAGCGCATCCTCGCCGTTGGTGTTGCCACCGGTGTTGAGGCCCAGCACCGCGTCGATGTTTTCGGCCTTGTCGTCATCGGGGCCCTGCACCACGCCGGAGACATAGGCCGGCGGCCCGAAGGCCTTGAGGTGGTTGACGATCTCCTCGACCTCTTCATCCGAGCAGAACGGACCGTGGCAGCGGGTGATCTTGGCGCCACCGGCCATGTAGAGCATGTCGCCCATGCCCAGCAGCTGCTCGGCACCCTGTTCACCGAGGATAGTGCGGCTGTCGATCTTGGACGTCACCTGGAAGGAAATGCGGGTCGGGAAGTTGGCCTTGATCGTGCCGGTGATGACATCGACCGAAGGCCGCTGTGTCGCCATGATCAGGTGGATGCCCGAGGCCCGGGCCATCTGTGCCAGGCGCTGGATGCAGGCCTCGATCTCCTTGCCGGCGACCATCATCAGGTCGGCCATCTCGTCGACGATGACGACGATAAAGGGCATCTTTTCGGGCGCGAATTCCTCGGTCTCGAAGATCGGCTCGCCGGTGTCGTCGTCAAACCCGGTCTGCACCGTGCGCTCGAACATCTCGTTCTTCTTCAGCGCGTCGGCCACGCGGGAATTGTAGCCGTCGATGTTGCGCACGCCCATCTTGGACATCTTGCGATAGCGCTCTTCCATCTCGCCCACGACCCATTTCAGCGCCACCACGGCCTTCTTGGGATCGGTCACCACCGGCGACAGCAGATGCGGAATGCCGTCATAGACCGAGAGTTCCAGCATCTTGGGGTCGATCATCACCAGCCGAAGGTCGTCCGGCGTCAGCTTGTAGAGCAGCGACAGGATCATCGTGTTGATCGCCACGGATTTACCGGAACCCGTCGTCCCCGCGATCAGCAGGTGAGGCATCTTGGCGAGGTTGGCGACGATCGGATCGCCGCCGATGTCCTTGCCCAGCGCCAGCGGCAGGGTGCGGTTGCCGTCGCCATAGTCGCGGCCCGAGAGGATCTCGCGGAAGGACACCATCTCGCGCTTCTCGTTGGGCAGTTCGATGCCGATCACCGAACGGCCCGGCACGGTCGAGACCCGCGCCGACAGCGCCGACATCGAGCGGGCGATATCGTCGGCAAGGCCGATCACGCGGCTGGCCTTGAGGCCCGGCGCGGGCTCAAGCTCGTACATTGTGACCACCGGACCGGGGCGGACCGAGACGATCTCGCCCTTCACGCCATAGTCGTCGAGCACCGATTCCAGCATGCGGGCGTTTTCTTCCAGCGCTTCGTCGGACAGCACGTGGCGTTCGATATTGGCCGGATCGGCCAGCAGCGCCAGCGGCGGCAGCTCGTATTCGGCATCCGCTGGGTCAAAGCCCAGCTCGGGCTGCGCCTCGGCACGGGCGCGTTTCGACATCGGCGCGGGTTTACGCACGGACTGCTGCACCACCTTCTTGGGCTCGGCCGGGGTGACCCGGGGTGCGGGCATGACGGGGGCCGGTTCGGTCACCGCCCATTCGTCCTCTTCCGGGGTGACAAAGCCGGAGCTGTCCTCGAGGAAGATATTGCGCGGCTCATCGTCGTCATAATGGGCCTCGGGCGTGAATTGAGCACCCCCCTGCACGGCAGGGGAGGGGGCCGCGCGAGCCGCAGCGGGTGCCGGAGCCTGCGGCGCGGCCGAGCGCTGCATCGCCGGCGCTTGCGGCGCGGCGGGCTGCTGCATCATCGGCGCTTGCGCTGCGGCGGGAGCCTGCGGCGCGGCGGGCTGGTGCTGTGTCTGAGCCTGCGGCGCGCTGCGCACGGCGGCCGGCGCCGGGGCGCGGCTGGCAACCGGCGAAACGGTCGGCGCAGGCGCTGCGCCCTGCGTCGGCACCGCCTGGGTCACGCGCGGCGCGACCGGGGTCGTGCGCGCGGGCGCGGGCGGCGCGGTCAGGGGCGGCTCGGCCGGCATGGCGGCGGCGGGCGCGGTCAGCGGCGGCTCGGCAAGCATGTCGGCGGCCGGCGCGGCAAGGCGCGGCTCGCCGGCGCTCAGCGGCGGCGTGGGGCGGAAGATCAGCGGATCGGGGCCACGGCCGCGGCCCTTGGTCAGCGGCGCCACGGTCTCGACCTGGATCGCCGGGTTGCGCCGCACCCGGTCCTTGATGACCGAGGTGATCTTGGCCTTGATCCGATCCTCGCCGGGCATGTCGGGCTCGATCAGCGGGCCGTCATTCTCGACCAGTTCGGGGAACGGCATCTCGTCCGGCGGGGTCTCGTCCGGCGGGGTCTCGGCACGGCGGATGAGCGAGGGCATGCGCGCCAGCAGGCCCGGCTTTTCCGGCTGGCTGTGGGCCGGCACTTCCTCGGGCACCGGCGGCACATAGGCGCGCGAGGCGGCGGCCTCGGCCTCGGCGGCCTGAAGTGCGGCCCATTCCTCGGCCTGACGCTGCTCTTCGGCGCGCTGCGCCCGGCGCTCGGCCTGACGGGCCTGCAATGTCTGCGCCGCGCTCACCGCGCCATGGGCGCCGCTGCCCAAGAGCTTGAGCAGGGTGGCATAGGCCATGATCACGCCGACCAGCAGGAAGCGACCGATGCTCTTGAGTTCCGGCAGGGTAAAGCCCAGCACGAAAGCGCCGACGGCGAGGATCGCCAGACCCATGACCAGCGAGGCCATCTTGACCACAAAGGACGAGCCCACCGGCATGGCGGTGAGTACCGAGCCAAGGACCGTGTCGCCGAACAAACCGCCAAGGCCGAAGGCATGGGTCCATTCCGGCCCCGGCACCAGCGTCGCTGCGTAGACTGCGGCCAGCGCAATGGCGATCGGGACAAAGACCGCCCGGCCCGCCGCGCGGTCGGAGCCCAGGTGCAGGGCAAAGCGCAGCCCCCAGGCAAGGAAGGCCACGGCGACGCCCCAGCTGCCCCAGCCGACGATCATGAACAAAGGTGCGGCAATCGAGGCACCGGCGCGGCCCATCCAGTTCTGCACCGGCGCATCGGTGGCTGACATCCAGGACGGGTCTTCAGGCGTGTAGGAATAGATCATCGCCGCCGCGGCCAGACCGACAAGGATCAGCGCGATGCCGAAAAGCTCCTTGCCGCGTTTTTCAACCGCAGCCTGCGTGTTGCTGTCAAGTAGCGGATCGCGTCCCCGTGCCTGAAAAGCCATTGTCACCTCACCTCGTACAGACAGTCGCGCAGGCGCGTGAGCCCGCGGCGCATGTCGTCTATTGGGGCCACCATGGCGACCCTGATGTATCCCTGTCCCGGGTTGTCCCCGGCCACGTCGCGCGACAGATAGGCGCCGGGCAGCACCCTGACGGCGGTCTCCTGCCAGGCCTTCAAAGCCGCGGTCTCGCCATCCGCCACCGGCAGCCAGAGGAAAAAGCCCGCCTCGGGGCCGGCATAGCCCGGCACGTCGGCAAAGACCTCGTCTGCCACGGTGTATTTCGCCTGATAGAGCGCGCGGTTCTCTTCCACATGCGCCTCGTCGGCCCAGACCTTTTCACTGACCTTCTGCAGCGGCAGCGGCAGCGGCGCGCCGGAATAGGCACGAAGCTGCTTGATTCGCGCGATGCTCTGCGGTCCGCCGGCAATGAAGCCCGAGCGCAGCCCCGGCAGGTTCGAGCGCTTGCTGAGCGAATTGATCAGCACCACCCGCTCGGGGTCGGCGCCCAGTTCGGCGGCGATCTCCAGCGCGCCGGTCGGCGGCGCGTCCCGGTAAATCTCGGAATAGCATTCGTCGGCGACGATGCGGAAATCGTATTTCTCGGCCAGCCGGATCAGCTCGCGCCAGTAGTCGGCGCTGGCAATCGCGCCCTGCGGATTGGCCGGCGAACAAATATAGGCCATGGCGGTGCGGTTCAGCACCTCCTCGGGCAGCCCGGCGCAATCCGGCAGATGGCCGGTCGCCTCGGTCGCCGGCACGAACACCGGTTCGGCCGCCACCGAGATCGCGGCGATCATGTAGACCTGGTAGAACGGGTTCGGCGTCAGGATCACCGGGCGCTGGCCGGCCTTCTGCTCAGGGCAGAGCGCCATGGCGGCGTTGTAGAGCCCTTCGCGAGAGCCGTTGAGCGGCATGATCTGGGTCTCGGCATCGAGCGTCACGCCGTAGCGCCGCTTTGCCCAGTCGGCAATCGCCACGCGCAGCTCCGGCGTGCCCTCGTTCGGCGGATATTTCCCGAAGCCCGCGACATTTTCGGCCAGAACCGCGCCCACGAAGTCCGGAAAGGCGTGCCGCGGCTCGCCGATGGTCATGTGCAGCACATCGGCCGCATGCGCCGGCGCCGGTGCATGCGGGTCAAGAAGCGCCCGCAGACGCGGGAACGCATAGGCCGGAAGGTTCGAAAACCGTTCGGGGAACATGGTGTTACTGCTTTTCTGCCTCGGATGACGGGGTCGTTTTCGCCCCGTTTGAGCCCGAGAATACGGCAGAGCCCCGCCCTCGTCCAGAAAAAGACACGATCCGGTAAGGGTTTGTGGCTTTTGGGCAAGCCCTTGTTTTTTGCAGGGCGGTGGCGCGCCGCGCAGGGTGGGCCGTTCTGCCCGCCTTCCGCTTGGTCAAGCCGTGTGCTTGCAATGGCAAGGGCGGCTGTGAGCGGAACGGCCCACCCTACGGTTCCACCGGGCACAACGCGCGCCGCGCCATCGCCAGACCGCGGGATGGCGATGGCGCGGCGGCCTGCGGCCTTGATTCCGCGCCTCCGCGCCGTCACCCCAAGGCCCGCTCCGCCGCAACCCCCAGCCGCAGCAACCTCTCCTCGGCCCAGGGCGGCGCCAGCATCTGCAGCCCGCAGGACGGCACTCCGGTCGGGAGGCTCAGCCCGCAGCCGCCCATCAGGTTGCCGATCCGGGTGTTGCGCAGAGTCAGCAGGTTCTCGGTGACGTAATAGTCGGGATCGCTCAGCAGCCGCTCGTGATCCGGCGGCAGGTTGGCCGCCGTCGGCGTCAGGACCGCGTCATAACCCGCCACCGCCTTGAAATAGGCCGCCTGACAGCGCCGCAGGATGTTCCATGCAACGATCAGCTCGCTGGCCCTGGCCTCGGCCCCGCTGCGGAACCGTTCGAGGATCGGCGCGAACATCTTTTCGGGCGCGGCCTCGATCACCTCGCCCCAGGTGCCATAGGCCTCCGGCGTATAGAGGATTCCCGACAGCGCCATCGCCTCGGTCACCTCGGGCACCTCGATCGGCTCGACCAGCGCGCCGGCAGCGCGCAACCGCTCGACCGCGCTCAAGAAGGCCGCTCGGGGCGCCTCGCGCACGCCCTCCATCGCCACGGTCTTCAAGACCGCAAAGCGCCGGCCCTTGAGGCTGGCGCCGCGCAGATCCGCCGGCCGGCGGCCCTCCAGCGCGGCCAGCAGCAGCGCCGCATCTTCGACCGTGCGCGCCAGCGGCCCGACGGTGTCGAAGGCCGGCGCCAGCGGCACCACGCCCTCGGTCGAAACCCGCCCATGGGTGGTCTTGAGCCCGACCAGATCGTTCCAGGCCGCCGGGATGCGCACCGACCCGCCGGTGTCCGAGCCGATCGCCCCCGCCGCCAACCCGTAGGCCAGCGAGGTGGCCGCGCCGGAGGACGACCCGCCCGGCACCGCCCCCTCACCGTTCACACAAGGCGGCGTCGCGGTCTTCGGGTTCAGCCCCAGGCCCGAAAAGGCAAATTCGCTCATATGAGTCTTGCCGAGGCAGACCAGCCCGGCGGCGCCGGCATTGCGCAAGACCTCGGCATCGCGCGCCGGCACCCGGCCCTCGAGCAACGCGGTGCCCGCTTCGGTGGCGACACCGGCAGTGTCGAAGAGGTCCTTCCACGACACCGGCACCCCGTCGAGCAGCGACAGCCGCTGACCGGCGCGCGCCCGTGCGGCCGCAGCCGCGGCCTCGGCGCGCGCCCGCGCCTCGGTCAGCCTGGCATAGGTGCTGGCGCCGTGTTCATGGCCGGCGATAGCCGTGAGGTAGGTCTCGGTCAGGGCCTCCGGGTCGATCTCTCCGGTGCCGATCCCCTGCCCCAGCTCCGCCGCCGTCATCCATAGCCAGTCCTGCATGTCGCGCCTCCTTTTTGCGGACGGTAGCGGCACCGAAGCACATGGACAATCCCGCCGCGCGGGTCATATTCGCGGCATGACCTATGACAGCGATATCCTGATCGTCGGCGGCGGGCTCAACGGCCCGCTGCTGGCGCTGGCCGCGGCCCAGGCCGGGTTTTCAGCAACGGTGATCGACGCCGCCGAGACCTCTGCCCACCGCGCCGACAATTTCGACGGCCGCTCCTATGCTCTGGCGCTGGCCTCGCAGCAGATGCTGGCGGCGCTGGGGCTCTGGGACAGGCTGGCATCCGAGGCGCAGCCGATGCTCGACATCAAGGTCTCTGACGGCCGCGCCGGCGACGGGCCGGCGCCGTTCTTTCTGCATTTCGATCACCACGAGATCGAGGAAGGCCCGATGGGCTTCATGGTCGAGGACCGGCACCTGCGCCGCACCCTGCTCGACACCATGGAGGCCGAGCCAGCGATCACCCATCTGCCCGGCGAGACCGTGACCGCCCAGACCACCGACGCCCAGCGCGCCAGCGTCACCCTTGCCTCGGGGCGCACGCTGACCGGCCGGCTGCTGATCGGCTGCGACGGCCGCGGCTCGGGCACCGCCAGCCGCGCCGGCATCTCCAGGACCGAGCGCGACTACGGCCAGACCGCGCTGGTCTGCGCCATCGCGCATGAGCGCCCGCATGGCGGCTGCGCGCAGCAGTTCTTCATGCCCTCGGGCCCGCTGGCGATCCTGCCGCTGACCGGCAACCGCAGCTCGATCGTCTGGAGCGAGAGCCATGCCCAGGCGGCGGCGATCCATGCGCTGTCGGACGAGGATTACCTTTCGGTGCTGCGTCCGCGCTTCGGCGATTTCCTGGGCGAGATCAGCATCGCCGGCGCGCGCTTCACCTATCCGCTGAGCCTGTCACTCGCCAACAGCCTGACCGCGCCGCGCCTGGCACTGGTGGGCGATGCGGCCCATGGCGTGCACCCGATTGCGGGCCAAGGGCTCAACGCCGGCTTCCGCGACATTGCCGCGCTCACCGAGGTGCTGACCGATGCCGCCCGGCGCGGCGAGGACATCGCGAGCCCGCTGGTGCTCGACCGCTACGCCGCGTGGCGCCGCTTTGACATTGCCACGCTGGCGACGGCGACGGACCTGTTCAACCGGCTGTTCTCCAACGACAACCCGCTGCTGCGCGCCGGGCGTGACATCGGCATGGGCGTGGTCAACGCCGTCCCGGCCCTGCGCCGCAGCTTCATCCGCGAGGCGGCGGGGCTGAGCGGGGATGTGCCGCGGTTGATGCAAGGCAAGCGGCTTTGAGCGGGCGGTGAGCGATCGCGCCCTGGCCTTGCGTCGGGGCCTCGTGGGGCAAGCGACAAGCGTTAGGCTTGATGTCGACCGGGAGGTCCCGGCGCAAGGCCGGGACGTGGGGGGCTTGAATTTGGGACTGAGCGCTGAGACCCCGACGGCGCACCGCCCACGATCCAACTGACAGGCCGATCATCGTCCATGAGGTCCCGGCGCGAAGGCCGGGACAGTGGCAACTTCTGACGTACCTTCCGACGCCGCCCCGGACCCGATCCGGGGCCTCCCGCCGGACGGAGGCCCTCCGTCACAAAACCCGAGACGCGGGCCTCAGTCCTCACGCCCCCAAGCCGCATCCTGCATCTCCCGCAGGCGCGAGGCGGTGCGCTCGAATTCAAACGCGCCGGAGCCTTCGACGTAGAGCATCTCCGGCTCGGCCGCCGCGCTGGCCACCAGCTTGACGCGGGCCTCGTAGAGCGCATCCACCAGAGTCACGAAGCGCTTGGCCTCGTTGAAGTTGGAGCGGCCGAGCTGCGGGATGTTCTCGAGGATCAGCACCCGCGCGGCCTCGGCCAGGGCGAGGTAATCGGCGGGGCCCAGCGGCCGCCCGCAGAGGTCGTAGAAACTGGCCCGCGCCACACCGTTGTGAAAGGCCGGGATCTCGACCTCGCGCTTGTTGACCACCAGCGTCAGCGGCGCGCCCTGCCCGCCGGTCAGATGCTCCCAGACCTGCTCGATTTCCTGTCGGGAATGGTCGTTCGCGGGGGTGAAGTAGACCTGCGCGCCGGAGAGCCGGTCCTGGCGGTAATCGCGCGGGCTCATCAGTTCCCAAACCACGAGGTTCTGCTTGATGATCTCGATGAAGGGCAGGAAGAGCTGCCGGTTCAGCCCGTCCTTGTAGAGATCGTCCGGCACCCGGTTCGAGGTGGTCACCACCACCACGCCGGCCTCGAACAGGAACTCGAAGAGCCGCCCCACCACCATGGCATCGGTGATATCGGTGATCTGCATCTCGTCGAAGGCCAGGCAGCGCAGCCCCTCGGCCACCTTCTTTGCCACCGGCGCCAGTGCGTCCTTGGCGCCGGACTGCCGGGCGGAATGCATGCCCTTGTGCACCTCTTGCATGAAGGCGTGAAAATGCACCCGCCGCACTGCAATGTCCTGGGATGTCAGGGTTTCGGCAAAGAGGTCCATCAGCATCGACTTGCCGCGCCCCACCCCGCCCCAGAGGTAGAGCCCCTTGGGCGGCTCTGGCGCCTTGCGGAACAGCCCGCGCCTGACCGGCTGCGCCAGCGCCGCGCGGATGCGTTCGAACTCGGGCAGCACGGCCTCTTGAGCGTCGTCCGCCTCGAGCGTGCCTGCGGCCACGCGGGCGGCGTAAATGTCCTGCATCGTCTTCATGCGCTGCACATAGCGCGCCGTGGCGACCTTGCCCAGAGGCGGATGGTCGGGAGGGGCCGGCGGCGTGGGGTGTGGGGTTTGACCTGCGCGCACCGGGCCAACCTGGACGGTCGACTGCCGCGCACCGCCCAAAGCCAAACGGTCGACCTGCGCGCACCGCCGTCCCGGACTTGATCCGGGACCTCATGGCCCGAACGGTGAGGCCCCGGATCACGTCCGGGGCGGCGATCCCCAACCAAACAGCCGAGGCCCATTCCACCCGCGAATCGTATCCATCACAATTGCTGAATTGACGCCGCGCACTCATCAAGTAATGTCGCCCTCGTTTTCCACGAGGGAGGCCGCCATGCAGGCCCGCACACCGCTGTTCACCCCGGTTCTGATCGTCGGCTGTTTCATCATGCTGCTGAGCTTTGCAGTACGCGCGAGCTTTGGCGTCTTTCAGATCCCGATCGCCGAGGAGTTCGGCTGGCTCCGGGCCGAGTTCTCGCTTGCCATCGCCATCCAGAACCTCGCCTGGGGCATCGGCCAGCCGCTGTTCGGCCTCTTGGGCGAGCGGCTGGGCGACCGGGTGGCAATCGTGGTCGGCGGGGTGATGTATGCGGCGGGGCTGGTGCTGTCGTCCTTTGCGGTGACGCCCGAGGCGCACCAGCTGCTCGAAATCCTCGTGGGCTTCGGTATTGCCGGCACCGGCTTTGGCGTGATCCTTGCCGTGGTGGGCCGCGCCAGTTCGGACGAGAACCGCTCGATGAGTCTCGCCATTGCCACCGCCGCCGGCAGCGCCGGCCAGGTCTTTGGCGCGCCGGTGGCGGAATACCTGCTCGGGCTGATGGCCTGGCAGAGCGTTTTTCTGGTCTTTGCAGTGGTGATCCTCGGCTCGCTGCTGTCGCTGCCGCTGATGCGCGCGCCGCAGAGCGCCAGCAAGGCCGAGCTGGAGGAAAGCATGGGCGTGATCCTCGGCCGGGCCTTCCGCGATCCCTCCTACACGCTGATCTTTCTGGGGTTCTTCTCCTGCGGCTACCAGCTGGCCTTTGTCACCGCGCATTTCCCGGCGCTGGTGACCGAGATGTGCGGGCCGATCCAGCCCGGCGGGGTTTTGCATTCGCTGGGCATCACCACCACCTCGGCATTGGGGGCCTGGGCGATTTCGCTGATCGGGCTGGCCAATATCGCCGGCACCCTGACCGCCGGCTATCTCGGCAAGCGTTATTCAAGGAAATACCTGCTGGCCGGCATCTACGCCGGGCGGACCATCGTGGCGGCGATGTTCATCCTGTTCCCGATCACCCCGGAAACGGTGCTGCTGTTCTCGGTCACCATGGGCGCGCTGTGGCTGGCCACGGTGCCGCTGACCTCGGGGCTGATCGCGCATCTCTACGGGCTGCGCTACATGGGCACGCTCTATGGCATCGTCTTCTTCAGCCACCAGTTGGGCAGCTTCCTAGGCGTCTGGCTGGGCGGGCGGATGTACGACCTTTACGGCGACTACACCCTGGTCTGGTGGATCGGCGTCGGCGTCGGCGCCTTCTCGGCCATCGTGCACCTGCCGGTGAAGGAGCACCGCCCCCTGCCCGTCGCCGCCTGACAGGCAAGGGTCGCGCGGCCGGGCTGGCTCACATGGTGAGCTCGTTCCACTCGCTCGCCGCGCCCTCCATCGGGCCCACGGTCATGTCGGCGTAGTCCGGGATGATCGTGCTGTCCTTGACGTTGCGCTTTTCCTCGACGAAGAGCTCGACCCCGGCCTCTGGCACGCCATAATCGGTGTGGAAGACGAAGTAGTCGTCGGGCGTGCCTTCCTGCTCGATCTCCAGCAGCATGTAGCGATTGCCCGCGGCGTCGCTGACCCAATAGAAACACTCGGCATAAAGCTGGGCGCCATTGCCGACCTCGGTGCCGTTGGTATCGACCACGGTGCCGGTCTGGCCGGTCTCGTCGTCGGCGTATTCGCTGGTCAGGTTGTCGCCGGACAGGCTGGTGTCGTCGTCCGACACCGTGATCGTGAGCGTCGGCGCGTCGGGCATCACGAAGGAGTGGCCGACAAACAGGTTCTTGTAGCCGTCCATCGTCAGATCGAATTCGTTGAAGGCGGTAAAGCTGTACTCGGTGAAGGGATCGGGGTCCGGCTCCGGTTCGGGCTCGGGCTCTGGCTCGGGGTCCGGCGTGACGCCCCCGGCGGTCAGGTCGGCGTAATCCGGCAGGATGGTGCTTTCCTTGACGTTGTGCTTCGATTCCACCGTCAGGTACGTGCCCGCCGCCGGCACGCCATAGTCGGCGTGAAAGGCAAAGGCATCGCCGCTGGCACCTTCCTGTTCGATCTCGATCAGGCAGTAGAGTGTGCCGGCGGAATCGCTGACCCAGAAATAGGCCTCGCCGTAGATCTGCCCGCCGTTGCCCTGCTCCACGCCGTCTGCATCGGTGATCGTGGCGGTCTGGCCGGTGGTGTCATCCGCCTGCTCGCTGGTCAGATTGTCACCTGACAAGCTGCCGTCATCGTCGGTGACGGTGATCGTCAGCGTCGGCGCGTCGGGCATGAGGAGCGTATCGCCGACAAAGAAGTTCGAGGATCCGTTCAAGGTAAGGTCGGTTTCCGCCAGGGCGGTAAATGAAAATGTCGGCATGGTCACATCTCCTGAATGCAATATGCCCGGGCCGGCAATACCTTTCGGTCCGGTGACCAAATGTGACTCCAAGCCGGTCGCCGGGCAAGCGATTCATCGTCGGCCGAGCCGGTTTCGGGGTGGCTTCGGCGCCGGATTGCGCATTTTTGGGCTGACGCAGGGTCTCCCAAAGTCGGAGCGCCCGCTCAGCCCGTCTGGAAGCAGTCGAGGATGTGGCGGCTGGTCATCAGGTCGAGATGCGCGCCGCCGCCGTTCTTGAAGACGGTGATCTCGTCGGCGCTCTGCCGCGTCATCGCCTCGGGATCGTAGAAATCCGCCAGCAGATCTGCGCGTTTGATCGCGCCGGAGGCCAGCGGAATGGCGATCTCGCCGATATGGCCGATGGTCGTGTCGAAACTGTCGACAAAGACCCGGCCGCGCTGCAGGGCCACATCGTCGACCTCGCGCATGTCGGCGCGGTAGGCGCCGATCAGGTTGAGGTGCTGGCCCGGTTGCAGCCAGTCGCCGCGGATCACCGGCTCGGTCGCCATGGTGGCGCTGACGATGATGTCGGCCGCCCGTACCGCCGCTTCGAGATCCTCGGCCACCGTCATGCCGGGGCAGTGCCCGGCCAGCGCCTCGGCCTTGGCGCGAGTGCGGTTCCAGACGGTAAAGCGCGCCTCGGGAAACCCGGCGCCGAAGGCCTCGTACAGTGACCTCGCCACCGTCCCTGCCCCGACGATCAGCACCCCGCGCGCATCGCGGCGCGCCAGCCGCAGCGCGCCCAGCAGGGAATCGCCGGCCGTCTTCCACTTGGTCACCAGATGGAAATCGACCATCGCGCTCAGAATGCCGGTGCGGTCGTCAAAGAGGCTCACCGCGCCGTTGATCGTCGGCAGGCCCTCTGGGGCGTTGCCCGGGTGGATCGTCGCGGTCTTGACCAGCGAGCCCAGCCCGTCGATCCAGGCCGCGCGGCTGAGCAGCGTATCGCCGCCGCGCCGCAGGAAGGTGTCGCCGATCTCGGCCTTGGGCAGCTGATGCCCCGCCGCCAGCGCCTCGGTCAGCCGCAGCCAGTCGAGCCGCGCCTCGCCGTCTTCATAGGTGATGAAAGGAACGCTCATTCCGCCTCCTCCGGATCCAGCAGCCCTTCGGCCACCAGCCGATCGGCCCAGCCGTCGGGACCGTCGAACAGATGCACCTGCCAGCCACGCGACTGCGCCATGGCAATATTGTCGGCCCGGTCATCGGCAAAGAGCAGCCCCGATGGCGCCACGCCGCAGGTGCTCTCGAGCAGCTCGTAGATCCGCGGCTCGGGCTTGATCGCGCCGATATGGCCCGAGATGTAGCGCTGGTCGAACTCGGTCAGGAAGGGATAATGCGCGCAGGCGATGTCGAATGTCGCCCGGCCGAAGTTCGACAGCGCAAAGACCGGCACGCCGCGCGCCCGCAGCGCGCGCAGCAGCCGCACTGACCGGTCGATGGCGGGGCTCGCCATCTCGATCCAGTTGTCGTGCCAGCAGCGCACCTCTTCGGCCCACTCGGGATGCGCCTCGGCCATCCCGGCCACCGCCTTGGCGAAATCATGGCCGCGGTCGACATCGTCGTTCATCGCCAGAAGCGGCACGTCCTCGAACAGCCGCCGCCGGCGCTCTTCGCCGAAGCGCCCCTCGAAGAAGCGCTCGGGATTCCATTCGATCAGCACATTGCCGATATCGTAGACAACTGCCTCGACCGCCATCACAGGCCCTCCACGGTGGTGATCAGCCCGGCCTCGAGGCCCCGGCGGCTCTTGATGACATGATCGACCCGGCGCAGCGCGGCGGGGTGGCGGGCGTCGAGCACGCCGAGACGGATCAGCAGCCGCGCCATCAGCGCCTCGCTGGCACGGGTGGCGCCATCGGCGATCTTGACCGCGATCCCCAGGCCCTGCGCCGGCAGGATCGCGGTAAAGACACCGTCGGCGCCGGTCTTGACCACTACGCCGTCCATCGCCCGCATCAGCTCGGTACAGGCCCGGCCTTCGCCGGCGACCAGATCAGGGTGCTGGCGCATCGACTCGACAAGCCGCACAGCCGCAGTGCTGGCGCTGTCGTTGCGCTGACCGGCGCTGGCAAACCACGCCATGGCACGGGCCACGCCCTTGAGAGAGCTGGCGAAATTCGGCGCCGAACAGCCGTCGATGCCGTAGCCCGGGCTGGTTTCGCCGGTGGTCTCTTCATAGGCGGAGAGCACCGCACGCTGTACCGGATGATCCGGCAGGATATACTCGGGCCCGCCGCCCAAGTGCTTGTTGAGCGTCAGGAAGCCGCAGTGCTTGCCGGAGCAGTTGTTGTGCAGCTGGCAGGGGCTGGTGTCGCCCTTGGTCAGCGCGGTCTGCGCCGCCCGGTCGCTGGGCCACTGCGGCCCGCAGCGCAGGTCCGCCTCGCCCAGCCCCAGGCTTTCGAGCCAGGCGGCGGCCAGATCGGTGTGCCGCGCCGCGCCCTCGTGGCTGGCGCAAGACAGCGCCAGTTGCCGGTTGTCCAGGTCCTTGCCGGCGCCGCTGGTCATGAGCGGCAGCGCCTGGATCATCTTAATCGCCGAGCGCGGCAGGATCACGACATCGGGATCGCCCCAGGACTCGACAATTTGCCCTTCGGCATTGCAGATGACCGCATGACCACGGTGCAGGCTTTCGACAAAGGGACCGCGCCGGATTTCGACAAGAGGCACAGCACCGGCATGGGGATCGGAGGTCATCAAACACCGTTCAATTATTGGCGATTTTCTGCCAACGGGCCTTTCGCCCGTCGCACCTTTGACGCTAATATGCTTTTGTCGAGAAGGAAACGGCCGCGTGGCAAACCCAGACCTGAAAAAGGCGGGCAGCGCGGCCTTGTTATTGTAGTTGAGGCTAGGACAGCTTGGAGGCTGGACATATGATTCTTCCCTTTGCCCGCAGCATGGCCGCAGTGCTCGCACTTGCGGCGGCCACGGCCGTTGCCGCGCAGCAGGAAAGCACCAATCGCGTCGCGGCCCAGACCGATTGGAGCGTCTTCACCGAAGACGACCCCAAGGAATGCTGGGCGGTGACCCGGCCGAAAGAGACGGTGAACACCCGCGACGGCCGCGTCGTGGCGGTGCGCCGGGGCGACATCCTGCTGTTTGCCTTCTTCCGCCCCGAGGCCGGGGTGAACAAGCCGCAGATCACCTTTACCGGCGGCTATCCCTTTGCCAGCGGCTCGACCGTCAATGTCGACGTCAATGGCACCGAGTTCGAGATGTTCACCGAAGGCGAATGGGCCTGGGCGGCCTCTCCTGCGGATGACGCCAAGATCGTGGCGGCGATGAAACGCGGCTCTTCCGCGGTGCTGACCGCCCGTTCGGCGCGCGGCACGATCACCAAGGACACGTTCTCGCTCCTGGGCTTCACCGCGATGATCGAGGATGCGGAGAACCGCTGCGCCGGCTGAGCCGGGCTGATCTCTGCCCGGCTTTCGGGCTGGCAAATAAACTGAAGAGGCCGCCGCTATGGCAGCTTGTCGCGAATCGGGCGGGAATCCTTTTGATTCCGCGCCCGAATCCTATATGTGGGGCACTTCTTTCGGAAAATGAGCCGCTGACATGACCGCGCCGATCACCCAGGATGTGCTGACCATCCCCCGCAAACTGCCCGAGGGCGGCAAGACCAACCTTGTTGGTCTGACCCGCGATGCCATGCGCGAGGCGCTCCTGGCCATCGGCACGCCCGAGAAGCAGGCAAAGATGCGCGTCGGCCAGATCTGGCAGTGGATCTACCAGTGGGGGGTGCGCGATTTCGACGTGATGACCAACCTCTCCAAGGCCTATCGCGCCGAGCTGGCTGAGCATTTCACCATCGAGATCCCCGAGGTCGTGTCCAAGAACGTCAGCGCCGATGGCACCCGGAAATACCTGGTGCGGATCGCCGGCGGCCATGAGGTCGAGGTGGTCTATATCCCCGAGGCCGATCGCGGCACGCTGTGCATCTCGTCCCAGGTGGGCTGCACGCTGACCTGTTCCTTCTGCCACACCGGCACCCAGAAGCTGGTGCGCAACCTGACCGCCGGCGAGATCGTCGGACAGGTCATGTTGGCGCGCGACGATCTGGGCGAATGGCCGGAAAAAGGCGCGCCCAAGAACGAGACGCGGCTGCTGTCGAACATCGTGCTGATGGGCATGGGCGAGCCGCTCTACAATTTCGAGAATGTGCGCGACGCGATGAAGATCGCCATGGATGCCGAGGGCATCCAGCTGTCGCGCCGCCGGATCACGCTGTCGACCTCTGGCGTTGTGCCCGAGATCGCGCGCACGGCGGAAGAGATCGGCTGCCTGCTGGCGGTCAGCTTCCACGCCACCACCGACGAGGTGCGCAACAAGCTGGTGCCGATCAACAAACGCTGGAACATCGAGGAACTGCTGGGCGCGTTGCGCGAGTATCCGCGGATTTCCAACTCCGAGCGGATCACCTTTGAATACGTAATGCTCAAGGGGGTGAACGACAGTGACGCGGACGCCCGCCGTCTGGTCAAGCTGATCCAGGGCATCCCGGCCAAGATCAACCTGATCCCGTTCAACGAATGGCCCGGCTCGCCCTACGAGCGGTCGGATTGGGAGCGGATCGAGAAGTTCGCCGATATCGTGCACAAGGCGGGCTATGCCTCGCCGATCCGCACTCCGCGGGGCGAAGACATCATGGCGGCCTGTGGCCAGCTGAAGTCTGCCACCGAACGGGCGCGCAAGTCGCGCAAGGACATCGAGGCGGAAGCCGGGCTCTGAGCGGGGCGCCGTCCCGGACTTGATCCGGGACCTCTTTTCCCGCTGTTGGCAAGAGGCCCCGGGTCGAGCCCGGGGCGCGTTGGTCCGGGTGGCGTCGGGAGCGCATTTGCAGCCGGCGTATCGCCCAAGGCATCAAGGACAGCCACAAGCCCGAGCCGTGCATCGTCGGGCCGCGGTGCGGCGATCTCCCCTCCGTTCAGCAGCGCTTTATCCCCACCAAATCCGAAGATGACCTGATCGACGCACTTGTGTCAGCCAAATCGCCGTCCCGGGGGGCGGCCCGGCGATGCGCGGCGGCCTTTGGCCGCTGTTAACGCGCTGAGTGATCTGCCCCGAAGCACGGATTACCGCACCGGCGTGAACAGGGCATCCTTCATCGTGCAATCCCGGATCACGTCCCGCCCACAAGGCACCGGCTCCAGGTCGAGCGACAGGCAGATCCGCGCCTCCTGGATATGGCCATCGCGGCAGGTGATGGTGATCATGTCGCGCTCGAGCTTCGGGTTCTCCTTGAGAAACGCCTCTTCCACCACCGCCGCCGGCAGCTTCACCGCCTTGTCCAGCTTGCGAAACACCTGCGGCCGCTCCACCGCGTCGTAAGCCGCCCGCGACGCCGCGAAATAGCGCTCGGCAGACAGCCCCGAACAGGTGCCGTGCTTCTTCCACTGGTGCCAGGCCAGACCGGCGGTGCCCATGATGTCTGCCATGTCTCGGGTCATCGCCCGCGACGGCGCGCGTTCCACCGTCGGGCAATAAGACGGCCAGCCCTGGTGGTACTGCGGCCAGAGCCCGTGCAGCGTCCAGCCGAAGTCGTGCCGATCCTCGCATTGCTCGGATCCTTTGGCATCGCCCTCGATCTCGCACCAGTTGGGCGACCAGCTGAGCGCCAGCACCCAGTAGTCGAACTCACCGGCCTTTTCACCGTCTCCCCAGGCCGCCAGAGGCAGGCAGAGCGCCACACAGAGGGCAATCACACGCATTTTTACTTCCCATTCACCGTTTCCGGGACTATAAGCCTCCGAAGTTCCCCGACAATGGAAACCGTTCCGGCTCAGACCGGGACAGCCGATCCAGGCGACGGGAGAGTTTTGTTCAAAGGAGACCGCCGCATGGCCAAACTGCTGCACCCCAAGGCAACCGCCGTCTGGCTGGTGGACAACACCACGCTGACCTTCAAGCAGATTGCCGATTTCACCGGCATGCACGAGCTCGAGGTCCAGGGCATCGCCGACGGCGATGTGGCCG
This sequence comes from Marinovum sp., assembly GCF_048263515.1. Lineage (NCBI taxonomy): Bacteria > Pseudomonadati > Pseudomonadota > Alphaproteobacteria > Rhodobacterales > Roseobacteraceae > Marinovum > Marinovum sp. The sequence goes on along the minus strand of NZ_JBLXEC010000014.1, from coordinate 19,271 downwards.
CGGGTGTCAAGGGCTTCGACCCGATTGCCAACAACCAGCTGACCCAGGATGACATCGACAAGGCCGAGGCCAATCCGCTGGCAAGGCTGAAGCTGAAATTCAACCCCGCCGCGCATGACGAAGACAAGCGCCGGGGCCCGCGCTACACGCCGCTGTCCAAGCGTCAGGACCGTCCGAACTCGATCCTCTGGCTGGTCAAGTTCCACCCCGAGCTGGCCGACAGCCAGATCGCCAAGCTGGTGGGCACCACCAAGCCGACGATCCAGTCGATCCGCGAGCGCACCCACTGGAACATCGCCAACATGCAGCCGATCGACCCGGTGGCGCTGGGGCTCTGCAAGCAGTCCGAACTGGACGCCGCCGTGCAGAAGGCCGCCGCCAAGAAGGCCGCCGCGGGGGAAGCCATGTCGGATGACGAGCGTCGCAAGCTGCTCTCGACCGAGCAGAGCCTCGACATGCCGGCCGAGCCGCGCATTCCCACCGCCATCGAAGGGCTCGAGACCTTCTCGCTGTCAGACAGCGACGATGATGACGAAGAAGAGGATACCCGCGACATCCACGACGCCGACAGCTTCTTCAACCTGCCCGGCTCGACCGATGACGAGGACGAACAGCCCTGATCGCGGCTTGCATCGCTGAATAATCTGAACCCGGCCCCCTGTGGCCGGGTTTTTCATGTGCGCCGACGCGAAATGGCAGGGAACCTGCGGCCGCCTCGCGCGGTTGGCTTCACGAACAGGTCATCACTCGGACAAAACAGGGAGCAGCCCCATGTGCCTCATCACTGCCTTCGAATCCCAGGTTCGCGCCACTCCGGCCCCGGAAGACGTGACAGCGCCGCAGATCAGCGTCGCCCGCGGCGAAGCCGGTCAGGTGCTGGTCGATGTCACCGGGTCCAGCTTTCACGCAGCCTCGGACCATGCGATCGCGGTGATCGACGCCTGTGCCGCCACCGAGATCGAGGATGACGAGGGCCGCGCCCGCAGCAGCTATGCCCACGGCATGGTGATCCGTGACGAAGCCGGCGCGCCCGCGGGCTATCGCTGCATCTTCCAGCTCGAACCGCTGGCCGAGACGTTCACCCCACGCCCGGCACAGCACTGCGTGCCGCTTCAGGCCGCGCTGCGCTGACAAAGCCCCCGGGCAGGCCCCCTCAGAGCTTGCCCGCCAGGTGCAGGTCCAGGTCTTCGAGCCGATCCTGCCCCCAGAACCTCTGCTCGCCCACCACGTAGAAGGGCGAGCCGAAGACCCCGGCCTCGATCGCCTCTTCGAGGTTGCGGGAATAGGTTTCCGCCCCGGCCAGCAGTCCACTGTCGGCAAGCGACGGATCGAAACCGGCCTTTTCCAGCAGATCACGGATCACCTCATCCTGGGCGATATCCCGGTCCTCGGCCCAGACCGCACGCGGAAAGCTGTGCGCCAGCGCGCCGAGATCGCCACCGCCGGCACTCTGCGCGGCAATCAGGGCATAAGATGACGGCGCCATGTTCGTCGGGAAATGCGCGGGCTTGAGGTTCAGCTTCATCTCCAGCCGTTTTGCCCGCCGTTCGAGGTCCTGCAGGCGATAGACCTGCCGGTTCGGGTGGCGGTCCTTGGGCGGCGTGCCGCCGGTGCGGGCGAAACAGGCCATGATGTCGAAGGGCTTGTAGGTGATGGTGGCGCCGTGACGGGCGGCGATTTCCTCGAGCCCGGTGCCTGCAAGGTAGGTGAAGGGCGAAATCGTTGCGAAGTAGTAGTCAATTTGTGTCATGACGTCCTGTCCCTTTGACAGTTGGGTTTTGCGGACCGTAACCGCGTGCTAAGCGAAGTCAACGTCACGAATCCTTTACTTTTTATGCCCGGGATCTCACTCACATGCCCCAGCTCGTCGAACCGAAACTCATGTCCGGCAATGCCAACCTGCCCTTGGCGAAGTCGATTGCTCGCCGGATGTCCATGCACCGCGGCATCAATGTCGACCTCGTGAACGCCCGGATCGAGCGGTTCAACGACCAGGAAATCTACGTCGAGGTCTATGAGAACGTCCGCGGCGAGGACATGTTCATCATCCAGCCGACATCGAACCCGGCCAACGACAACCTGATGGAACTGCTGATCATTGCCGACGCGCTCAAGCGGTCTTCGGCGCAGCGCATCACCGCGGTGATCCCCTATTTCGGCTATGCCCGTCAGGACCGCCGCTCGCGCGCGCGGACCCCGATCAGTGCCAAGCTGGTGGCCAACATGATCGTCGAAGCCGGCATCGAGCGGGTCCTGACCATGGATCTGCACGCCGCGCAGATCCAGGGCTTCTTCGACATCCCCGTCGACAACCTCTATGCCAGCCCGGTCTTTGCGCTCGACATCAAGAACCAGTTCAAGGGCAAGCTTGACGACATCATGGTGGTCTCGCCCGATGTCGGCGGCGTGGCCCGGGCCCGCGAGCTGGCCAAGCGGATCAACGCGCCGCTGTCGATCGTCGACAAGCGCCGCGAAAAGGCCGGTGAAGTGGCCGAGATGACAGTGATCGGTGACGTGAAAGGCAAGAAGTGCATCATCGTCGATGACATCTGCGACACCGCCGGCACGCTCTGCAAGGCGGCCGAAGTGCTGGTCGCCGCCGGCGCCACCGAGGTACATTCCTACATCTCGCACGGCGTGCTGTCCGGCCCCGCGGTCGAACGCATCAGCAAGTCGGTGATGAAATCGCTGGTGATCACCGATTCCATCGAGGCCACCGAAGCGGTGAAGAAGACCAAGAACATCCGCATCGTGCCGACCGCGCCGATCTTTGCCCAAGCGATCCTCAACATCTGGAACGGCACCTCGGTCTCGTCGCTCTTTGATCATGAGACGCTCGAGCCGATCTACGAAGGCATTCTCTGAGCCTGACAGGCGGGAGGTCATTTCCTTTTTGCGCAGGGGCACTAGTGTTCCTGCCATGGATGACCTGACCCCCGCCTTTTCCCCCCTGCCCCGCGCCACCGCCGCCGACGGCACGCCCCGCCGCGTCGGTCTCGAGGTCGAGCTTGGCGGCCTGCCAGAGGCGCAGGTGGCCGAGATCGCGCAGCAGACCCTTGGCGGCACGCTGACTTCGGGAGATGACCCGACCTGGCGGCTTGAGGGCAGCGCCGTCGGCGGGCTCGACATCTACCTCGATACTTCGCTGCGCAAATCCGAGAAAAGCGCGCTGCGCGATGCCGCCCTGACGCTCGGGCGCGACATCATCCCGGTCGAGATCGTCACCGATCCGCTCGACCTTGATGGCATGGAACGGTTCAACGCGCTCCTGCCCCATCTCCGCGATGGCGGTGCGCGCGGCAGCAGCGCCGGGCTGGTGCTGGGGTTCGGCGTGCATTTCAACATCCAGGTCGCGTCTGACCGGATGGCCGACATCCGCGGCCCGCTGACAGCCTATGCGCTGCTCGAGGACTGGCTGCGCGCCGCGATGCCGATCGACGAGACCCGCCGCATCCTGCCCTTTACCGCCCCCTATCCCACCACATTCGTGCGTGAACTGCTGGAACTGCCACCGGACGCGCCGCTGTCGGCGCTGATCGACCTCTACATCCACCACAACCCGAGCCGGAACCGCGGGCTCGACATGTTTCCGCTGTTCGAACATCTCGACCCCGATCGGATGGCGCGGGTTCATACCGAGCTGACCTCGGCGCGCCCGACCTTCCACTTCCGCCTGCCCGATTGCCGCATCGACGAGCCGGGCTGGTCGCTGGTGTCGGAATGGCGGCGCTGGCTGCTGGTCGAACAGGTGGCCGAGGATGCGCGGCTGCTGGATGCCATGGGACGGCTCTGGCAGGCAGCACATGGCCCGGTCACCTTGTCGCGCCACACTTGGGCGCAGCGCTGCGGTGACCTGCTGCTGGGCGCCGGGCTGGCCCGGGACCCGCTGGCATGAGCCGTCCGCTGATCGGCGTCACCACCTCGCGTCGCTCGGGCTGGCGGATCTTTCCGCTGGTGGCGCTCAACGTCTGGCTGGCGGGCGGCCGGGCACAGCGCTGGGTGGCGGGGCGCGATGCGCATATCGACCAGGTCGACGGCATCATCATCGGCGGTGGCGACGACATTTCGCCCGACCTCTATGGCGGCCGTCTGGTCACCTCGGCCCGCCTCGACCCGGACCGCGACGCGCTGGAACGGCGGCTGGTGCGCGAGGCCTTCGACTATCACAAGCCGGTGCTGGGCATCTGCCGCGGCTCGCAGATGCTGAATGTCGCGCTTGGCGGCACGCTGCACCAGGATGCCTATGGCGTCTACACCGCCTCGCGCCGGGTCTACACCATCCTGCCGCGCAAGACCGTGCGCATCTGTCCGCAGACCCGACTGGCTGGCGTCTCCGGGCAGAAACCCATGCAGATCAACGCCTTGCACTCACAGGCGGTGGACAGGCTGGGCGACGGGCTCAAGGTCGCCGCGCGCGATCTCGGCGGCATGGTGCAGGCCATCGAGCGGGTCAGCGACCCCTTTGCGCTTGGCGTGCAATGGCACCCCGAACACCTGTTCTACGCCCGCCGGCAACGGGCGATCTTTCGCGCCCTTGTCACCGCCGCCCGCGCCCGTCAGGACCACCGCAGCCAGATCGAGGAGGTCCGGCGCGAGGTCGAGATGGTCACCGAATAGAGCACAGCGCATAGCCGCTTCACCTTCGCGCCCACATTCGCTAGACCGGGCCGGACCCAATACGACAGCGGAAAGAGCCCCATGGCACTGGACAAGACATTCGACGCGCAATCCGCCGAGCAGCGGATTTACGAGGCTTGGGAAAAGATCGGCGCCTTCCGCGCCGGGGCGAATGCCAGAGATGGCGCCTCGACCTATGCGATCATGATCCCGCCGCCCAATGTCACCGGCGTGCTGCACATGGGCCATGCCTTCAACAACACCCTGCAGGACATCCTGATCCGCTGGAAACGCATGCAGGGCTTTGACACGCTCTGGCAGCCCGGCACCGACCACGCCGGCATCGCCACCCAGATGGTGGTGGAGCGCAAGCTGGCCGAGGAAGGCAAGCCGCCGCGCCGCGACTGGGACCGCGAGGATTTCACCGCCGAGATCTGGAAGTGGAAGAAGACCTCCGGCAACACCATCTTCCAGCAGCTCAAGCGCCTCGGCGCTTCCTGCGACTGGGACCGCGCGGCCTTTACCATGTCGGGCGCGCCGAATGCGCCTGCCGGCGAGGAAGGCAACTTCCACGACGCGGTGATCAAGGTCTTTGTCGACATGTACGAAAAGGGCCTGATCTACCGCGGCAAGCGGCTGGTCAACTGGGACCCGCATTTCGAAACCGCGATCTCCGACCTCGAGGTCGAGAACATCGAGACCCCCGGCCACATGTGGCACTTCAAGTACCCGCTGGCCGGTGGCGAGACCTATGAATACGTCGAGAAGGACGAAGACGGCAACGTCACCCTGCGCGAGACCCGCGACTATATCTCGATCGCCACCACCCGCCCCGAGACCATGCTGGGCGACGGTGCCGTGGCGGTGCATCCCTCTGACGAACGCTATGCGCCGATCGTCGGCAAGCTCTGCGAAATCCCGGTCGGCCCCAAGGAGCACCGCCGGTTGATCCCCATCATCACCGACGAATACCCCGATCCCGATTTCGGCTCCGGCGCGGTCAAGATCACCGGCGCGCATGACTTCAACGACTACCAGGTGGCCAAGCGCGGCGGCATCCCGATGTACCGCCTGATGGACACCCGCGGCTGCATGCGCGACGATGGCGACCCCTATGAGGACGCCTCGGCCATCGCCGTCGAGGTCGCCACCGGCGAGCGCACCCTGACCGAGGCCGAGGCCGACGCCATCAACCTTGTGCCCGACGCGTTGCGCGGCCTCGACCGGTTCGAGGCGCGCAAGCTCGTGGTGCAGCAGATCACCGACGAGGGGCTCGCGGTGATGGTCCCCGCGCCGCCGAACGAGGACGGCGAGGTCTGTTTCGACGGCGGCATGATGCCCTACGTCGAGAACAAGCCGATCATGCAGCCCTTCGGCGACCGCTCCAAGGTGGTGATCGAGCCGATGCTGACCGACCAGTGGTTCGTCGACACCGCCAAGATCGTCGGTCCCGCGCTCGACGCCGTGCGCGACGGCACCGTGCGCATCCTGCCCGAAAGCGGCGAGAAGACCTATTACAACTGGCTGGAAAACATCGAGCCCTGGTGCATCTCGCGCCAGCTCTGGTGGGGCCACCAGATCCCGGTCTGGCACACGCCGGGCCTGGGTGGTGAATGGCGCTCGTTCTGCGCCGCCACCGAGGAAGAGGCGCTGGCACAGATGCACGCCACCTTCGGTGACGATGCCGAGTTCCTGCTGGTCGAGGACGAGAAGGCCGCCATCGAACTGCTGGCCGAGACCATCCGCACCGATCCCGACATCACCGGCGTCGACCAGCGCCACCGGCCGCAGGCGATCCCGGTGTTCCGCGATCCCGATGTGCTCGACACCTGGTTCTCGTCCGGTCTCTGGCCGATCGGCACGCTCGGTTGGCCCGAGGACACCGAGGCCCTGCGCAAGTATTTCCCGACCTCGACGCTGATCACCGGCCAGGACATCATCTTCTTCTGGGTCGCCCGGATGATGATGATGCAGCTCGCGGTGGTCGATCAGATCCCCTTCGACACCGTCTACCTGCACGGCCTCGTGCGCGACGCCAAGGGCAAGAAGATGTCGAAGAGCACCGGCAACGTCGTCGACCCGCTCGAGATCGTCGAGGAATACGGCGCCGACGCCCTGCGCTTTACCAATGCGGCGATGGCCTCGCTCGGCGGGGTGCTCAAGCTCGACATGCAACGGATCGCGGGCTACCGCAACTTCGGCACCAAGCTCTGGAACGCCGCCCGCTTTGCCGAGATGAACGGCGCCACCGGCTCGGACGGCACGATCCCGGTGGCGACCTACCCGGTCAACACCTGGATCATCGGCGAAACCGCCCGGGTGCGCGAGGTGGTCGACCAGGCCCTCACCGATTTCCGCTTCAACGACGCCGCCCAGGCGCTTTATGCCTTTGTCTGGGGCAAGGTCTGCGACTGGTATGTGGAGTTCTCCAAGCCGCTTCTGCTCGATGGTGACGACGCGACCAAGGCCGAGACGCAAAAGGTCATGGGCTGGGTCATCGACCAATGCCTGATCCTGCTGCACCCGATCATGCCCTTCATCACCGAAGAGCTCTGGGGCACCCTGGCCCCGCGCGCCAGGATGCTGGTGCACGCCGACTGGCCTGTCTATGGCAGCGAGCTGATCGATGCCGAGGCCGACCGCGAGATGAACTGGGTGATCGAGGTGATCGAGACCACCCGCTCGGTCCGCGCCCAGATGCATGTGCCGGCAGGCCTGCATGTGCCGATGCTGGTCACGCAGATGGAGCCCGCCGCCCGCGCCGCCTGGGACCGCAACGAGACGCTGATCAAGCGGCTGGCGCGGATCGACAGCCTGACCGCGGTCGAGAGCTTCCCCAAGGGCTGCGCCACCCTGCCGGTCAGCGGCGCCACCTTCGGCCTGCCTCTGGCCGAGATCATCGACGTCGAGGCGGAAAAGGCCCGGCTGGAAAAGACCCTCGGCAAGCTCGCCAAGGAACTCGGCGGGCTGCGCGGCCGGCTGAACAACCCGAAGTTCGCCGAGAGCGCCCCGGAAGAGGTGGTCGAGGAAACCCGCGCCAACCTCGCCGCGCGCGAAGAGGAAGAGGCCAAGCTGAAAGACGCCCTCACCCGCCTCGCCGAACTTTAGACGGCACCGCCGCGCGGCACCGTCGCGCGGCGTATTTCAGAAAGAGAAGAAGAGGCGGGTTGCGCCTGGCCTGCCCGCCTCCGCTCTCGCGCAGCGCCTTGCTGCTTCCTCTTGCTCGAAATACCCTCGGGGAGTGTGAGGGGCTGGCCCCTCACTCCCACACCTGTCACAGGCGGCGACATCCGGAAACAAAGCCGCCCCGGGCCCCGATCCGGGGCCTCCCCGTCAGCCCACCAGCTTGACGTCGACGGTGGCGTCCAGCGAGCTGGCCAGCGACAGGAACCGCGCCTCGGCCACCTCGCCATACAGCGGCCAGGCTCCGTCGGACAGCCGCAGGCTCAGCACCTTCTTCTTCGGCCGCCAGCCCAGCTCGCCGATATGGCCGCCCTCCGACATCCAGAGCATGGCGCCGAAGCGCATCGCCTTGCCGAGGATCTCGGCCTCGCGCAGCTCCTTCTCGTCGAGGATCGGCAGTAGTTCGTCGAAGCGGGTGCCCGTGCGCTTGTTCTTGTAGCGGTGCAAAAGCGCCAGCCCGAGAAACACCCGCTCCCAATGCGCCAGCCCGCCCAGGTTGGCGCGGGTGGCATTGTCGAAACAGGTTTCGGCGCGGTAATCCGGATGCGCCCGCCAGCTCACGTCGTGCAGCAGGCAGGCCGCCTGCACCAGCCGCAGCTTGGCCGGGCGGGCATTGGCAAAGAGCGGCAGGATGAATTCATAGAGATCGCGGCCAAAGCCCGGCAGGCGGGCGTCCTTGGCCTCGGCAAACAGGCAGGCCTCGATCAGCGGGTCGCGGTCGCGCAGCTGCTGCGGCATCTGCTCGTAGAGCAGCCCCTCGCGAATGCCGTAGCTCGAGATCGCGATGTCCTTGGGGCGGAAGGTCTGCACCAGCCGCTTGAGCACCTCGATGGCGTAGGGCACCAGCGCCATCCGCGAGGCCGACAGGCTGCAGCGGCTGCGCAGCTCGTCGAGGTCCCAGCCCTCAATGTATTTCGCCGTCTCGCGCACCGCGCTGGTGGTCATGCGGTATTCATGCAGCACGTGCAGCGGATAGCCGCGGCGGTCCATGTCGATCCGGGCGATTGCCCGCCAGGAGCCGCCGACCAGGAACAGCCGGTTCGACTGCGGCCCCATCTCCTGTTGCAGCCGGTCGATCACCGCCTTGATATGCGCCTTGCGCCCCTTGGCGCCGCCCTCGATGTCGCGAAGCTTGAGCGGCCCCAGCGGCGAGGTCACGCATTTGCCGACCTGGCCGTCGTTGATCTCGGCCAGTTCCATCGACGAGCCGCCGATGTCGCAGATCAGCCCGTAGGAGCCGGGCCAGCCCAGGAGCACACCCTGCGCCGAGAGCCGGGCCTCTTCCTCGCCGTCGATGACGTGGATTTGCAAGCCGGTCTCGCGCAGCACCTGGTGGCAGAAGTCGGCACCGTCGGCGGCATCGCGCACTGCGGCGGTGGCCACGGCGGTCAGCGGCGGCAGGTCCATGCCGCGGGCCAGATACTGGAAGCGGCGCAGCGCCGAGAGCGCGCGGCGGCGGCCTTCGGGATTGAGCACACCCGACTCGGCCATGCCCGCGCCAAGGCCGCACATGATCTTCTCGTTGTAGAAATACGCCGGCGAGCGCGCCGCGCCGTCAAAGACCACCAGCCGGACCGAGTTCGACCCGATGTCGACCACGCCCACCCGTGCCAGCCGGCGGGCGCTGGGATCGTCGAACAGGGCGCGACCGAAAGGCCCGTGATCCTGAGCCGCACCTTCGCGAATTACGTCCATGATAGTCCCCGGCGTTTTCCCCATATGGACCGGCAAGTCCGGCGCGGTCAACGCCGCGGCGGGGTTTTATCCGTCGCTCTACCGGTCAGAAATCCCGTCAGAAAACCTGACGCTGCGGCAACCGGAACGCTGCGGCCTGCGCCTTTGCCCGGCGGTGGCGTGCCGGGCGGCACCGCGGTGCCCGGCGGTGGCGTGGCCGTGACCGGCACCACCGGCCTGCGGCGCGGCCGGCGACGCCGGCGCAGCGCGACAAATGCCGCCAGGATGATCACCAGCGCCAGGGTCAGCGTCATGCCGGCGACGGCAAAGGCCGCCCCCGGTCCGCCGAGGCTCGGCTCGAGGGCGAGAAACAGCCCCAAGCAGCCGAACATCAGGGTCAGACCGAAAAAGGTCATCACCAGCACCCAGGCCGCCAGCCCCAGCGCGGCCAGCCTTGCGACCCGCCGCGACTTGAGCGCCAGAAAATCGGTGACCAGCGTCGTGAGCCCGCCCGTCAGGCTCATTTGCGGCCCAAAAGCCCCGACAGGATCACGCCCGCCGCAAAGGCCAGCCCGACGGTGGCCAGCGGGTTGGAGCGGATGTGATCCTCGGTCATCTGCCGCATCCGCGCCCCTTCGTTGCGCGCCTGGTCATACAGCGCACGGGCCTCGGCCGAGAGATGCTCGAGCCCGGTGCCCGCCCGCGCGACGCCGGTTTGCACCTGCTCGCGCACGGTGCCGCCGGCCATGGTGGCGAGGGTCTCGATATCGCGGCGCGCGACTTCGAGCTGTTGTTCGAGTTCTTCCTTGGTGGCCATGTCTTTCTCCGCTGCGTGGGGTGCGCGCCTTGATCGGCGACTGCACGGGGATGGTGGGTGGTGCTCCGGAGCGCCGGGGCGGCGTCCGGTCAGGGTTAAACAGGCGGCTTGCCGCGAACGACGCGCATCACCAGGGCAATGATAAACAGAACGATTAGGACAAAGAAGATGATCTGTGCGGTAGCGGTCGGAATCAACGCCACATTGGCGATGCCCAGCAGCCCGACGGCCATGGCAACAACAAGGAATGTCAGGGCCCAGCCAAGCATCGGGGTCTCCGCGTCTCGCACATCTCGCATACACACTGCCATCCTGGCGCGCGCTCACAGTTCCGCACCTAGGGCATTGAGGCTAACGGTCAAGGGGGCCGCCGCGCATCGACGGGCCGCGGAGCGGCGATGCACGGCGGCCTGCGACCGCTGTTGACGCGCTAGGGGCATCATTCACGAGCCAGGGCGCCATCGGTCACGGGGCCGGTGCGCGTCGGCGGGCCGCGGTGCGGCGTTCCTCCCTCAGGTCTACAGCGCTTTATCCTAGCCAAATCCGCAGAAGACCGGAGCGGCGCGCCTAGGTCAGACAGATCGCCGTGCCGAGGCGACGGCCCGTCATGCCGAAGGCATGCCTCTGGCATGATGCGCGGCGGCTTTCAGCCGCTGTTGACGCGCAGGGGAGCATCATTCACAAGCCATGGTAGCGCCGATCAAGGGGCCGCCGCGCGTCGGCGGGCCGCGGTGCGGCGATCCTCCCTCAGGTCGGCAGCACTTTATCCTGGCCAAATCCGAAGAAGACCGGAGCGGCGCGCCTGTGTCAGACAAATCGCCGTGCCGGGGGGCGGCCCGGCGATGCGCGGCGGCTTGCAGCCGCTGTTAACGCGCGGGGGGCGTCGCACAGAGGCGCGGCAAAGCCTGCTCAATCCTCGGTATGCGTCAACGTCGGTACATCCGCCGCCCCGGCCGATCCCCGGCCGGACAGCGACGGGTTCTCCATGAAGAACCGGTGGCAGTTGAAGGCAAACGCCCCCTCCGACACCTTCGGCCGGTGGAACGTCCCGTCAGGCCGCATCACCCAGCTCTGTGCCACATCGGCGAGGTTGGCGGCCATGATCTGCTCGGTGATCTGCGCCTTGACCGTGGGGTTCCTGGCCTCGACCAATGCCTCGATCCGCCGGTTCAGGTTGCGCCCCATCCAGTCGGCCGAGGAAAAGAACACCCGGCTCCGCTCTGACGGCAAGCCGCCACCATTGCCGAAACAGACGATCCGCGAATGTTCGAGAAACCGTCCGACGATGGATTTCACCCGGATGTTCTCGCTCAGCCCCTTCACCCCGGGGCGCAGCCCGCAGATGCCGCGGATCACCAGCGAGATCTTCACTCCGGCCTGGCTCGCGGCATAAAGCGCGTCAATGATGTCAGGCTCGATCACCGAGTTCAGCTTGGCCCAGATCGCCGCCGGCCGGCCCTCGCGGGCATGCGCCGCCTCGGCCTCGATCATCGCCAGCAGGTCGGTCTTCATGTCATGCGGCGAGATCGAGATATTGCGCAGATCGAGCGGCCGCGCATAACCCGAGACATAGTTGAACACCCGCGTGGCATCGAGGCCAAGGTCGGTGTCGCAGGTGAAAAAGCTGAGATCGGTGTAGATGCGCGCGGTGATCGGATGGTAATTGCCGGTGCCGTAATGGGTGTAGGTCACCAGGTCCTTGCCCTCGCGCCGCACCACGGTCGAGATCTTGGCATGGGTCTTCCATTCCAGAAAGCCATAGACCACATGCGCGCCCGAGCGTTCCAGCCGCCGCGACTGGCGGATGTTGGCAGCCTCGTCGAAGCGCGCCTTGAGCTCGACCAGCGCGGTCACCGACTTGCCATCCTCGGCCGCCTCGCAGAGCGCGCTGACGATCGGAGAGTTCTTCGAGGTCCGGTAGAGTGTCTGCTTGATCGCCACCACGTCCGGGTCGCGCGCAGCCTGTTGCAGGAAGCGCACCACCATATCGAAGGTCTCGTAAGGGTGGTGCAGCAGCATGTCCTTTTGGCGGATCGCGGCGAACATGTCGCCGTCATGGTCCTGCACCCGCTCTGGCACCCGCGGCGTGAAGGACGGCCAGAGCAGGTCCGGCCGGCTGTCGAGCACCAGCTCGTTGAGGTCGGCCACGCCCAGCATGCCGTCGAGCTCGATGATCTCGTCGTCGCGCACATGCAGCTCGCGTTTGACCACGTCGAGCAGCCGCGGCGGCGCGCCGCGCGACACCGTCAGCCGCACCACCTCGCCGCGCCGGCGGCGCTTGAGCGCCACCTCGAATTCGCGCACCAAATCCTCGGCCTCGTCCTCGACCTCGAGATCGCTGTCGCGCAGGACGCGGAATAGAAAGTGCGCCTTGAGCCGGTAGCCGGGGAACAGGCTCTCGGTGTGCAGCAGCAAGAGTTGCTCCAAGGGCAGGAAGCGCCGCGTGCCTTCCGGCGACGGCAGGCTGACAAATCGGTCGGTCTGGTGCGGGATCGGCAGCAGCGCCTTGAGTACCCGTCCGTCCGATTGCCGCTCGAGCTCGAGCGCGAGGCTGTAGCCGGTGTTCGGAATGAAGGGAAAGGGATGCGCCGGGTCGATCGCCAGCGGCGAGAGGATCGGAAAGACCTGCCTCAGAAAGACCGTATCGAGGTGCTGCTTGTCCGAGAATTTGAGATCGACGCGGTCGACGATCTCGATGCCCTGTCCCTCCATCTCGCGGCGCAGCGCCGCCCAGGTCTCCTGCTGTGCGGCCATCAGCCGGCGGGCATCCTCGCGGATCAGCACCAGCTGTTCAGCCGGGGTCAGCCCGTCGTGCGAGGGCGTGGTGTGGCCCTCCTTTTCCAGCTCGCGCAGGCCGGCGACGCGGACGGTGAAGAACTCGTCGAGGTTGGCCGCCGAGATCGACAGGAAGCGCAGCCGTTCCAGGAGCGGCACACGCGGATTGCCGGCCTCTTCCAGCACCCGCCAGTTGAAGCCGAGCCAGCTCATCTCGCGGTTGACGAAACGCCCCGGGCCCTCCTGGGCCTCGCGCGGCAGACTGACGGGCTCGGGGAAATCGGAATTGAGAAAATCGGCTTGGGTCATGGGGCGATAATCGGGCAGTTTGCGCGGAACTTCCATCCTTATCTCAACACCTTGTGGCGTCTTGGGGTCGGTTTCGCCTGGGGCTGCCGGAGAAACGCTCGTCCAAAGCGCAAGCCGCGCAATGTCGGGCCGCGGTGCAGCGACCCGGCCTCAGTTCGGCAGTGCTTTATCTTTGCCAAGTCCGAGGGAGATCAGATCGACGCGCTTGTGTCGGCCAAATCGCCGCGCCGTGGAGGCGGCCCGGCGACGCGCGGCGGCCTTTGGCCGCTGTTAACGCGCTGGGGGGCTGAACCCCGTGACACCGGGTACAAGCCGCGCATTGTCGGGCCGCGGTGCGGCGATGCTCGGGTTGTTCGGTAGTGCTTAACCTTTGCCAAATCCGCAGAAGACCAGAGCGACGCGCTCACGCCAACTAGGCTCAGGATGCATTGATTTCTATGGCGCAGCGTGATTCACGGTTCCGAAAAGGAGCGGTGACATGAGCGATCTCTTCTGGCTGACCGACGCGCAGATGGCACGTTTGACCCCCTTCTTTCCGAAGTCACATGGGAAGCCCCGGGTTGACGACAAGCGGGTGCTGAGCGGGATTATCTTCATCAACCGCAATGGCTTGCGCTGGCGAGATGCGCCGAAAGAGTATGGCCCTCACAAAACGCTTTATAGCCGATGGAAGCGTTGGAGCGAAAAGGGCATCTTCGCGCGGATGATGGCCGGGCTGGCGGCGGAACACGGCGAAGAGAAGACCGTGATGATCGACGCGACATACCTCAAGGCCCATCGAACGGCGACCAGCATGGTCGCCAAAAAGGGGGGCGTGGTCGTCTGATCGGTCGAACCAAAGGCGGCATGAACACCAAGCTGCACGCCATCTGCGACAGTCAGGGGCGGCCGATCGATCTGTTCGTTACCGCCGGACAGGTGAGCGATTACATCGGCGCACGAGCCCTGCTGAGCGGCCTGCCAAACGTCAAATGGCTGTTAGGCGACCGCGGCTATGATGCTGACTGGTTCAGAGAAGCGTTGCAGGGCAAGGGGATACGCGCCTGTATCCCAGGCCGAAAGAAGCGCAAGACACCGGTCAAATACGACAAGCGCAGATACAAGCGGCGCAACCGCATCGAGATCATGTTCGGCAGGCTCAAGGACTGGAGGCGCGTCGCGACCAGTTATGACCGCTGCCCCAAGGTGTTCCTCTCTGCCATCGCACTCGCGGCTCTCGTCATCTATTGGTTATGAATCCTGACCCTACGAGAAGAGCAACCAGACAACCGATTTTTCGGCGCCTGCCGATCGGCAACTCAATGCAGCCCGGCCTGCAGCAGACGCCCGGCGTGATCCGTGATACCTGCGCAAATTATCTGCGGTCTTGCGTTTTCCCATTGAAAGGGCTTGTAAATTTCTGTGGTCCACGAAAAACCATTTTCTGATGCCATGCTTGGTCGCCGGTTTTGTGAAAACGAAGATGTTGTCACAAATTCCTGTGGGCAAGCCGGCCAATTTCATGCTGGCGAAAATTGTCTGGAGGTTCAAAAATGACATCAGAGATCAGGCTGGAAGACGATTACGTGGTCGTCAGTGAGCCCGGTGAAGGCTTGAACTACTGGATCGATTATGAGCACGGCTACGTGACTGCCGACGCTGGGCACTTCCTTGCGAACGACGTGGGGCTGGGCGCAGGGGTGGTTATCGAGGACATCACCCTTTCGAATATCACGTTCGACGGGATTGAGCCAACGTGGGCGTGGAATGAGGATCGGCGGTACGGCACCCCCAGTCAAAATATGGGGGACTACTACTTCTATGAATATGATTCCGCTTGGTTCTACGGTCGAGACAATGACGGCCTGGATTGGTTTTATCTTGACCTGTGGGAAGGCGAGTCTGGGAGCATCTCGAGCGAGGGTCACCTCCTCAATTACTACAGCTCGTTCTACCATTCTTTATCCGTGTCGGGAGGCATTGTCGACGAATTCACGTTCGCCACGACAGTCGAATTCGACTACACGGTCACGGTAGACGGGCAGGCTCATACGGCGCATGCCATTTATGTCTACGATCTGGGGACCTTCGAGGGCGTGGCCGAGCGCGAGATTTCGGTGCGGGTCGATGCCGACGAGATCGGGCCGACCAGCGCCATCTACGAGGCCTACCAGGACCACCCGGACCTCCAGATCTGGATCTCCGGCGGACCGGGCGTTGAATTCGAATATGACCCAGAGACGGGCCAGAGGCAGATCGTGCCGGGCCAGTTTGACGACCTGGCGCCTGGCGAGACCCGCGAGCTGACGATCACGTACTACATATCGGACGGTGTCAGGTCTGACACCCGAGAGGCGACCTACACCGTCGTGGGCGTGGCCCCTGACGTGGTCGTTGATGAGACCGGAACCGCCATCGGCACCGATTTCGACGAGACCCTGCTGGGCTCTGTCGGGGATGACGTCATGGACGGCGCCGGAGGTGACGATCTCTTCGAGGCCAGCGCCGGCAATGACACCCTGGTGGGCGGCAGCGGCGACGACACTTACATGCTGGCGCCGGGTTCTGGTGTCGATCGCATCGTCGATGATGGAGGCGTGATCGATCTTTTCGCAGACATTCCCGACGACATGATTTCCATGATCCTCTACGAGGTGAACGGTGTCCCGGAACTGCATATCTCGCTTCTGGATGAAGATGGACAGGAGACCGGTGACAAGCTCATCATCGAGAACTATGGCGCCAATATCACCTCCGGCGGCAATATCACCTCCGGCGGCAATTGGGATCTTCCGGAAAACCACGGCCCGGGTGGCGGCTCAAGCATCCTTGTTCGGCCGGACCTGGATCTTGGCGGAGACGGCGGAGACGGCGACGGACCACGTGAAATCGTCATCAGACCCCGACCCGAGGCAACGGCCGACGTCCAGATCCTGGAATTCGACGCGGATGATCTGCGCTTGATGCGCGACGCGGACAATCCCTCGGACCTGATCGTCTTCTTTCGCGACGAGCCGAACATCTCTCTGAGGATCGACGATCATTTCGACGGCGAAGGTTTCACTGTCCCCGCGGTGCGCGGCATCGTCTTTCACGAGGCCGATCCCATGGACCTCACCGGTAACCTCACGCTTGAGGGGACCAGCGCCGACGAGATCATCCGGGCTTCAGGCCATGTTGATACCCTTGTGGGTGCCGGCGGCGACGATGTCTTCGCGGGATCGGTCACGGAACTGTGGCATGACAGCATCCAGGATGCCTCCTACGGCGACCAGGTCTTCGTGACCGGCGCATTCTTCGAGCAGGACGATGTTTCCGTTTCTGCCGAAGGCCTGGTGCAGATCGATATCGACGACCAGCTTGCAGGCAGCGAACTTGAGTTCCAACTCGAGGGATGGTCCCAGCAGCCTTTGAGCTACGCTGTCACCCAGGATGAGACCGGTACGCGCATCGACTTTACCGCGCCGCCCTCTTTCGAGACGGCCAACATCTGTGTGATCGGCGGCGCTCGGATCGATCTGAGCCGACTTTTCTTCCTGGAAGATGACGACCAGGACGTCACCCGGGTGGATGTTCAATTTGTCTTCGTGGGCACCGACGAGGCAGGTGAAAACGTCGAGGTCAGTCTTCCCGATCAGATTTCACTGACCTACGAAGAGTTTCAGAACTACGACTTCCGCAACGTCGGAACCTGGTTCGAACCCGCCCAGCTGGTTGGGTTTGCCGATCTTGATTACCCGGAACAGTCCTTCAACGGATATCTTCAGATCTCCGCTCGCGCGACCGATGCCTTCGGCAATGAATCGGACTGGGCCCATGCGTTCGTTGCCACGGATGAATATGTGCAACGCACCGAACCTGAGCGTCTCGAGGACCTCGATCTGGGGTCCTTCATTTGGTCGAAGGTCATGGATGGCGCGTCAGCCTCCATCGACTGGGCCTCGCATATCGAGAGGCAGCAGAACATCAAGATCGTCGGTAAGGTATTCGACAGCATCAGCGCTTTTGGAGATGCCATCTTCCTCTTTGTCGCTGCAGACAAGCTTGGTGATGACCGCCCCCACATGACAGACCGCGAATACTTCTCGAAGTACACCGCGCTTATCGGCAACAGTGTTCTCGATATCATGTCGGCAGGCGCCGCGGCCTTTGCAATTCCGACCCTGGGCGCCTCCCTCGCGGGTTCGGTTGCGATCTACATAATCAAGGACATCTTGGAAGCCACTGCTTTCCTGGAGCAGGTGGCGAACGCACTATACGAGGGGTACTTCGACGAGGATGGCGAGGGCATCAACCTCCAGGAGTTCGTGAACGAGATCCTTCAGGATGAGGACCTCAGCGCAGGGCTTGCTGCGGACTATTCCTCCAAGGTCGCCGTCATGACCGAGCATGGTGGCTACGAGCCGAACCACGTGGCCGTCGATGCCCAGGGGGTACGGGATTGGAGCGCAGAAGACATCGCGCGCCTGCAGGGTGCCGATCGGCTGTCCGTGGTCAATGACGGAACGATCTCCCTGGAGGAAACACCCGAGGGCATGGTCCTCCATTTCGAAACAGAGGATGGCCCGCAGAGCATTGCTGTCGCCGAGGGTCTGGACGTCACGCTGTATGACAGCGAGGAAGCGTTCTTCACCGCGGAGCTGGCAAACCAAAGCGCTCGGGACTTCTTCGAGAACTGGGTTCGTGACCAAAGCGCCGCTGTCGACCTCCAGGCGTCCGAGAACGACGATATCCTGATTGGCTCCGAGGGCGAGGACGTCTTCTCGGTGGCAGGCGGATTCGACGAGGTCTATGGCGCCGGCGGCGCGGACACGATCCTTGTCGATGCGGCAACCACCTCGGAGACTGACAGCTTCCGGTTCGTCGAATTCAGTGTCGATGAAGGCGATGCGATCACCTTCACTGGTTTTGACCGGGATCGGGAAATCTCCAGCCTTGAGGAGCTCCAGGAATGGGTCGACGCGGGCTACGCGACAGTCGAGGAATGGGATGATGAAAGCGGCGATCTGAGCGTCACGTTCGAAGGCCTCGACGGCGACCTTCTCTCGCTCGACAATGTCATCGAGGGCGGCAACGGCTCCAACGTCACCGACGGCGGGGCAGGGAACGACACCATTACCACGGGCAACGGCAACGACACGATCCTCGGTGGTGCCGGCGCTGACGTCATTGCGGCGGAGAACGGCAAAGACGAGATCCGCGGTGGCTCTGGCGATGACACGATCGATGGTGGTGCCGGCAAGGACACCATCGACGGTGGAGAGGGCGACGACCTTCTCTCCGGGGGCAATGGCAAGGACGTCTTCGTCTTCCTGAACAACTCGGGGAATGACGTGATCACCGATTTCCGCACGTCGAACGAGGTGATCGATCTGAGCGCCACCGGGGCGGAATTTGATGACCTCCTGATCGAGCAGGTTAATGGCGGTGCTTTGATCTCCGGCTTCGATGATGAAGGAAGCTCGATCCTGCTGTCGCGGGTTTCGGCAGGCAGTGTCGATGCGGACCACTTCCTTTTCTGAGCTCTGAAACGGCCGGAGAGGCCGGGTCCTGGAGGCCGTGGGCGTTGTCCGCGACGCGCCCAAGTCCTTTTACAGGTTCCATGATCCTTCGCCGAACTGGCTGACCAACAGGCGCCTGAGTGATCTGCTCGAGGAGTACGATCGCCGGCTTATCTCCCTCGGGGCTCATCACGTCGCGCTCCATGCACCTTGCGGGGCGCCCGGTCATGAGGACAGGGCCGTTGCCTCCTACGGGCCCCTGAACTACTGGCGCTACGCGCTCGCCGATGGGCGCAGCGACGAGGATTTGTCTTCCGATGGCCGGATAGTGATTGGAAGGATGTGATCCCCGGAAACGCCCCCGATCTCGGTTAGAGTTTTCCGCATCGAATCCCCGGCTGGGACAGGAGCGGAAA
>NZ_JBLXEC010000013.1:0-121138 GCF_048263515.1 Marinovum sp. | reverse complement strand
TTGCGAGAAAGACATGAAAGTTACTAGATACCAGATACTTAGGTGATGAATTTTTCGGCATGTTTCTTCAGACACGCCCATTTCCGCCCCTCCCCCGCCCGACTCAAACATCCGAATTCCGACTCGAACCGCCCATCCACAAGCTTACCCACAGGCTTATGCAGAGTTCCCCGCGAGATCCCCGCTCCGCCACCAGTGAATCGCCCCACCCGACTCGAAAACGGCCCCCGAAAGAGAGCCGATACCGAGTCACCCGGGACAAACCCGAGTCGCCCTGGGGAGAGACAGCTCGAAATTTGGCTCCGGGCCTCAGTTCAGTGCGCCGGATTTACTGACGACAAATCTGCGGCTCCCGGTCAGGAACGAGACAATCGGATCCGCACCGCGCGACCCCACTCTATATAAGGGTCTTCCGCCCCTCCTATATATGAGCCCTCCCTCCCCCCTTCCCGCCCAGCAAACTTGCGCCGGGCCGCGCCCCACCTATTTATCCCGGATGACCGACCTCCAAGCCTCGATCTCCGCCTGCCGGCTTTGCGCCGAGCGCTTTGCCGCGACCAGGACCGGCCATGCGCCGAGGCCGGTGGTCTGGTTTGCCCCTGAAGCCCGGCTGCTGATTGCCAGCCAGGCGCCGGGGCTGCGGGTGCATGAGGCCGGGATGCCGTTCTGGGATCGCTCGGGTGACCGGCTGCGCGACTGGCTGGGGGTGGACAAGGACACCTTCTATGATCGCAGCCGCATCGCCATCCTGCCGAACGCCTTCTGCTTCCCGGGCTATGACGCCAAGGGCAGCGATCTGCCGCCGCCGCCGCTCTGCGCGCAGACCTGGCATGACCGCGCATGCCGAACCTGCGTCTCAAGCTGGTGGTGGGCGGTCATGCGCAGAAGTGGCATCTGGAGGATCGGCGGTCGGTGACCGAAGTGGTCAGGGATTGGCGCAATGCCCCCGAGGGCGTGCTGCCACTGCCGCATCCGTCCTGGCGCAACACCGCCTGGCTGAAGAAGAACCCCTGGTTCGAGGCCGAGCTGGTGCCGGAGCTTCAGTGCCGGGTGCGCGCAGTGCTGGCCGACTGAGGCGGAAACCCCGGGGTCGGCCCTTGCCTCAGGGCGCGGGGCGTTCTACCGCGGGGGCCGTGACGCCCACATGTCATGAGACGCGCGCAAGGAGATGCCCAGATGACCGAACTCACGCCGCTTGATGCCGCCCATGCCGCGATGGAGGCCGCGCCGGAGGACGAGGCCGCGCGCCTGCGGTTCTACGAGCGTCTGGCCGATGGCGAGATGTTCCTGCTCTTGGCCAAGGACCCCGAGGGCGAGGCCATCGAGCCCGAGCTTTTCGACGTTGCCGATGCACGCTTTGTGCTGGTGTTTGACCGCGAGGAACGGTTGGCGCAGTTCACAGGGCGGATCTCTCCTTATGTGGCGCTGTCGGGCCGGGCGATTGCCGGGATGCTGGCCGGTCAGGGCATCGGGCTGGCGGTGAACCCCGAGGTTGCGCCGTCGCAGATCCTGATCCCGCCGGAAGCGGTGGACTGGCTGGCCGAGACCCTGTCTGACGGGCCGGCCGAGGCCGAGGCGCGGATCGAGACGGTGCAGGCGCCGGCGGGGCTGCCGGATGTCCTGCTGACCGCGCTGGATGCCAAACTGGCGGGGGCCGCAGGGCTGGCGCGCTTCGCCTATCTCGCGGGGGTGACCTACGAGGGCGGCGCGCGCGGGCATCTGCTGGGCTTTGTCGATGCGGCACCGGGGGCCGAGCCGGCGCTGGCACGGGCGATCAACGAGGCGCTGACGTTTTCCGGGCTGGAGGCGGCGGCGCTGGACGTGGGGTTCTTTGGCGCATCGGATGCGATGGCGGCGACATTGGCCCGGCACGGGTTGCGGTTTGATCTGCCGCAGCCGCCGGAGGCTGAGGTGCGCAAGGCGCCGGGGAGCGATCCGGACAAGCCGCCGATCTTGCGGTGAGGCTATTGGCCCTTCGTCAAAGCACCTCGCCCGGGCGCGGAATCAAGGCCGCAGGCCGCCGCGCCATCGCAGACCCGCCCCGTCGCACCAAAGGTGCGCCGATGATAGTTGGAACGCCTTTGGCGTGACGGGCTGCGATTGGGTGAGGACAGCGCATCGATCTGGTCAGTCTCGGACTCGACTGAGATGAAGTACTGCCAAACAATCGTCGGATCGCCGCCCCGCGGGGCTGAGATGGCGCGGCTTGTACCATAAGTGATCCCGAGCCTCCCCCTGCACGTAAAGCCGCACCCCTACCTGCCCGCGTGACATCGCAATTTCTCCCGCCTATAAGGCGCTCAATCTCCCATTTTCCCGAGGACGACATTCATGACCATCCAGGTTTTCGGCCACAAATCCCCCGACACCGATTCCACCGGCGCGCCCATCGTCTGGGCCTGGTACCTCTCCGAGATCAAGGGCACCCCGGCCGCGCCCAAGCTGCTGGGCGAGCCCAACACCGAAGCGGCCTTCGTGCTGCAGCACTGGGGTCTCGACAAGCCCGAGATCATTTCGGGGGTCGACGCCGATGCGCCGGTCGTCATCGTCGACACCAACAACCCGGCCGAACTGCCCGAGGGCATCAATGACGCCGACATCCAGGCGATCATCGACCACCACAAGCTGGTCGGCGGGCTGGAAACCAAGGGTCCGATCGACATCCGGATCGAGCCGCTCGCCTGCACCGCCACCCTGATGTACAAGATGATCGGTGACGATCTCGCCCAGGCGCCCAAGGCGATCAAGGGCGCGATGCTGTCGTGCATCCTGTCCGACACGCTGGAATTCCGCTCGCCCACCACCACCCAGGAAGACCGCGCCATCGCCGAAGCCCTGGCCAAGGATCTCGGCGTCGACATCGCCGATCTGGCGGAAAAGATGTTCGCGGCGAAATCCGACGTGTCGGCCTTCTCTGACGCGGAACTTCTGCGGATGGACAGCAAGGAATACGGCGTCGGCGACACCAAGTTCCGCGTTTCGGTGCTGGAAACCACCTCGCCCCGGATCGTGCTGGACCGCAAGGACAGCCTGATGACCTCGATGGAAGACGTTGCAAAGGAAGACGGCGTCGATCAGGTGCTGCTCTTTGTCGTCGACATCCTGAACGAGGAATCGACGCTGCTGGTGCCGAACGATCTGGTCAAGAGTGTCGCCGCCAAGAGCTTTGGCGCCGAGGCCACCGGTGACACGCTGGTCCTGCCGGGCGTTGTCAGCCGCAAGAAACAGATCATCCCGAACCTCAAGGTCTGATCCAACGATGGGCCTGTTCGGTTTCGGCGGTCGCGCGGCATCCTTGCCGGATTTCACCGCGCTGTCGGTCGAACAGGCCCTTGACCAGTTGCGCGCGCTGTCGCTGCCGCGCCGCAACAGGGCCGTCGCCTCGGTGCTCTATTCCGCCCGGGCGCGGCCTGCCGCCCTTGAAGAGCAGATCGCCCTTTTCGACCAGATCGCGGCGCTGCCCGACATCGCCGCGCATCACCGCGCCAATGCCCGGATCGCCAGAACCCACAAGGCGCTGGAACTGGGCGACGCGGACCGGCTGAGCGACGGCATGGCGCCGCTGCTGGCGCTGCGCGACGAGATCGCGAGTTTTTCCGCCAGTGATGATATTCGGCAGGACCGCTGCCACGTCGGCTTTTCCCGGCTCTACGTCGCGCTGAACGCCGCGCTGATGACCCGGGATCGGGCGCTGGTTGCCGATCTGGTCGAGGAGGCGCAGGCCAATTGCCGCGACCACCTCGCCACATCCCTGCCCGGCGGCTTCTACCGCAGTTCGGCCAATGTCATGCGGTGCCTGGCCTTCGCCCTGATCTCCGGCCGCCACGCGGCAGACGCCTCGCGCGCCGAGATCGCCGAACTGGCCCAGAAGGTCTATGCCAGCGCCCTCGACAAACGCCCGCCGGCCGCACACCGCAGGAAGGACCGCAAGGTCAGTTCGGGCATCGCCATGCCGGATGCGGAGTTCATGCGCACGGCGGCGCTGGCGCAATTGCTGACAAGCTGGGCCGAGGGCGCGGACCTCGCGGCTCCGATTGGCCGCCTCGCCGTGGCGCAGCGGACCGAGGCGCAGCGCGACAGGCTGCTGACCTGCTGGACAGCGCTTACCTGACCGTCAGCGGCAGTAGGCCCCGCCGCGATGGCGCAGGGTGTCGTAGTGGAAATGATCCTCGTGATAGCCGTCCGACCCCGGCCCCAGCGTCGTGCCGAAGGTGCCGCAGGCGGCCTTATGCGCCTGCCGCAGGGCACGGCCCTTGGCGCCGCGGTTCCAGTCGCGCAGCACGTTGAGCGTGTCGCCGTTGACGAGGAAGATCTCGGAGATGTCGATCGCCTTGCCCTTGCCGTGTTCGCTGATCGCTGCACCGGGGCGATTGTTGCGGGTGCGGCAGGCGTAATGCGCCGCGACGCGCAACCCGGCCACGCCGCCGCCGATCTTGCCCACCGCCGGGCGCAGGCCGCCATCGACCCAGGTCTGCAGCGCCTTGGCGGTGCCGCAGGTCATCACCGCCTGCTGGCTCAGCCGCACGCCGGACACCGCGGTGACCCGGACCGCGCGTTCGGTGCCGCAGCCGGCGATACGACCGGAGATCCGCCCGATCTCCTCACCCTCGACACCCGGCAACCCGCAGAGCAACCCGCGCGGCTTTTCCCGCTGGGCCATCGCTTTTTGCAGAAAGCCCTTGGGCCGAAGCGTGGGGCGCGGCGAGCGCAGCAGGCGCGACGGCAAAGGGGGCAGCAGCTGTTTCGGCGACATGGTCGACAGGAAGAAGCCCACCGAGCGCGCCATCGGCCGCGGGCTGACGTCGGGCGCTGCGGCCCCGGCGGCGCTGGCCAGGAAGCCTGCCGCCACGACGGGCAAAAGCCGTCTTCTCATGCACCGCATCGCCTGATCCCGCATCGCTGTCCCTCGTTACCTTACATGTCTTGCGTCTTCGTACCGTCTTGCGGTCTGGCCGGATCATGCTCTTTCGCGCGACCGAAGTCGGGCGCGTCGGTGTCCTGACCCGCCTGAATGATACCACGGCGGATCGCCCGCGTCCGGGTGAAATAATCGAACAATTCCTCACCGTCGCCGGTGCGAATCGCGCGCTGCAGGGCAAAGAGCTCTTCGGTGAAGCGGCCAAGCATTTCGAGCGTGGCCTGCTTGTTGGTCAGGAAGACATCGCGCCACATCGTGGGGTCCGAGGCGGCAATCCGGGTGAAATCGCGGAAACCCGCGGCCGAGAACTTGATGACTTCCTGGTCGGAGACACGGGAGAGGTCATCGGCCACGCCCACCATCGTATAGGCGATGAGGTGCGGAATGTGGCTGACCACGGCACAGACGAGGTCGTGGTGTTCGACCTCCATGCGCTCGCAATTGGCGCCGAGCGCCTGCCAATAGGCCTCGACCTTTTCAACCGCGGCCATGTCGGCGCCTTCCGGCGGCACTATCAGCGTCCAGCGGTTGTCGAAGAGCGAGGCAAAGCCCGCCTCAGGCCCGGAATGCTCGGTGCCGGCCATCGGGTGGCTGGGCACGAAATGCACGCCGTCGGGGATATGCGGGCTGACTGCCTCGACCACCGCGGCCTTGACCGAGCCGACGTCGATCACCGTCGCGCCGGGCTTCAGATGCGGCGCAATGGCTGCGGCCACCGGGCCCATGGCGCCCACCGGCACCGCGAGCACGATCAGGTCAGCGCCCTCGACCGCCGCCTCGGCGCTGTCGCAGACCGTATCGCAAAGGCCGATGCGGCGGGCGGTGTCGCGCGTGGCCTCGGAGCGGGCGTAGCCGCTGATCTCGCCTGCGACGCCGCCGCGCCGCATGGCATGGGCCATGGACGAGGCGATGAGGCCGAGGCCGATCAGCGCCACCTTGTCATAGAGCTGCGCCATCAGGAGCCCTCCCGCCAGCGCGTCAGCGCGGCGATCACCCGGCCGGTTTGATCGGCGTCACCGACGGTGATCCGCAGCCCCTCGGGAAAGCCGTAGCCGGTGACCCGCCGCACCAGAATGCCCTCGGATTGCAGCGCCTGATCGGCGGCCCCGGCCTCTTCGGCATCGGCAAAACGGGCAAGCACGAAGTTGGTGTCGCTGTCGTCGCAGCCGATCCCCATCTGCCGCAGCGCTCCGGTGAGGCGCGCGCGCTGGTCACGGTTCAGGGCCACGCAGTCGCGCAGCCAGTCGGCGTCGCGGATGGCGGCCTCGGCGGCAGCCATCTGCAGTTCCGACAGGTTGAAGGGCTGGCGCAACCGGCGCAGCACGTCGATGATCTCCTGCGGGCCGTAGCCCCAGCCGACGCGCAGCCCGCCCAGCCCGTAGATCTTGGAGAAGGTCCGGGTCATCAGCACGTTGGGCCGCTCGGTCGCCAGCGCTGCACCGCCGTCGTAGCCCTCGGCGTATTCCGCATAGGCCGCGTCGATCACCAGAATGACCTCGGTCGGCAATCCATCAGCCAAGCGGGTGAGCTCGTCGTCGGAGAGCCGCGTGCCGGTGGGGTTGCCGGGGTTGGTGAGCAGGACGATCTTCGTGCGCTCGGTCACGGCGCCGAGGATGGCGTCGACATCGACGCGCCGCTGGGTCTCCGGCACGCAGACCGGGGTAGCGCCGGCCATGTGGGTCAGCACCGGGTACATCGAGAAGCCGTGTTCGGTGTGGATGATCTCGTCCCCCGGCCCGGCAAAGCCGGTGGTGACGAACTGCAGCACCTCGTCCGAGCCCACACCGCAGATGATCCGCTGCGGATCGAGCCCGTGCACTTCGCCGATCGCCTGCCTCAGGGCGGCATGGTCGGTGGAGGGATAGAGATGCACCTGCGACGCCGCCTTGACGATCGCCTCCTGCGCGCTCGGGGGCACGCCGAGGGGGTTTTCGTTGGACGACAGCTTGAGCACGTCGTCACGCCCGGCGATCTTCGATTTCCCGCCTTCGTAGAGGGCGATCTCCATGATCCCGGGTTGCGGGGAGAACAGCGTCATGTGGGGCTCCTTTCCGGGAAACCTCATAGAGCGCTCCGCCGGGCAAGGGAAGGTGCTGGATGGCGGGAGGGAAGAGCCGGGCAAGGCAATGCTCGACGGTTGTCACCACCGCCAACGTGAGCCGGGCCAGCGGCTGCCCGCGGGATGCCGATGCCAGCCGTAGTGCTGTAGCGCTTTTTCCCAGCCAGATCCGGAAAACCTCCGAGCGACGCACCAAGCCCAGCCAAAGCGGCAGCCCGGTGGGGCGGGCAGCCGCTGGCCCGGCGGCCTTCGGCCTTGATTCCGGGCCGGGTATGGCGCGACCGTTTGTCGCCACCGCTCACGTGAGCCTGGCAAGTGGCTGCCCGCGGGATGCCGATGCCAGCCGTAGTTCTGAAGCGCTTTATCCCGGCCAGATCCGGAAGACTTCCGAGCGACGCACCAAGTCCAGCCAAAGCGGCAGCCCGGTGGGGCGGGCAGCCGCTGGCCCGGCAGCCTTCGACCTTGTTTCCGGGCCGGGCATGGCGCGACCGGTGTCACCAGACCCAGGGCAAGCCGGTCACGTCACCCAAGCCGAAGGAAACCTCAGCTCGCCAGCACGTTCCGGAACAGCCACGGGTCGCTCTCGTCGATATCCTCGGGGAAATGCTCCCAGCGGTCCTTGAGCGGCGTCCAGTCGGTGTAATGCGCCTCGACCGGCCCGAGATACGGCCGCTGCACCTCGAGACAGCGCGCGTGGTCCATCTCGTCAGTCTCGACGATCCCGGCTTGCGGGTTCTCCAGCGCCCAGACCATCCCCGCCAGCACCGCCGAGGTCACCTGCATCCCGGTGGCGTTCTGATAGGGCGCGAGATCCCGCGTCTCCTCGTTCGACAGCCGCGAGCCGTACCACAGCGCGTTCTTCTCGTGACCAAAGAGCAGCACGCCCAGTTCGTCGATCCCCTCGACGATCTCATCCTCGGTCAGGATGTGGTGCTTCTTCTGCTGCTGGCCGGAACCGAACATTTCGTGCAGCGACAGCACCGCGTCATCGGCGGGGTGATAGGCGTAATGGCAGGTCGGACGGAACTCGGGGTCATGCCCCTCGCCCACGGTGTAGTAATCGCTGATCGAGACCGCCTCGTTATGGGTCACCAGAAAGCCGAACTGGGGCCCGGGCGTCGGGCACCATGTGTGCACCCGGGTGATCGCGCCGGGGCGCTCCAGCCAGATCGCGGATTTGCAGCCGGTCTCCTGACGGTGGGCATTCTCGGGGAACCAGGTCTCATGGGTGCCCCAGCCCAGTTCGGCGGGCTGAAAGCCCTCGGCGATGAAACCCTCGACCGACCATGTGTTGACGAAGACCCCACGCGGCCGCGGCGTGCGGCGGGCTTGCGTATCGCGCTCGGCGATATGCACACCCTTGACGCCCAGCGATTGCATCAGCTTCGCCCAGCCCTCGCGGTCCGCCGGCGCTGCGACCTCGCGTCCGGTGTCGCGGGCCAGGGTCAGCAACGCCTCCTTGACGAACCAGCTCACCATGCCAGGGTTGGCGCCACAGCAGGACACGGCGGTCGGCCCGCCCGGATTGGCCGCCTTCTCGTCGCGAACCTCCTGGCGCAGCGCGTAGTTTGTTCGCGCGGCATTGTCCTCGGTGTCGAAGTAATAGCCGGCCCAGGGCTCGACCACCGTATCAATGTACAGAACCCCCAGCTCGCGGCAGAGCTTCATGATGTCGAGCGACGAGGTATCGACGCTGAGGTTCACACAGAAACCCTTGCCGTCGGGAAACAGCCCGCCCAGCACCTCGCGAAAGTTCTCGGGCGTCAGGGCGGTGTCGATGAAGTTCAGCTTGTGCTGGCGCAGGAAGTTGTGATGGCCGGCGTCGGGCTCGATCACCACGAACTGATCGGCGTCATATTCGAAATGCCGTTCGATCAGCGGCCAGGTGCCTTTGCCGATCGAGCCGAAGCCGATCATCACGATGGGGCCGTCGATCCGGCCGTAGACAGAGTGTTCGGCCATGTCGGTGCTCCTTGTGCAGTCGCCTCCTGAATATCGAAGTTAATAGCGAATGCAAACCGCTGCCCGCCGGGGCGGAGTCCGGTCCACACTGCCCCACGGGAGGCTGCCCACCAAATACCGTTCTGGCGTGAGATCCCTTTGCAAACGGCAAAAGGGCCGCATCTCACATGCGGCCCCGGCTATCGAAAGTCTGGGAAATCGGTCAGCTATTGCGCCGACGCCACCTCATCCCAGCAAATATTCCAAGGCCACCGAGCAGGAGCGGCAACGACGCTGGAACCGGGACCGGCGAAACGATCGTGCCGGTGGATATCGCGCCGGTGTATTTCGTCGATCCCCCACCGGCCAAGCCGTTGACATGAATCAACGATTTGCTTGTCCCGAAATCAAAGAGTCCGAGCGAGACATTCGAGATGGTAAAACTCGACAATTCGCCAGGGTTCAATCTTGACGCGCCAGAACCGCCAGCATTCGAATTTGGCCAGTCGACTTTGATATTGAAGGGTAAACTCGCGTCGTTTGCGGTCCCGACCGAAAAACTGTTATAACTGACGCCACTGACATTTGACGCCGATATCGACGGGAGAGCACCAGTATAGTTCAGACGCAGGTAGTCGACATAACTGGTCGGCTGCGCATTGAACGTCGCATTCAGCGTGAAATCGACATTGGTTCCGTTCTGGACGGCATCAAGCGTTGCAAGCGTTGTATTGCCTAGGTTATCGCCTGTCACGAAGGTTCCAAAATTGACCGTAACAGCACTCGCAGCCGAGGATGTGAGTACGGTGATCGCGGCAACGACCAGCGCCGACAGCGTCTTTTGCAAATTGAAACCCATACTTCAAATCCCGCCTAATCGGCCAAATCAAGGTTCGAGTTCCCTCAATAGGGCGATAATCGTTTTGCAATGATTAATTATTAACCGAAAATCGGAACCTTTACAATATCCTTAATGAAGACCATTGATTTCTAATAAGAAAAACGCGCCCCCATGCAGGGGCGCGACATCTTTAAATTGCAAGGCGCACTAACAGGTTTAGTTCTGAGCGTAATATTCGATGACGAGATTCGGTTCCATCACCACCGGATAGGGTACGTCGCCCAGACCGGGTGCGCGCACGAAGGTCGCGGTCAGCTTGGAGTGGTCGGTGTCGATGTAATCGGGCACGTCACGCTCGGCCAGCTGGGTGGCTTCGAGGATCGCGGCCATCTGCTTGGACTTCTCGCGAACTTCGATCACGTCACCCTCTTTCACACGGTAGGAGGGGATGTTGACGCGCTGGCCGTTCACGGTCACGTGGCCGTGGTTCACGAACTGACGGGCGGCGAACATGGTCGGCACGAATTTGGCGCGGTAGACCACGGCGTCGAGACGGCGCTCGAGCAGGCCGATCAGGTTCTCACCGGTGTCGCCCTTCACCCGCTCTGCTTCGCGGAAGATGCGGCGGAATTGCTTTTCGGTCAGGTCGCCGTAGTAGCCTTTCAGCTTCTGCTTGGCGCGCAGCTGCAGACCGAAGTCCGACAGCTTGCCCTTGCGGCGCTGGCCGTGCTGGCCGGGGCCGTATTCACGGCGATTCACCGGGGATTTCGGACGGCCCCAGATGTTTTCGCCCATGCGGCGGTCAATTTTGTACTTGGCAGACGTGCGTTTTGTCACGGCTGATCTCCTTTATATTGGCTTCTCGGCTTGGTTCCGAAAACCGGTTTCCACGCTTCGGGCCCAAATCGCGTCGCCGCGAGACCCGCAGTGTGGACCGGCCTGAAACTGGGCCTCGTGCCATCTGCAAAGGGCGTTGTCCTCTAAGCCGAGGCTTCGACAGGCATCCCCTTGCGGGGGCCACCAACACCAATGAAGCCGCGCGTATACACCAGCCCCTGACAGAGTCAACAGCCGCCGGGCGTTTCCTGCACCCCGCGCTCAGTCCCGCGCCAATGCGGCACAGGCGGCATGGCGGGGGCAGCCCAGCAGGTGATCGTTGACCAGCCCGCAGGCCTCCATGAAGGCATAGGTGATCGTCGGACCGCAGAACCGGAAGCCCGCCTTCTTGAGGTCCTTGGACACTTGGACCGAGAGCGGCGTGAAAGGCGGCACTTCGGCATCGGTAACAAAAGTGTTCTGCAAGGGCCGGCCGTCGACGTAGCGCCAGAGAAAATCGTGGAACCCCTGCCCCAGCTCGCAATAGGCCCGCGCATTGGTGATCGTCGCCTCGATCTTGCCGCGGTGGCGCACGATGCCGGGATCGGCCATTAGCCGCGTCACCTCGGCCTCGCCCCAACCGGCAATGACCTCGGGATCGAACCCGGCAAAGGCGGCGCGAAAGGCTTCGCGCTTTTTCAGGATGGTGATCCAGCTCAGCCCGGCCTGAAACCCGTCGAGGATCAGCTTTTCCCAGAGCGCGCGGGGATCATACTCCGGCACACCCCATTCGGTGTCGTGATAGGCGATGTAGATCGGCTCAGGCCCGGCCCAGCCACAGCGCCCGCAATCGGCCTCTCCCATGCGCCCTCCCTGAGTTTTCTCGGCGACATAAACCCGAGGTTAAACCTTGTGGCGCAGATTGGGCGCGACCGCAACGGAGGGTCATCGATGAAAGGGCACGGGATGCGAGAGCAGGCGCGCAAGGAGGGCAGGAATGCCCTGGCCGAGGCCGTGAGGCTGCGGGACCGGGATACCCTGCGGATGGTCGAGGATGCTGTCAGCCACAAGCAGGTGATGCTGGCCTATCAGCCGGTGGTGCAGGCCCGCCGCCCCGACCGCATGGCCTTCTACGAGGGGCTGATCCGGGTGCTGGATGAGACCGGCCGGGTGATTCCCGCCGCCGATTTCATCACCACCATCGAGGATACGGAAACCGGCCGGCAGATCGACCGGCTGGCGCTGGAAAAGGGGCTGCAGGCGCTGACGCGCACGCCCTCGCTGCGGCTGGCGATCAACATGTCGGCCCGCTCGATCGGCTATCGTCCCTGGATGCGCACGCTGGAGCGGGGGCTCAAGGCCGATCCGACCGTGGGCGAGCGGCTGATTCTCGAGATCTCGGAAGGCTCGGCCATGCTGGTGCCGGAAATCGTCGTGGGCTTCATGTCGGATCTGCAGAAATGCGGCATTGCCTTCGCCCTCGATGACTTCGGTGCGGGGCTGACGGCCCTGCGACATTTTAAGCAATTTCAGTTCGACATCCTGAAAATCGACGGCCAGTTCATCCGCGATATCCACCGCGACCCCGACAACCAGGTGCTGACCCAGGCGATCCTGTCGATCGCCCAGCAGTTCGACATGTTCACCGTCGCCGAGAATGTCGAAAATGCCGAGGATGTCTCGGTACTTACGGCCATGGGCGTCGATTGCCTGCAGGGCTATTTCTTCGGCGCGCCGACGGTCTCTCCGGGCTGGCTCGAG
Source organism: Marinovum sp. (assembly GCF_048263515.1). Lineage (NCBI taxonomy): Bacteria > Pseudomonadati > Pseudomonadota > Alphaproteobacteria > Rhodobacterales > Roseobacteraceae > Marinovum > Marinovum sp. Next base: position 108,802 of record NZ_JBLXEC010000013.1, on the reverse strand, counting down.
GATCACCAGACCCGGGCCAGTGCCTGAGATTCAGGCGCCGATGCCGCATTTGCGCGCAGGCGCGAAACGCAGGACCGTCATGCATGCCGTGGGGTACAGGAACTGTTGTGGCAAGGCCGGGCTTACGCTATGGCATCTTCTCGAGCGGCGGGGGGATATCGGGCCGCAAGATGAGGTCCTGATATCGTCCCTGCGCCACAAACGGTGAAGGAAGAAATCATGACCAATGTCGTTATCGCCTCGGCCGCCCGGACCCCTGTCGGGTCTTTTCTGGGCTCGTTTGCCAACACACCCGCGCATGACCTCGGGGCCACCATGCTCCAAGCGCTCGTGGAACGTGCCAGCATCGACAAATCCGAAGTGAACGAGACCATCCTCGGCCAGGTTCTGACCGCGGGCCAGGGCCAGAACCCGGCACGCCAGGCGCATATCAACGCCGGTTTCCCGCAGGAATCCGCCGCTTGGGGCATCAACCAGGTCTGTGGCTCGGGTCTGCGCGCCGTGGCGCTTGCCGCCCAGCACATCCAGCTCGGCGATGCCAACATCGTTGCCGCCGGTGGCCAGGAAAACATGTCGATGTCGCCCCATTGCGCCAACCTGCGCCAGGGCCAGAAGATGGGCGACATGTCCTACATCGACACGATGATCCGCGACGGTCTCTGGGATGCCTTCAACGGCTATCACATGGGTCAGACCGCCGAGAACGTGGCCGAGAAATGGCAGATCAGCCGTGACCAGCAGGACGAATTCGCGCTGGCCTCGCAGAACAAGGCCGAAGCGGCACAGAAGGCCGGCAAGTTCGCCGACGAGATCGTGCCTTTCGTGGTCAAGACCCGCAAGGGCGAGATCGAGGTCAAGGACGACGAATACATCCGCCACGGTGCGACAATCGAATCGATGCAGAAGCTGCGCCCCGCCTTCACCCGGGACGGCTCTGTCACCGCGGCCAACGCCTCGGGCCTGAACGACGGCGCTGCCGGCGCCCTGCTGATGTCGGCGGATGAGGCCGAGCGTCGCGGCATCGAGCCGCTCGCGCGCATCGCGTCCTACGCCACCGCCGGTCTCGACCCGTCGATCATGGGCGTCGGCCCGATCTATGCCTCGCGCAAGGCGCTGGAAAAGGCCGGCTGGTCGGTCGACGATCTCGACCTCGTCGAAGCCAACGAAGCCTTTGCCGCCCAGGCCTGTGCCGTGAACAAGGACATGGGCTGGGATCCGTCGATCGTGAACGTCAACGGCGGCGCGATTGCCATCGGTCACCCGATCGGTGCCTCCGGTGCCCGGGTTCTCAACACCCTGCTGTTCGAGATGAAGCGCCGCGACGCCAAGAAAGGCCTCGCCACGCTCTGCATCGGCGGCGGCATGGGCGTGGCGCTCTGCGTCGAACGCCCCTGATCGGACAGGGCCGGGGCGCAAGCGCCGGCCCATCCCGCTCTCTTCATGAAAAACCGCAAGATACCAGAACTGCGCAATAAAGTTGCGCAAGCCATCCCTACGCGGTAACACCATTACAACGCATATTGATTTGGAGGAAAATCATGGCAAGAATTGCACTCGTGACCGGCGGCTCCCGCGGCATTGGCGCGGCGATCTCGAAAGCGCTCAAGGAGCAGGGCTGCACGGTGGTTGCCACCTATGCCGGCAATGACGAGGCCGCGGCCAAGTTCACCGAGGAAACCGGCATCAAGACCTACAAGTGGAACGTCGCCGACTACGACGAATCCAAGGCCGGCATCGAAAAGGTCGAATCCGAAGTGGGCCCGATCGATATCGTGGTCGCCAACGCCGGCATCACCCGCGACGCGCCCTTCCACAAGATGACCCCGCAGCAGTGGAAAGAGGTGATCGACACCAACCTGACCGGTGTGTTCAACACCGTTCACCCGATCTGGCCCGGCATGCGCGAGCGCAAGTTCGGCCGTGTCATTGTGATCTCCTCGATCAACGGCCAGAAGGGCCAGTTTGCCCAAGTGAACTATGCCGCCACCAAGGCCGGCGATCTCGGCATCGTGAAGTCCCTGGCCCAGGAAGGCGCCCGTGCCGGCATCACCGCCAACGCGATCTGCCCGGGCTACATCGCCACCGAGATGGTCATGGCCGTCCCCGAGAAGGTGCGCGAATCGATCATCGGCCAGATCCCCGCAGGCCGTCTTGGCGAGCCCGAGGAAATCGCCCGCTGCGTGACCTTCCTCGCCTCAGACGACGCTGGCTTCATCAACGGCTCGACGATCTCGGCCAACGGCGCGCAGTTCTTCGTCTGATCCGACGCCCGTGTCCTGAACGCGAAATGGCCGGTCCTCGTGACCGGCCATTTTCATGTGTGCCCCGAACTCCGGACAGCAAAAAGGGGCGGATTCCCGCCCCTCCGCAAAAGGTTTCGCGGCCCGGCGCAAGGCCGGTCCCCGAAGCCATGTCTACGAGGCGCGCGGCACCTGTATGCGGGCCGCCGCCAGAGGTCTCAGTGCATTTCCTCCGAAATCCGCGAGATTTCTTCCTTCAGTCGCAACTTCTGCTTTTTGAGGTCCGCGATGGTGAGGTCGTCTGTGCCGGGCGCGCGCTGGGCTTCCTCGACCCTGTCCGACAGTACCTGATGCTTCTTCTTCAATTCGTGCAGGTGCGAACTCAAGCTCATGAGGATCCTCCTATGGTTCGTGTGGACTCGCAGTGCAGCACACTTTTTCGGTTCTGTCACGCTGCAACCGCGAAAGCCTGCAAAGCCCCGCTCAGGCGCCGTCAACTGCCGAACCAAAGGGCAAAGCCGCCCCGTCTCGCAGCACTGCCGAGATGGCCGGGGCATAGTCATCGCCGTCCGACAGATACGCCCGGCCCCGGTGCAGCACCAGCGGCGCATGCAGGCGAAAATCCGCTCGCCCGGCCTTGCGCCCGCGCAGCAACACCAGCCGCGCGGCGCGGCCCATACGCGGCGCCAGCGGCTGCACCTCGAGCGCGCCCAGGCGCCCCTCGCAGGCGGTCAGCATCTCGGGCAGGCGCTCGGCGCGCTGGATGAAGGTGGCAAAGCCGCCGGGCCGCAGCCGCCGGGCCGCCACGGCGATCCACTCGGCCAGCGCCAGCCCCTCGCCCCGGCCGGTCTCTCGCCCCGGCTCGGCGCTGGCATGGCTGGCGTCGCGCAGGAAATACGGTGGATTGGCAAGGACTTGGTCGAAGCTTCGCGCCTTTAGCTCGGCCGGCAGGGCCGCCAGATCGGCGGTATAGACCTCTGCCGTCAGCCCGTTGCGCGCCGCGTTCTCCCGCGCCAGATCGGCATAATCCCGCTGCAGCTCGACCCCGGTCAGCGCCAACCCGGGCACACGAGACCCAAGGCAGAGCAATGCCGTCCCCACCCCGCAGCCCAACTCCAGCACCGCCTCTCCGGGCTGTGCGGCGACGCTGGCGGCCAGCAGCACCGGGTCCACCCCGGCGCGGTAGCCCCGGCGCGGTTGCAGCAGCTGCAGCCTGCCGCCCAGAAAGCCGTTGTCGGTGGTCTCAGTCGAGACGGATGTCATGGTCATGCATCAGGACACGCGCCCGGGCCAGCTCGTCGCGCCGCACCATCAGCCGACGCGGCAAGATGCCGATGGACCCTTCGAGCACGCTCATATTTACGTCCAATTCAAACCATTCTATACCCTCGTCCTGCAACAGGGCGGTGGCATAGGCGATGACGGTGATATCGTTGGTGCGCAGCAGCTCTTCCATGACGGCGATGTAAGGGCAAGGTGGCGCGCATGTCGAGCCTTGTGACGGGAGTGTGATGAGCTTGGACAATGCGGTGGCAAAACCTCACGAGCGTCTGGCGACGCTCCTGGCCGAGGATCTGGCAGCGGTGGGCGAGGTCATCCGGGCGCGCATGGCGTCGAAGCACGCGCCGCGCATCCCCGAGGTGACGGCGCATCTGGTCGACGCCGGCGGCAAGCGGCTCAGGCCGATGCTGACCCTGGCCTGCGCGCGGATGTGCGGCTACGAGGGCGAGGACCACGTCAAGCTCGCCGCGACGGTGGAATTCATCCACACCGCGACTCTGCTGCATGACGACGTGGTGGACGAAAGCGCCCAGCGGCGCGGACGGCCCACCGCCAATCTGCTCTGGGACAACAAGTCCTCGGTGCTGGTCGGCGATTATCTCTTTGCCCGTGCCTTCCAGCTGATGGTCGAGCCCGGCGATCTGCGGGTGCTCGACATCCTGTCGAATGCTGCCGCCACGATTGCCGAGGGCGAGGTGCTGCAGCTGACCGCGGCGCAGAACCTGGCCACCGGCGAAGACATCTACCTGCAGGTGATCCGCGGCAAGACCGCCGCGCTGTTCTCTGCCGCGACCGAGGTGGGCGGCGTGATCGCTGGCCGGCCCGAGGACGAGGTGCAGGCACTCTTCGACTTCGGCGATGCGCTGGGGATCGCCTTTCAAATGGTCGACGATCTGCTGGACTACTGGGGCTCCGAGGCCACCGGCAAGAACATCGGCGACGATTTCCGCGAACGCAAGCTGACCCTGCCGGTGATCAAGGCGGTGGCTCTGGCCGACGCCGAAGAGCGCGCCTTCTGGAAGCGCACCATCGAGAAGGGTCAGCAGGATGAAGGCGACCTCGAGCATGCGCTGGCGCTACTGAACAAGCACGGCACGCTGGAGGCCGCCCGTCAGGACGCGCTGGCCTGGGCAGGCAAGGCCCGGGCGGCCCTGACCCGTCTGCCGGAGCACCCGATCCGGGAGTTGCTGGATGATCTGGCGGATTACGTGGTCGCCCGGGTGAATTGAGCGGGTCCCGGGGTTGGAGGCCTCGGGGTTGATCTCAAGGCGCGATAGCTGGCGTTGAGGCCCCGGATCGGGGTCCGGGGCGGCGATGTGTTTGGGGCAGCCGAAACGCGGTGGTCCATCCGGCGGAATGCGCGCGGCGTCGGGGGATTGCACCAAAGTGATGCGCTCGGCAACGCCGTCCCGGACTTGATCCGGGACCTCATGACCAATTTCAAAGCCCAACAGTCGACGCAGAGGCCCCGCGGATCAATTCCCATCCGGCGGCACTCTGAAATCAGCGCAACACGCCTCAGCTCAACCGGGCCGCGGTAACCCACCAGCCGGGCTGCGCTTGCTGCAACCGCCTGGCCGCCTGCTCCGCCGCCGCAGCATCCTCGAACAGACCGAAACATGTCGCGCCGGAGCCTGACATCCGCGACAACGCGGCGCCGGCATCGGAGAGCGCGCTCAGCACGTCGCCGATCACCGGGGCTTGCACCAAGGCCGGCGGCTCCAGATCGTTGCGCTGCTCCGCCAGCCAGGGAAGAAACGCCCCCTTCTCGGGCAGCACGTCCATCGGCGCGTTGGTCTTCGAGGCCAGCCCGCGGAACACCGCGGGCGTCGGCACCTCAACGCCGGGATTGATCAGCACCGCGTGAAGGACCGGCACCGTCACCGGTTCGACGATCTCGCCGATCCCCGACATTCGCGCCGCCCGCGCCAGACGGCAGACCGGCACATCCGCGCCCAGCGCCAGCGCGTGGCCCTCGAACCGCCGGCCCATCGCGGCTTCCATCGCCCGCAGCACCGCCGCCGCGTCGGAAGAACCGCCGCCGATCCCCGCCGCTGCCGGCAGGTGTTTTTCCAGTTCGATCGCCACCGGCGCGCCAAAGGCCTCGGCCGCCTTCCAGCAGAGGTTGCGCGCGTCGTCCGGCACGCCAGAGGCGCGCGGGCCGGTCACCTGCAGTAACATCTCGGAGGCCGGCGTCACCCGCACCACGTCGCCCACATCGGCAAAGACCACCAGCGAATCGAGCAGGTGATAGCCGTCGGCGCGCTGTCCGGTGACGTGCAGCGTCAGGTTGATCTTGGCCGGCGCGAAGGCCTCAGTTGGCGCCATTCTCCACCACCTTGAGTGGCGGCGCGCCTTCCTCGGCCAGCACCTTGTCGAGACCCAGCTCTAGCTTGCGGCGGATGCGCTCGGGGTCGGCCTCACCGTCGGGATCGTCGGCATCGACAAAGCTCAGCGCGCGGTGCCACTGGAACCGCGCCTCGAGCTTGCGGCCCACCGCCCAGTAGACGTCGCCGAGGTGATCGTTGACCACGGGATCGACCGGCATCAGCTCGGCGGCGCGCTCCATGTGATCGACCGCCTCTGCGTAGCGGCCAAGGCGATAGAGCACCCAACCCAGGCTGTCGACGATATGGCCCGAGTTCGGCCGCATCTCGACCGCCCGTTCGATCATCGCCAGCGCTTCGTCGAGCTTCTGGCGCTTCTCGACCAGCGAATAGCCGAGGTAGTTCAGCACCTGCGGCTGATCGGGGCTGAGATCGAGCGCGCGGCGGAAATCCCGCTCGGCATCGGTCCACTCGCCGCGCCGCTCATGCGCGATTCCGCGGGCGAAGAAGACAAACCACTGCGCCTTTTCCGGCTCGCCATAGAGTGCCACGGCCTTGTCATAGGCTTCGACGGCGGCGTCGTAATCGGCCTCGCCGCGATAGAGATCGCCCAGCGAGACATGCACGATCGGCAGGTCGCCATGGGTCTCGGCCAGTTCCTCGAGCGCGGCGATGGCATTGCCGATGTCGCCAGAGGCGCGCAGCGCGTCGGTCTTGCCCAGCACCGCGGCGTGATAGGCGGGGTGATCCGCCGGCACCCGGTCGTAGGTCGCCACTGCCAGCTCGTGCCGGCCGAGGTCTTCCATCAGCTGCGCGGTCAGCAGGATCGCGTCCACATGGCCGGGGCGCAGGTATTCGGCGATCTGGGTGTAGAGCAGGGTGTAATCATCGCCCGCCTCGCCCTCGAGCGCGCCGGCGATGGTGTAGAACACCTCGGCCATGCCCTCCTTGGGCGAGCCCACGATGTCGAACGGGATAGCGGCATCGGCTTCCAGCGCCTCGCGCAACGCGCTGAGGCCGGGGTCGAGGCGCGAGTTGAAGCTGGCGTCCATCACCTCGGCGGCCTCGTCGTTGCGGCCCAACTGGCTCAGCACCTGGACGCGCGCCACGATGCCGCGACGAGTCAGCAGGGCGCCGCCGGCGCTGGTGTCGGACATGATCTCTTCGGCACGTTCGAAATCGCCGACCGAGGCCAGCGCCAGTGCCTTGTGATAGGCGGCGAAACTGCCAAGCCCCTTTTCTTCGGCCACTTCGTCAAAAGCCACCAGCGCGGCGCTCATGTCGCCCTGGCCCAGCTTGGCCCAGGCCACCAGCAGACCGTCGACCAGCGGCCCGATGCCGCGGCTGTCGTCGATCATCGCCAGAATGTCGCCGTAGCGGCCCTCCTGCGCATGGCCGGCGGTCAGCGCCATCTGCGCCAGCTGCGAGCGTATGCCCAGGTCTTCAAGCCGGCGCGCATGGTCGATCGCGCGGTCCACCTCGCCCAGCGACAGCCGGGCAGCACCCGCCGCCTCGATCAGGCTGGGGTTCTCGCGGTCGAGGAACAGGGCTTTTTCGTAATAATCCGCCGCTGCGCGGAAATCGGTCTGATATCCGGCCTGACGCGCCGCCAGATAGGCCCCCGACAGGGTTGCCGCCGACACCGGCGCCGTCGTGGCGAGCGCAAGGCCCCATGCCACGATCCATGCAAAACTCTTCGCTCTCACCCGCTGCTCCTCATTGGCTTGCCGACAACCTAGAGGGCTGTCGGGGAACAGGCAATGCGGCGGGCCGAGATTACCCCCGATCGGCAATTTCACGTCACCGTGAGGAATCGGGGGGCTTTCGCGGGCCTTTGGCGCCTAGTGCCGCCGCGTGAGCCTGTCGTTCATCTTGCGCACCAGCCGGCTGGCCGTGGTCTGGCAAAGCGCCGGAAAGATCGCATGCACCAGCGCCGCCGCACCGGCCAGAAACAGCATGCCGGCAAAGCTGAAGGCAAAGCGCATGTGCTGAAAATAGCTTTCGTTGACCGAGGCGGGATGGGCGGTGAAGAAGGCGACGGGACCGGTGGGTGCAGACATGAGACTCTCCGTTGATGCGTTGCTGGTAATCTAGCGCCGGTACGCTGCGCAGAGATCCCGATTTTGGTTGCGCATGCCGCGTTCTTCGGGACATCATCCCATGAATGGACAGTCTCGACGCATTTGATCTCAAGATCCTCGCCGCCCTCCAGAAGGACGCCACCCAGAGCATGGATGCCTTGGCCGAAACCGCCGGCCTGTCGCGCAATGCCTGCTGGCGGCGGATGCGCAATCTCGAAGAGCGTGGGGTCATTCGCAAGCGGGTGGCGCTGCTCGACCCGGTGCGCGCCGGCTGTCCGCTGCAGGCCTTTGTCATGGTGCGCACCAATGCCCATGACGCCGACTGGATGGAGAAATTCGACCGCGCCGTCAGGGTCCTGCCGGAAATCATCGGCGCGCATCGCATGACCGGCGATCTGGACTATGTGTTGCGGGTGCGGGTGGCGGATGTGCCGGCTTATGATGCCTTTTACAAGAAATTGATCGCCATGGTGCCGGTCTCGGATATCTCTGCCAGCTTTGTTATGGAAGACATCAAGGACACCACCGAAATTCCGCTCTAGAGCCGAGGGCCCATGGACGAACATGACATCTCCACCACCGCCGAGGCCTATGAGGCCGCGGCCCTGCCCCGCCGCATCGAGGTCTATCCCGAGGATCGGCCCGTGGGCGAGGCCACGCCGGCCGGATGCGTCACCGACAAGCCGGTGGCGCAGAAAAGCCCGGCGGAATGGGCCTACGAGCGGCTGGTGCTCTATATCCGCGACTTCGAGGCCGAGCTCGACAATGCCCACGAGGTGGCGATGGGGTTCACCGGCTCGCAGGCCGGGGTGCTGCGGATCGAGGGGATGGGGTTCTTCGACCCCGACATCATCACCTTCTACGGCACCGACGCCGAAGGCATCCGCACCCAGTTGATCCAGCATGTCAGCCAGCTCAGCGTGTTGCTGCGCGCCCTGCCGAAGCTGGTCGAGCAGGAGGCGCCCCGGCGGATCGGCTTCCGGCTGGCGCAGCGGCTCGAGGATGCGACCCGCGATGCAGCCGCCGAAGCGGCCGAAGCGACATAATCGCGCGCCGATGAAGTCGTGACACCCCTAAAGGAATCCGCTACATCCACGGCCAAACCAGTTCAGAGGACGAATACAGATGGCTGATCACAAGCACGGCGAGATGGACATCACCGTTCAGGAAGAAACCTTCAACGGTTTCATCAAGTGGGCGATGCGGGTTGCGGTTGCCTCGATCCTGATCCTGATCTTCCTCGCGATCTTCAATTCCTGACGCTCTGGCGGGACCTGCCCCATGAAAGTACTGATCGCGGCCTTCTTGGGCCTCGCGCTTCTGGCGGGCTGTGCGCCCTCGCCGGACCGGTCCCGCAATGACAGCCTCGAGGCGGTGGCCCGCGCGGTCTATCGCCACGACGGCCCGCCGGCGCTGACGCTCTACACCATGGTCAACAACCGGACCGGGTCTGGCGCGCATAGCAGCCTGATGATCAACGGCTCGCAGCGGGTGATCTTCGATCCCGCCGGCTCGGTTCAGCATTCGGCGATCCCCGAACGCGGTGACGTGCTCTACGGCATCACCCCGCGGATCGAGGATTTCTATGCCCGTGCCCATGCGCGCGAGACCTTTCACGTGATCATCCAGCGCGTCGAGGTCGATGCCGCCACCGCCGAAAAGGCGCTGCAACTGGCAATCAACAACGGCGCGGTGTCACAGGCGTTCTGCGCCCAGTCCACCGCGCAGATCCTGAAGCAGCTGCCCGGGTTCGAAAGCATCCGGCCGACGTTCTTCCCGGTCAACCTGAGCGAGCAGTTCGGCCGCCTGCCCGGCGTGACGACCCGCAAGCTCTACGAGAACGACGCCGACGACAAGTCCAAGGCGATTGCCGAGTTCGACGCCAAGGTCAAGGCACAGCAGAGCCAGTAGGCTCTGCCCCCCTCCCTACCCGATCAGATAGAGGCTGAGGTACAGCCCCGCGGCCCCCGCCGCGATGGCGGCCAGCACGTTGCGCGTGGCCAGCCCCACAAGGATTGTCGCCGCAGCGGCGATCATCCGCGGCGCATCCGGGCTGCCGCCCGTGGCCGCCGGCCAGACCACCAAGGGCGCCACCAGCCCCGGCAGCAGCGCCACGGCGGTATAGCGCAGGTGCCGTAGCACCCAAGGCGGCAGGCTCCTGGCACCGACCATGCCGGTAAAGCTGAACCGCAGCAGGAAGCTGCCGACGCCAAGGCCGATGATCGCGACCCAGGTTTCCCATGGCGTGATCATCGCGCGGCACTCCGTTCCATCTGCCGTTCCGTCTCGGCCCCTGCCATCATCGCCGCGACGCCCGCCACCAGCAGGCCGAGGTTGTAGGGCAGGAAGGCAAAGATCAGCGCCACCACGATCGACACCAGCGCCGCGACCACATGCGCCGGGGTGCGCAGCATCGGCGCGATGATGGCGAGAAAGGTGATCGGGATGGCGAAATCCAGCGCCATCCATTCCGGCACGCTCTTGCCCAGGAGCGCGCCCACCACCGTCGCCACCCACCAGGGCGGCGAGACGGCAAGCGCCGTGCCGAGGAAATAGGCGACCTTGTTGGTCACCGGCATCTCGGGCTCTTTCTCGAAGGTGACCGAACTGACCGCAAAGCTCTGGTCCAGCGTGAAGTAGGCCACCAAGGCCCTCTGCCAGACCGGCGCCGCGCCGAGATGCGGCGTCAGCGCGGCGGAATACATCGCCATGCGCAGGTTGACCGCCAGCGCCGAGACCAGCACGATCAGCATCGGCACGTCCTCGGCCATCAGCTGCAGCGCGGTGAACTGCGCCGCGCCGGCAATCACCACGATGGAAAAGGTCAGCGCTTCGAAGACGTTGAGCCCGGCCTCGGTGGCGACCACGCCGAACAGGCCGCCGAAGGGAATGATGACAATGACGAAGGGCGCAGAGTCACGCATCCCGCGCCAGAAATCGCGTTTGGGGGTGGAGGGTGGCATGGCTTCATCCTAGGTTCGGCCAAGCCCTACTAAGAGACGCCGGGAGACGCAATTGCCCACCGCCCCAGATGCCAGCCGCTATCTCATCGCCCCCGACCCCTCGGCGCCGCGCCTGACGCGGGTGGTGCGCGGGGTCGATCATGCCGGCCAGCCGCAGGAGATTTCGGTGGTCGAGGAGCGGCCGCTGACGATCTTTCTCAATGCGCAGGAGATCGTCACCGCAATGACGATCGGCGACTACCCCGAGTATCTGGCGCTGGGCTTCCTGCGCAACCAGGCGATGCTGGCGCCAGACGACGTGGTGACCGGGGTCGAATATGACGAAGATCTCGAGGTGGTGGTGGTCCGCACCGCCCGCCAGACCAGCCACGAGGACAAGCTGAAGAAGAAGACCCGCACCAGCGGCTGCGCCGTGGGCACGGTCTTTGGCGACATGATGGAGGGGCTCGAAGGGCTGACCCTGCCGCAGGCCCGACTGCGCTCGAGCTGGCTCTACGCGCTCTCGGCGCAGATCAACACCACGCCCTCACTCTATCTCGAGGCCGGGGCGATCCATGGCACCGTGCTCTGCGAAGAGGACCGCCCGCTGGTCTACATGGAGGACGTCGGCCGCCACAACGCCGTCGACAAGATCGCCGGATGGATGCTGCAGGAAGGTGTGAGCGGCGCCGACAAGATCCTCTATACCACCGGCCGGCTGACCTCGGAGATGGTGATCAAGACGGCGCACATGGGCATCCCGGTGCTGGCGTCTCGGTCCGGCTTTACCGCCTGGGGGGTCGAGATCGCCCGGCAGGTCGGGCTGACCCTGATTGGCCGGATGCGCGGCAAGCGCTTTGTCTGCCTGTCGGGCGAAGAGCGCATCACCTGGGACGCCGACCCCGACGCCGTGCCCGACGAGCCCAGGAAAAGCCGCCGCAAGGGGGCCGAGGCATGAGCGTGCTGGGCGTGATCCTCGCCGGCGGTCAGGCGACACGCATGGGCGGCGGCGACAAGGGGCTGCTGCGCTTGGGCGAAACGACGATCCTCGCCCATGTGATCGACCGGCTGCAGCCGCAGGTCACCGCGCTGGCGCTCAACGCCAATGGCGATCCCGCGCGGTTTGCAAGCTACGGCCTGCCGGTCGTGGCCGACACCATCCCAGATTTCGCAGGCCCGCTCGCCGGGGTGCTGGCCGGGCTCGACCATGCCGCCGCGCAGGGTTTCGACCGCATCGTCACCGCCGCCGCCGACACGCCCTTCCTGCCCGCCGACCTCGTGGCGCGGCTGGAGGAAACAAGCGCAGGCCAGACCCATCCGCTGGTCCTCGCCGCCACCCCGCGCGATGACGAAGAGACCAAATCGATGTCCAAAAGTGGCCATGTCCGCCACCCCACCTTCGGCCTCTGGCCGGTGGCCCTGCGCGATGACCTGCGCGCCGCCCTGAACGACGGCCTCACGAAGGTCGTCCTCTGGACCGACCGCCACGGCGGCCGCGAGGCGCTGTTTCCCGAGGGCCGGGCCTTCTTCAACGTCAACACGCCCGAGGATCTGGCGCAGGCCGAGGCGATGGCGCGATGAGGCTCTATGGCGTGACCGGCTGGAAGAACTCCGGCAAGACCGGGCTGATGGAGCGGCTGGTGTCCGAAATCACCGCGCGCGGCTTCACTGTCTCGACCGTCAAGCACGCGCACCACAGCTTCGACGTCGACCAGCCCGGCAAGGATTCGCATCGCCACCGGTTGGCCGGCGCCACACAGGTGCTGCTCGCCTCGCGCAACCGCGTGGCGCTGATGACCGAGCTGCGCGACGCCGAAGAGCCGCCGCTCGAGGCGCTGCTGGCGCAACTGGCGCCCTGCGATCTGGTGCTGGTCGAAGGCTACAAACGCGACCGTCACCCCAAGATCGAGGCCCAGCGCGCCGCCACCGGCCAGCCGCTGATCGCCCCGGACGACCCGACGATCCGCGCCGTCGCCTCTGACGCCGCGCCAGCGCTCGACCGGCCGGTGTTCCACCTCGACGACACGCAGGCCGTGGCCGATTTCATTCTGCGCGAGGTGGGGCTGTGAGATTTGACACGATTGCCGTGGTGGACTGGTCAGGCGGAAACGACAGGGGCGTGAGACCGAAGAAAGACGCGATCTGGATCGGGCTGATGCGGGCCGGCATCGAAGAAGAGCCGTTTTATTGTCGCAATCGGCAGGTGGCTGAGGCGGCGCTCTGCGAACTGATCGAAGCTGAACACGCCGCTAGCAGGCGGCTTTTCATCGGTTTCGATTTCCCGTTCGGATACCCCAAAGGGTTTGCTGAGGCACTGACCGGCCAGGCCGATCCTCTGGCGCTTTGGCAGTGGTTCGAAGCCCGCGTGGAGGACTCGCCAAAGGCGAACAACCGGTTCGACCTCGCTGGAATGATAAACCGGCAGTTCGGCTCAGATGGCCCGTTCTGGTTCAACGGATTGGCGCGCGAGATCGATGGTCTGCCGCGCAACAAGAGCCAGTACCGCAATCCCTTTCCCGAGCGCCGCGCCTGCGAGGAGCGTGCCAAGGGGAGTTTTACCTGTTGGCAGTTGGCCGGCGCCGGGGCCGTGGGCTCGCAGGTTTTCATGGGCCTGCCGGTGCTGCAGCGTCTGCGGCAAAAGTATCAGGCCCGCGCCTGGCCGTTCGAGCCGCTCGACAGCGATCTGGCATTGGTCGAAGTCTGGCCCTCGCTGATCGCACCGATCATCGCGGCGGAATGCGGTGAGGATGAGATCAAGGATCGCGCCCAAGTGCGCATTCTTGCCCGGGCGATTGCCGATCTGCCGGCGGAGCAGCTTGCGACCATGCTGGACGTCGACGCCCCGGAGGAAGGCTGGATATTCGGGCTGGGGCACGAAGAGGCGCTCTCACCCGCCACCCTCGACCCGCCCCCGCTGAGCAACGATTGTTTCGCCCTCCCACCGGGGGTCGACTGGGTGCCGGTTGACGAAGCCTTGACCCATCTGCGCAACACTCTGAGTGTCCGCGTCGGCGTGGAGCAGGGGCCGCTCGAGGGCGCCGAGGGGCGCATTCTGGCGCAGGACATGGTGGCGCGGCGGTCGAACCCGCCGCAGGCGAATGCGGCGGTTGACGGCTACGGCTTTGCCGGCGCGCTGCCCGAGGGCGTGACGCGGCTGCCGCTGGTCGAGGGGCGCGCGGCGGCGGGCGTGCCGTTTGACGGCGTGGTGCCAGAGGGCCATGCCCTGCGCATCCTGACCGGCGCCGCCCTGCCGCCGGGGGTCGAGACCGTGGCGCTGCAGGAGGACGTCACCACCGACGGCCGGCAGATCGTGCTGCGCGGGCCGCTGAAACGCGGCGCCAATGCCCGCAAGGCCGGCGAGGATGTGGCCGAGGGCGCACCGGTCCTTCCGGCCGGGCGCCGGCTGATGCCCGCCGATCTGGCCCTGCTGGCGGCGGTGGGGCACGGCAGCCTGCCGCTCCGACGCCGCCTGAGGGTCGGGGTGCTGTCGACCGGTGACGAGATCCTGCCGCCGGGCACCGAGGCCCGCGCAGGACAGATATATGATGCCAACCGCCCGATGCTGCTGGCGCTGGCGCGGCAATGGGGCTTCGAGGCGGTGGACCTCGGCATTGCCCCCGACGACCGCGCGGCGCTGCGCGCGCGGCTGGACGATGCGGCCGCGGCGGCGGATGTGGTGCTGACCTCCGGCGGGGCCTCTGCCGGGGACGAGGATCACATGTCGGCGCTCCTGCGCGAGGCCGGCGCGATGCAACTCTGGCGCATCGCGGTCAAGCCGGGGCGACCACTGGCGCTGGGCACCTGGCGCGGAGTGCCGGTCTTCGGCCTGCCCGGCAACCCGGTGGCGGCGCTGGTCTGCACGCTGATCTTTGCCCGCCCGGCGCTCGAGGTGCTGGCGGGGGGCAGCTGGACTGAACCTCAGGGCTTTGACGTGCCGGCGGGCTTTGCCAAGCGCAAGAAGCCGGGGCGGCGGGAATACCTGCGCGCGCGGCTGCGCGACGGCCGGGCCGAGGTCTTCGCCTCTGAGGGCTCGGGGCGGATCAGCGGGCTCAGCTGGGCGGAAGGGCTGGTGGAACTGCCCGACGGGCCGGCGCAGATTGCCGAGGGCGATCCGGTGCGGTTTCTGCCGTTCGGGAGTTTTTCCGGGTGACACGCGTCCCGGACCTGATCCGGGGCCTCTGCCAGCGACGTCCGGGAGGTCCCGGATCAAGTCCGGGACGGCGGTTCCAATTTGTGACGGTTCAGGCCCTGCAGTGCGGGACAGCGCCCGGTGCAGCGCTCAGACCTCAAGCCTCGTCCAACGCAGCCCCGGACCTGATGCGGGGCCTCTGCCAGCGTCGTCCGCGAGGTCCCGGATCAAGTCCGGGACGCTTGGCACCAATCAGTTGAACGTCCCAGCCACCCGACCGAGCAGCATGAAGGCGCGCGAGGTGCGGGTGTTGGAGAAAGCGGCGATCTCGGCGTCGGAGGCGCGTTCGGAAAAGCTCTGGAAAGCGCGGTCGTAGACCCGCAGGAAGTGATGCGCCGCGTCGCGGAAGATCGGGTCCTGCTTCATCCGACCGGCCGACAGGGCCAGCGACGAGCGGTCGCGCACGCCGCCGAGGCCGGCAATCGCGCGACCCCGCGCGCCTTCGGCAAAGCGGCGCCAGACGTCGGGCTTGGCCATGTCGGGGCGCAGGTCGTCCATGTAGATGCCGTCCTGGCTGAGCAGCGTCAGCACGTCCTGCGCCGCCTGCACCAGCTGCGCCGTCGGGCGGTGCTTCAACGCCCGGCGCAGCGCGGCAAAGCCGTCGCGATCCTCTGGCGTTTCGGGAAAGTTCAGCGCGCGGATGAAATCGTCGTTCGACAGTTCCGGCGTCAGCGCCTCGGCCGGGGTGCCCAGCGCCAGCGCCGGCTGGTCATCGCCGCTGGCCTGCGGCCGCGCCACAGGCGCTGCGGCGGCAGGCTGGGCCGGACGGTGGCTGCCGATCTCGCGGGTCGAGGAGAACATCGCCAGCGTCGCCTCGGCCTTGCGCTGGGCTGCGGCGATCTCGTCGAGTTTGCGGCCGACCGAGGTGGCCGAGGTGCCGCCCTGGCTCTGGCTGACATAGGCGTGGCGCAGCGCGTCGATTGCGGTCTGCAGGCGCGTCGCCTCGTCGCGCATCACCTTGGAGGCGCGTGCGGCGGTGGCGGCGACCCAGATCATGCCGACCGGCATGAAGACCGCCAGCATGGTCATCAGGAACCGCAGGCTGTCATCGGTGCTGTTCGACGGCTCGAGCACGACAAAGAACACCGCCGCGCCCAGAAGCCAGATCAGCGACAGGGCGATGGCGGTCACTTCGATGCCGGTGACCTGCGGGCCGCGGCTGCGGTCGTAGATGCCCAGCGGCGTCGGCGCCGAAGGCGCCAGCTTGCCGCCCGCGTCGGGCGAAGGATTGGTGGTGGCGTCGGGCATGGCCGGGCTCTTCAATGGGGGGCGCGCGGGGCGCTCGCCGTCAGATATAGGCGATTTTGAGGATTTCGTAATCCTTCGTTCCACCCGGCGTGCGGACTTCGACGCTGTCGCCCTCTTCCTTGCCGATCAATGCCCGGGCAATGGGCGACTTCATGTTGAGCAGGCCCTTCTCGACATTGGCCTCGTGCTCGCCGACGATCTGCCAGGTCTTTTCCTCGTCGGTTTCCTCGTCGACAACCGTGACCGTCGCGCCGAACTTGACCGAGCCAGAGAGCTTTGTGGGGTCGATCACCTCGGTCAGGCTCAGCACGCCCTCGAGCTCCTTGATCCGGCCCTCGATGAAGCCCTGCTTTTCGCGCGCCGAATGGTACTCGGCGTTTTCCTTGAGATCGCCCAGTTCGCGCGCCTCGGCGATCGCCTGGATGACGGCCGGCCGCTCGACGGATTTCAGGGTCTTCAATTCGGCTTCGAGCGCGGCGTGGCCCGCGCGCGTCATAGGTATCTTTTCCATAGGCCTTACCAGAAAGGGCCGCCTGCCCCTGTCGAGGCGGCGGCGAATTCATCACAGCTCGTTTCAGCGACATTGCCCCGAGCATCGGACCGGATGCAAGGGGGTTTTCCCCCGGTGGGCAAAGCGTCGCGCGAATCGCCCACGGCGCAGAGCTTGGGCGCTAACATCGGAAAATTACCCCTCAAGGCCCCGATTTGTTCGATTGTGACGCAGCGCGTGGCGTTGACCGAGGGGCATTTTCCGGGCAGGAGTCTGCGGATCATGATGCAGGTGCAGCACCAGCCAGGGGGAGCTTAGATGAGCGACGTGACGCGCGAAGCGATGGAATATGATGTGGTGATCGTGGGGGCCGGGCCTGCCGGGCTGTCTGCCGCGATCCGGCTCAAGCAGCTTGATGCCGAGCTGAACGTTGTGGTGCTCGAAAAGGGCTCCGAGGTGGGCGCGCATATCCTGTCGGGCGCGGTGCTCGATCCCTGCGGTCTCGACGCGCTGATCCCCGACTGGAAGGAAAAGGGCGCGCCGCTGACCGTGCCGGTCAAGGACGACAATTTCTACATGCTGGGCGAGGCCGGCAAGGTGCGGGTGCCGAACTGGCCGATGCCCAAGCTGATGTCGAACCACGGCAATTACATCGTCTCGATGGGCAATGTCTGCCGCTGGATGGCCGAACAGGCCGAGGCGCTGGGGGTCGAGATCTTCCCCGGCATGGCCTGCTCAGAGCTGGTCTATGGCGAGAACGGTGAAGTGAAGGGCGTGGTGGCCGGCGAGTTCGGCCGCAATCCCGACGGCCGCGAAGGTCCGGGCTACGAGCCGGGGATGGAACTGCACGGCAAATATGTCTTCCTCGGCGAAGGCGTGCGCGGCCATCTGGCGAAAGAAGTGATCGCGAAATACGACCTCTCCGCCGGCAAGCAGCCGCAGAAATTCGGCATCGGCATGAAGGAAATCTGGGAGATCGACCCGGCCAAGCACCGCGAAGGCTCGGTCACCCACACCATGGGCTGGCCCCTGAACAGCAATGCCGGTGGCGGGTCGTTCATCTATCACCTCGAGAACAACCAGGTCTATGTCGGCTTCGTGGTGCATCTGAACTACAAGAACCCGCACCTCTTCCCCTACATGGAATTCCAGCGCTTCAAGCATCACCCGATGGTGGCCGAGCTGCTCGAGGGCGGCAAGCGCGTGGCCTATGGCGCGCGGGCGATCACCGAAGGCGGCTACCAGTCGATGCCCAAGATGGTGGCGCCCGGCGTGGCGCTGCTGGGCTGTTCGGTCGGCATGGTCAACGTGCCGCGGATCAAGGGCAACCACAACGCCATGCTTTCGGGCAAGGCGGCAGCCGAGGCGGCGTTTGACGCGATCAAGGCCGAGCGCGCGGGTGATGAGCTGAGCGCCTATGAGACCGAGGTGCGCGATGGTGCCATCGGCCGCGACCTGAAGAAGGTGCGCAACGTCAAGCCGATGTGGTCGAAATGGGGTCTGACCGCCTCGCTGGCGCTTGGCGGGCTCGACATGTGGACCAACGAGCTGTTCGGGGCCTCGCTCTTCGGCACGCTGAGCCACGGCAAGTCCGACGCCGAGGCGACCGAGACGGTCTATCACCACAAGCCGATCGACTATCCCAAGCCCGACGGCAAGCTGAGTTTCGACCGGCTGACCAACGTGGCGTTCTCCTTCACCAACCACGAAGAGAGCCAGCCCTGCCACCTGCGGCTGCTCGATCCTTCGGTGCCGATCGACGTGAACCTTCCGAAGTTCGCCGAGCCGGCGCAGCGCTATTGTCCGGCCGGGGTCTACGAGGTGGTGGAGAAGGACGGTCGGCCGCAGTTCGTGATCAACTTCCAGAACTGCGTGCACTGCAAGACCTGCGACATCAAGGACCCGTCGCAGAACATCAAGTGGGTGACGCCGCAGGGCGGTGACGGGCCGAACTATCCGAACATGTGAGCCTGGAACGCCGGGGCGGTGCGGATCGCCCCGGCGTTTGTCTGTCGCACAAGCCGGGCCAGCGGCTGCCCGCGGGGTGCCGCTGCAACTTTCGTTCGGCAGCGCTTTATCCCAGCCAAATCCGGAAGAGGTTCGATCGACGCGCTTACGTCGGCCAAAGCGGCAGCCCGATGGGGCGGGCAGCCGCTGGCCCAGCGGCCTGCGGCCTTGATTCCGGGCCCCTCCCCATTCCAGCGTTGCACAAGCCGGGTCAGTGGCTGCCCGCGGGATGCCGCCACACCCTCAGTTCGGCAGCACTTTATCTCAGTTAATTCCGAAAGACCTCAGATCGACGCGCTTTCGTCAACAAAAGCGGCAGCCCGGTGGGGCGGGCAGCCGCTGGCCCGGCGGGCTGACGCCCTTGATTCCGGGCCACGCAAAATTCCGGGCCATGCACCCGCCTACCGAGGCGCCGCCGCCCGCCGCAGCCGGTCGTTGATGGCGCGCCCCAGCCCGGTCTCCGGGATCGGCGCCACGGCGATCACCCGTGCCCCCTGTCCGTCCAGCGCATGCAGCGCGCCGAACAACGCAGCCGCCGCCTCGTGCAGGTCGCCGCTGGCCGAGAGCGTCATGTCTCCCTTCACAGGTCCGAACCCCAGCAACACCTCGCCCTCACCGGCCGAGGTCGCGTTCATCCGCAACCCGGCCTCTGGCGCGTAGTGTGACAAAAGCTGTCCCGGCGCCAAGGGCGCCTCGGCTGAACCACCCTCTTCCAACAACACCCCCAGCAAAGCCTCCAAGGCCTCGGCCGGCAACCCACCCGGACGCAGCAACACCGGCTCCGGCGCCAACCCGAGGATCGTCGACTCGACCCCGACCTCGCAGGGCCCGCCCATCAGCACCGACTCGATCGCGCCATCCAAGCCTGCCAGCACGTGCTCCGGCACCGTTGGGCTGATCCGCCCCGAGGGGTTGGCCGAGGGCGCTGCCAGCGGGCCGTCAAACGCCCGCAACAGCTCTTGCGCCAGGGGATGCGCCGGCACCCGCACCGCCAGCGTCGACAAGCCAGCAGTCACCAAGGGCGAGATCCCGGCGTCCGCGCGCAAGGGCAGGACCAAGGTCAGCGGTCCGGGCCAGAAGGCCTGGGCCACCCGGTCGGCTAGATCGCTCCAGAGGACATAGCGCTGCGCCATGGCGATATCAGCCACATGGGCAATCAGCGGATTGAACGAAGGCCGGCCCTTGGCGGAATAGATCCCCGCCACCGCAGTTCCTTCGCGGGCATCGGCGCCAAGGCCGTAGACCGTCTCGGTCGGGAAAGCGACGCGCCCGCAGGCCCGCAACACCGCCACCGCGCGGGCCACGCCGCCCGCGTCGGGATCAAGCCGCTCTGTCGCTAATTCGCTCATATCCGTGACGCCGCGTTTCGGTTGCCGCAAAGCTGCGCAGCCGTATAGCTGGAAGCCAACATAAAGCAAAGCCTTTGCAAGGGAGTATTCCCCATGGCCTATTCCGCCCCCCTCAGTGACTACGACGTCATTTTCCGCCACGTGGTGCCCATGGCACCGGTCTCAGCAACCGAGAAATTCCGGGAAGCGACCGAGGACATGGCGCAGGCCGTTCTGTCCGAGGCCGCCAGGCTCTGCGAGGAAAAGCTTTCACAGTATCAACGCAATGGCGACCTGCACCCGGCAGTGTTGGAAAACGGCGTGGTGCGCACCTCGCCGGGCTTTGCCGAAGGCCACAAGGCGATCGGCGACGGCGGCTGGATCGGCATGTCGGCCAGCCCCGAACACGGCGGCATGGGCCTGCCAATGATGCTGACCACCGCGGTCAACGACATGCTCTCGGGCGCCTGTCTGTCGCTGCAACTCGCCCCGCTGATGAGCCAGGGCCAGATCGAGGCGCTGGAAAACCATGCCTCGGATGCGCTGAAGGCGCTTTACATCCCCAAGCTGATCTCAGGCGAATGGACCGGCACGATGAACCTGACCGAGCCGCAGGCGGGCTCCGACGTCGGTGCGCTGCGGTCCAAGGCCGAGCCCAATGGCGATGGCACCTATGCGGTCTCGGGCCAGAAGATCTTCATTTCCTGGGGCGACAACGACTTTGCCGAGAACGTCTGCCACCTCGTCCTCGCGCGCCTGCCCGATGGCAAGCCCGGCACCAAGGGCATCTCGCTCTTCCTCGTGCCCAAGTTCATCCCTGACGAAGCCGGCAATCCCGGCAAGGCCAATTCCCTGCGCGTGGTCTCGCTCGAGCACAAGATGGGCCTGCATGGCTCGCCCACCGCGGTGATGGAATACGACGGCGCCACCGGTTGGCTGGTGGGCGAGCCGCATGACGGCATGCGCGCCATGTTCACCATGATGAACAACGCCCGGCTCGGAGTCGGTGTTCAGGGTCTGGGCCAGGCCGAGGCGGCGACGCAGACCGCGCTGGCCTATGCGCTCGACCGCAAGCAGGGCCGCACGCCCGTCGAGGGCGGCACCGGCACGATCATCGATCATGCCGACGTGCGCCGGATGCTGGCCACCATGCGCGCTGATACCTTTGTCGCCCGCGCCATCGCAGTGGCCTGCGCCCAGGCGATCGACATGGGCCATGCCACCGGCGAGCCCGGCTGGCGGGCCCGCGCCGCTTTGCTGACGCCGATTGCCAAGGCCTTCGGCACCGAGACCGGCATGCGCGTCGCCGAGACCGGCATTCAGGTGCATGGCGGCATGGGCTTCATCGAGGAAACCGGCGCAGCACAATTTTACCGCGACGTGCGGGTGACGGCGATCTACGAAGGCACCAACGGCATCCAGGCGATGGACCTTGTGGGCCGCAAGATGATGGACGGCGGCGAGGCGATGAACGCGCTGCTCGACGAGGTCGAGGCTCATGCAGAAGGCCTGCGCGCCACCCTGCCCGACCTGGCCGAGCCGGTCTGGCAGGCCTCCGAGACCCTGCGCGAGGCGGTCGAGGATCTGGTCGGCACCGAAGACCTGAACGAACGCTTTGCCGGTGCGGTGCCCTTCCTGATGGGCTTTGCCCGGGTGCTGGGCGGGCATTTCCACCTCAAGGCCGCCGAGGCCGGTGGCGCCGACAGCTCCCGCGGCCGGCTCGCCCGGTTCTACATCGAGCGCCTGCTGCCCGAGCATGCCAGCCTGCTGGAACAGGCCCGCGCTGGCGCGGCCTCGCTTTATGCGCTGACGCCGGAAGACCTGGCCTCCTGATGATGGACGGCGGCACATCGGGCATCCGCTATCCCTGGCCTGATCCGCCCGAAGAGGGCGCGGCCACCGAGGTGGCGCCCGGCGTGCTCTGGATGCGGCTGCCGCTGCCGATGGCGCTGGACCACGTGAACGTCTATGCGCTCGACGATGGTGACAGCTGGACGCTGATCGACGCCGGCATGGCTTCGAACCGCAGCCGCCGGATCTGGCAGCGCCTGCTCGACGGTCCGCTGGCCGGCAAGCCGGTGCGGCGCATGGTGATGACCCATCACCACCCCGATCACGTGGGTCTGGCCGGTTGGTTCAAGGCCGAGCAAGGCGCCGAGATCTGGACCACGCGCACCGCGTGGCTGATGGCACGGATGCTGACGCTGGACGAACAGCATGCGCCGACCGAGCAGACGCTGGACTTCTGGCGCGCCTGCGGCATGGACCCCGAGATCCTCGCCCGGCGCACCGCCGAGCGGCCGTTCAACTTTGCCGATGTGGTGGCACCGCTGCCGCTGGGCTTTCACCGGCTGAAAGAGGGCGACGAGGTCACCATGGGCGGCCGTCGCTGGGATGTGCACCTGGGCAACGGCCATGCCCCAGCCCATGCTACCTTCTGGAGCCGCGACGACAACCTGGTGATTGCCGGGGATCAGATCTTGCCGTCGATCTCGTCCAACATCGGCGTCTATGCCACCGAGCCCGAGGCCGATCCGGTCTCCGACTGGCTGGAAAGCTGCGAGCGCTTCCTGCCGCTGGCGCGCGAGGATCACCTGGTTCTGGGCGGTCACAAGCTGCCTTTTACGGGGCTGCCGATGCGGCTGCACCAGCTGATCGACAACCACCATGGAGCCTTGCGCCGCCTGTCGGAGTATCTCGCCGAGCCGCACACCGCCACCGAGTGCTTCCCGCCTTTGTTCAAACGCCGGATCGGCGAGGGCGAATATGGCCTGGCGATGGTCGAGGCGATGGCCCATTGCCTGCACCTCTGGCACGAGGGCCGCGCGTCGCGGGTTGTTCGCGAGGACGGCGCCTGGGTGTGGCAAAGCGTGTCGAAGTGAGGGTTTTGGGGCGTCTGGTGTGAGGTGAGGTCCCGGATCAGGTCCGGGACGTGTGGGGCGCAGCTCCCGCGTTGCTCCAAGCCCGTCGCGCCCCGGACCCGATCCGGGGCCTCTCCCGCACCCCTTCGCACCAAGCCGCGTCATTGTCGGGCCGCGGCGCGGCGAAGCAACGGTTCTTCTGTACGCTTTTTCCTAGCCACCGGCGCGCTTTGAATGGTCGGCGCGCCGACGTCACCCATTCGCCGGGCCATAGGGGCGGCCCGGCGATGGCGCGGCGGCCTGCGGCCTTGATTCCGCGCCTTGGAGCCTGGCGCTCAGGAAGCCGCCGAAGAACGACAGCTATCCCAAGAACAACCCCGCCCCGGACCCGATCCGGGGCCTCCCCCTCACGCCCATCAGCCGTCACGCATGTCCCGCCGTCGATGACAGCGCCAGCGCATCCACACCGAGGATCCGCAGCGCCGCCTCCCATTTCTCGGCATTCGGCGTATCAAAGATCAGCCCGGTCTCCGCCGCGCAGGTCAGCCAGCCATTCTGCCCCAGCTCCATCTCGAGTTGCCCGGGGCCCCAGCCGGCATAGCCCAGCGCCACCAGCCTCTGCTGCGGGCCGCGGCCGGCGCCGATCTCCTCGAGGATGTCCATCGTCGCGGTCATCGAGACCGACGCATCCACCTGCAGCGTCGCCACCGGCGATTCGTAGTCCGGTGTGTGCAGCACAAAGCCCCGGCCCTGCTCGACCGGACCGCCGAAATGCAGCGGCGCGCCGCGGAAATCGTCGGTCACCGCCACGTCGAGCTGGCCCAGCAGTTCGCGCAGGCCCAGATCGGCCACTGGCTTGTTGAGGATCAGCCCCATCGCCCCTTCGGGCGAATGGGCGCAGAGATACACCACCGAATGGGCAAAACGCGGGTCCAGCATGCCCGGCATCGCGATCAGCAGCTGGCCGGTCAGCCCGCCGTCCTCGGCTGTGGTCATCGGCTCGTTCATCACCTCGGCGCTCCCTTGATGTCTTGCGGTCAAAGATGGGCCGTGGCGCCACATGACGCAAGGCTCGCCACAAAGTGAGTTGGATTTCACCCGCCTTTCCCGCATCTCATGATCATGATGCGCCAACTCCTCACCTCGCTAGCCCTGGCCCTGGGCCTCGCCGCCCCGGCGCAGGCCCAGACCGACGTGGCGCGCGCCGCGCTGATCCCCGGCTGGCAGCAGGCCGACGGCAGCCATGTGGCGGGCCTTCTGCTCGACCTGGCGCCGGGGTGGAAGACCTATTGGCGCAGCCCCGGCGAGGCCGGCATCCCGCCGCGCTTCGACTGGGCCGGCAGCCGCAACATCGGCAGCCTGGCGCCGGTCTGGCCGACGCCCAAGGCCATGGACCAGAACGGCATGACCTCGATCGGCTATCCCGGCGACGTGGTGATCCCGCTGGTGATCCGCCCCGACACCACTGGCCGCCCCATGCAGTTGACCGGCCGGATGGAGCTGGGCGTCTGCAAGGATGTCTGCGTGCCGGCGACGGTGCAGTTCTCCGGCAGCCTGACCCCCGACGGCCGCCGCGATCCGCGACTGGTGGCGGCGCTGATGAACCAGCCGCTTTCGGCCCGCGAGGCCAAGGTAGGCCAGGTGACCTGCCGGCTCTCGCCGATCAAGGGTGGGATTTCGCTGACCGCCAGCATCGCCATGCCCAGCGCCGGCGGCGCGGAATTCGTGGTGGTCGAGACCGCCAACCCGGCGATCTGGGTGACCGAGGCCGAGGCCCGCCGCGACGGGCCGGTTCTGACCGCGCGCACCGAGATGCAGCATGTCGACGGCGCACCCTTTGCGCTCGACCGCTCGGGGCTGCGTTTCACGGTCCTTGGCAGGAAACACGCGGTCGACATTCGCGGCTGCTCTGCCGGCTAGGCCAGCGCCTGTCGCAACTCTGCCGGCAGCCGCATCGGCTGACCGCCCGGCCCCAGCAGGACCACCGTCACCAAAGCCGAGAACAGGGTCTCGTCGCCCCGGCAGACCTCCTGCCGCAGCACCATGCGCGCGCCGGACGCCTTCTCTGCCCTTGTCAGGACCGTCAGGTCGTCGCCGTAGTGCCCCGGGCTCAGGTAATCGCATTCGATCCGCCGCACGACAAAGGCCTGACCGGCGCTCTCCTTCATCACCCGCTGGTCGAGCCCCAGCGAGGCCACCCATTCGCTGCGCCCGCGTTCGATGTATTTGAGGAAATTGGCGTGGTAGACGATCCCCGCCATATCGGTGTCTTCGTAATAGACCCGACAGTCGAAACGATGCCGCATCGCAAATCCCCTGTTGCCGCCCTGCCCCTGTCAAACCATCCCCGTGACCGGCGTGCAACCGGGCCGATCCAATTTGGCTTCGGCGGGCCGGCCCGCGTCAAAGCCGCTTGGTTGCCGACAGCTGGCTCGCTAGTGTTCCGGTGAACCGATCAGCGAGACCGCCGATGCATATGATCTACGAGATGCGCTATTCCTTCTTCGGCCGCTCCGGCTGGCAGTCCGAGGCCTCGACCGACAAGGCCCTGCTGTTCGACGAGGCCCGTCTCGACCAGCGGCACTACTTCCTCGAAAAGATCGCCCTGCGCTCGCTTGCCGATCAGAGCGATGGCGATTTCGGGTTGATCGTGCTTTCGGCCGAGGACCTGCCCGACCCCCACAAGGCGCGGTTGCAGCAGGTCTGTGGCGACATGCTGGGCGACCGGGCACATGTGATCTTTCGCGCTCCCGACAGCGCCGGCGACTGCTTCACCCGCTACCGCAAGGAGACCTTTGCCAGCGACCCCTGGAGCACGCAGATCGTGCTCGATGACGATGACGCCGTGGCGGTGGATTTCACCGAGCGGCTGCGCGCCGAGGCGCTGGCGGCCAAGAAGCTGAGGGCCCCGGGCGAGGAATATTGCTTCATCTCGCATGCACGCGGCATCTCGGCGGTGTTCCGCGACGGGCAGATGTCGCTGCGCCACCGGCTCAATGCCGCCACCAACCTCGGGCTGGCGGTCACCGCACCCACCGGATCGCGGCGCCAGCCCTTCGGCATTGCCCACAAGAAGATCCTCGACCGCCGCCCGGTGCGGGTGATCTATTCCCGCACGCCCAGCTACATCCGTGCGGTGCATGAGACCAACGACAGCAAGGCGCAATTCTCCGACAGGATCGTTCAGGCCGCCGAGATGGACAGGATGCACCGCGCCTTTCCACTGCTGCGCGACCTGATGACGGACTGGCCGATTGCCGATGCCGAAACGCGGGAAAGTGCGGCGGCCTGAAGGGGGCGCATCTCACACATTCTCGGTCTTCATTGTCCGAAAGGCCAACCCGTGCAACTATTGCGTGTTGTCTCCCGCAGGAGGATCACGCGATGGACCTCAAGGATTTCGTCGTTTCCGCCATATCCGACATCGCCCAGGCCGTCACGGCCGCCGATGACGAGATCCGGCCGCTGGGCGGGCTGGTCAACCCCGGACTGCACACCAAGGACAAGGACTTCGTGGCGCCCCGCACGACGCTCAACTTCGACATCGCGGTCAGCGCGGCCAAGTCCGAGGAAGCCTCCGGCGGGGCCAGCGCCCGCATCTGGGTGGTCGAGGCCAGCCTTGGCGGCAAGGGCGAGGCCACCAACGAGACGGTCTCTCGGCTGACCTTTTCGCTCGACGTGGTCCTGCCGCATGACACCGAACAGGCCGAGCGGATCGGCAAGGTCAGGAGCAGCTAGCCCCGGACGCGGCATCGCCAGTTGCCGACGCCGCCCGTCGCCTACTGCGCCGCGCCCACCCGCGCTGCCAGCCGCAGCGCATGGGTCGGATCCTGCGCCACCGCCGGCATCACCGGGTCATAGCCGGCGCGGATCACCGCGCCGATCTCGGGGCGCAGCACGGTCTTGCCGCCGGCGATGGCCAGCGGCGAGACCTCGGCAAAGGCCTGTTCCGACCAGAGCAACATCACCTGCACCACCTGCCCCAGCGCCAAATCTTCAGCCGGCATCGCGCCCAGCGCCGCATCCATCCGCAGGAACACGAAGGCCGCCTTGATCGCGCCCTGGTCGTCAAAGCGGAACACCCGGTACTGGTTGGCCTCTGCCGCCTTGAGCCGCGAAACCAGCGGCGCGAGGTCGGGCACCAGCTTGTCGAGGTCGGGCACCTCGGTCAGCTCGTCCCAGTCGCGGAAGAAGAAGAACATGCAGTTCGAGCCGAGCTCCGGGTCGGTCTCGGCCATGTGGTGGCCCGCCATGGCGACCACCGCCTCCATCGCGCCCCTGATGACCGGCAGGGTGCCCTCGGTCACGCCAAAGACAATCGGCGCGATCGGCCGGCCCCAGCGGGCAAAGAGATAGCGCCCGTCGGCGCGGGTAAAGAGCGGGGCGATGGCGTCAGAACTCAGCATGGCGGTGTCATTAGCACCCCCGGCGACCGGGATAAACCGGGCTCTGTGCGTTCCTGCAGAGGGGTCTGCGCATCACTTTCTCTCGCCTTCGGGCGCGGCCGGGCGTATGGCAGAGCCATGCTGACACGCCTCGTCCCCCTTGCCACCGCCCGCACCCTGCCGCTCCGGCAGCGGCCGGTGACGTTGCTCTTTGTCATGGCGGCGGCGATGCCGCTGGCCTTTGCCACGTGGTCGGCTTTGCTCAACAATTTCGTCATCGAAGTGGCGGGCTTCGACGGCTCGGACATCGGCTGGCTGCACACGGTGCGCGAGATCCCCGGCTTTCTGGCCGTTGGGGTGATCGCGCTCATCGTCTTCATGCATGAACAGGTGCTGGGGCTGGTGTCGCTCTTGCTGCTGGGCGTGGCCACGGCGCTGACGGCCTTCTATCCCTCGATGGCGGGGATCCTGACGATCACCATGCTGTCGTCGATCGGCTTTCACTACTACGAGACCGTCAACCAGTCGCTGCAGCTGCAATGGCTGCCCAAGGATCAGGCGCCCCGGGTGCTTGGCCTGTTGATGGCGGCCGGCTCGGCG
The DNA here is from genome assembly GCF_048263515.1 of Marinovum sp. Classification (NCBI taxonomy): domain Bacteria; kingdom Pseudomonadati; phylum Pseudomonadota; class Alphaproteobacteria; order Rhodobacterales; family Roseobacteraceae; genus Marinovum; species Marinovum sp. The sequence goes on along the minus strand of NZ_JBLXEC010000013.1, from coordinate 80,823 downwards.
GCGACGCTTTTGGCCTACGGCGCCATCGTCCTGACGTGGGAGGCGTTGGGCCTGAGCTACACCCATGTCTACCTGATCGCCGGCGGGCTCACGGCGGTGTTGGCGGTTCTGGCGATGCTGCTCTATCCGCGGTTCGAGGCCCCCGATCCGCAGATCAAGAAGCTGGTGCTGCGGCGGCGCTACTGGCTGTATTACCTGCTGCAGTTCCTCTCGGGCGCGCGGCGGCAGATCTTCGTGGTCTTTGCCGGTTTCATGATGGTCGAGCGCTTCGGCTTCCAGGTGCACGAGGTCACCGCGCTGTTCCTGATCAACCTGGTGGCCAATATCGCCTTTGCGCCGCTGATGGGCCAAGCGGTGGGCCGCTTCGGCGAACGCGCGACGCTCCTGTTCGAGTATGCCGGGCTGGTGGCGGTCTTCCTCGCCTATGGCGGCATCTACTACTTCGGCTGGGGCGTGGTGCTGGCGGCGTCGCTCTATGTCATCGACCACATGTTCTTTGCCTTGGCGCTGGCGCTCAAGACCTACTTCCAGAAGATCGCTGACCCGCGCGACATCGCGCCGACGGCGGCAGTGGCCTTTACCATCAACCATATCGCCGCGGTCTTCCTGCCGGCGCTGCTGGGCTACCTCTGGCTGGTCTCGCCCGCCTCGGTGTTCATGGCGGCGGCCGGCATCGCCTCGGGCTCCTTCCTGCTGGCACTGCTGATCCCGCGCCACCCGGAACCGGGCAACGAGACCATCTTTGCCGCGCTGAGGGCCCCCGCCCCGGCGGAGTGAGCCGCTCCTCCAGCCCTCGCGGCCTGTCTTCGCGAGGACGGGCCGCAAGGGCCGGAAAAGCGCCTAGATGTCGGCGCGCGGCACCCGCAGGACCTGCCCCGGAAAGATCAGGTTCGGAGAGCTCAGCACATGCTGGTTGGCCTCGAAAATCGGCTGGTACTCATTCGTGCCGTAGTGGTGCTGGGCGATCTTGGTCAGCGTATCGCCGGCACGCACCACATGCGGCTGCCAGCCGGCGTAGCCAGCGAGGATCTTCGGACCAAAGAGCAGCGGGATCACCACCGAGGGACCGTTCTCGTTGCCGCTGTCATCGGCCAGCGTCAGGAACACCCGGCTCAACTGAAAGCTGTTGTTCACCGGCACCGAGAACACCCCCTGGAACTGCCTGAGCCCCAGAGCGCCGACGGTGACAAAGCCGCTGTATTCGTCATGGCCTTCCGAGACGGTCACCCCGAGCGTCCCTTCAAAGGCCGTGGCATTGCCGGAGATCAGAATGTCGGCGCCCACAAGGTCGAAGGGCTGCGGCTGCTGGATGTCGAGGGTAATGGACATATCAAATTCCCTTTATGCGAGAGTAATACCCCCACCATACCGCGTTAAAAGCGAATCAGCCAAGGCTCTCTGCCTGCCCGCCACAAGGCCGCTGGCCTTGGCCGCCGCTTCGGGCTAGAGACCGGAAACCCTTGTCAGGAGGCCTCTCATGCCCACATTCACCGCCTTCACCACCCTGCCCGGAAAAGCCGAAGCCGAGGCGCTCGGCCTGGCGATGGAGCGGCTGGAGCCGGAACCCACCGGCATCGGCGTCTTCGAGATGGAGGACGGCTCCGGTCTCTTCGAGATCGGCGGCTATTTCACCGAAGCCCCCGACGCGGCGGCGCTGGCGGTTCTGGCCGCGGCCTTTGGCGCCAAGGACTTCGTCGTCTCTGAACTGCCCGAGACCGACTGGGTCGCCAAGGTCCGGCGCGAGCTGGCGCCGGTCGAGGCCGGGCGCTTCTTTGTCTATGGCAGCCATGACGCCGACAAGGTGCCCGAGGGCTGCGAGCCGCTTCTGATCGAGGCCGCCATGGCCTTCGGCACCGGCCACCATGGCACCACTCTGGGCTGCCTGCGCGCGCTCGACCGGCTGTCGAACGAGGGCTTTGTCGGCAAGAGCGTCGCTGACATCGGCTGCGGCACCGCAGTACTGGCGATGGCCGCCGCACGGATCTGGCCGCAGCAGGTGCTGGCCTCTGACATCGACCGGGTCGCCGTCGACGTGGCCGAGGCCAATGTCCGCGCCAACGGCCTTGACGGTCGGGTCACCTGTGTCGAAGCCATGGGCTTTGATCACCCCGAGATCGCGGCCCGCGCACCCTTTGACCTGGTCTTTGCCAATATCCTGATGGGGCCGCTGATTGCCTTGGCGCCCGATATGGCGCGGCATCTTGATTCCATGGGATATGCGATTCTATCCGGAATCCTCAACGAACAGGCGGATGAGGTGATTGAGGTCTATGCGCAGAACGGTATCAATCTGGTGCAACGGGAAGAGATTGTTGAATGGACGACGCTGACTCTCCGCAAATCTGACTGATTTGCGGGGCATTTTCAGCCATTTGGGGGTGTTCGCCCCAGTCTTGCCACATTTGCAGCGCATTAATGACGCCGTGTCTGGTGGGGGCCAGATTATTAGAGGCTGTCATGTCGGAAACGCTGTTCCACTTCGACAAACGCGTGAATCGCATCGCCAGAAAGAACCGCAAACTGGCACGGGGTCACGTCACATTCATCGACCGCACCGGGTTGATCCGCCAGCGTCCGCGTCGCGGGCTGGCCGGGGTTCCCCTGCGCGGGCTCATGCTCATCGCGCTCTGCTTCATCGGGTTCAAGGGGCTGCTGATTGCCCACCAGGGCCCGGTCCAGTACGAGGACAAGCTGGCGCTGCTGGCCGAAGGCACCATCTTCGAGCAAGGCGCCGCATGGGCCATGCAGATCGAACCGGCGTCGCAGATCGCGGCCCGTTTCCTCGCACCTCTGCTCTGATCTTCAGGGCTCCGGCCGGCCTTGGCCGCCGGGGTCCGCACCACAGGTTTATGTTGCCAGTGCTCCGGCGCGGCGTGCCCAAGGCACCCCGTTCCGGCTTTGCGCGGCCCGCACCCCACGCAGGACTCACGGGCCGTATTTGAGACTTACCCGACCTCTTTAACGAGTAAGGCCGCGTCTTCTTGCGAAGCGCGGCCTGGGCTCGTGGTCATTTGCGGAAACTCAGTAGATGTCGCCGCGGGCCACCCGGTCGATGTCGGCGCGGGTCAGGCCGATGTCGTCGAGCTCGCCGTCGCTCAGCTTGGAAAGCATCTTGCGGGTCTGGCGGGCATCGTTCCACTCTTGCACGGCCGAGATCATGGCAACAATGACGCGGCCGATGCGCTCAGCAACGCCGGCAATCGCGAGATGGGCGTGGCTCTGTTCAGAAACTGCCATTGTTTTCGCTCCTAGGCTAAAGCGCCATGGCGGCGCGTGTTTTCATTTCGCGCAATTAATGGGCAAACTGCCTCCGGGCAAGCGCCATGACTGCATTCCCCGTATGCGTTTTCTGCATATCTCTGCACCGCAGCAAGACGCTGAAATTAATCAATAAACCATGGATATTACATGTCGTTTTCAGACCTCGACTGGCGCTTTCCGACGTCGGCCCAGGGCGGCCCTGCGGTCGGGCGCTTGGACGGGGGCCTTGACAGGTTTCTCTTGGTGTTTGTTCCCGCTTCGTGCTAGCGAAACAAAAAAGCAACAAACGGGGCAGTCATGCGGGTTCTGGGCATCGATCCGGGTTTGCGCAACCTGGGCTGGGGCGTGATCGACGTCACCGGCAACAAGTTCTCGCATGTCGCCAACGGCGTCTGCCATTCCTCAGGCACCAATCTGGCGCTGCGGCTGCTGTCGCTGCATGAGCAGCTGACCGCGGTGCTCAGGCGCTTTGCGCCGACCACGGCGGCGGTGGAGCAGACCTTCGTCAACAAGGACGCGGTGGCGACGTTGAAACTCGGCCAGGCCCGTGGCATCGCTCTCCTGGTGCCGGCGCAGGCCGGGCTGGACGTCGGGGAGTACGCCCCCAACGCGGTCAAGAAATGCGTGGTCGGCGTCGGCCATGCGGACAAGAAACAGGTGGCCCATATGGTCAAGATGCAATTGCCGGGCGTGGTGCTGGCCGGGGCCGATGCGGCGGATGCGCTGGCCATCGCCATCACCCATGCGCTCTATTACCGCTCGCCGGCGCTGCGCGAGGTGACCCCGTCATGATTGGCAAGCTGTCCGGACGGATCGATTACCGCGGCGAGGATCACGTGCTGCTCGACGTGCGCGGCGTGGGATATGTGGTCTTTTGCTCCGAACGCACGCTGGCCACCCTGCCCGGCGTGGGCGAGGCGGTGGCGCTTTATACCGATCTGGTGGTGCGCGAGGACCTGCTGCAGCTCTACGGCTTCCCCTCGCTGGTCGAGAAGGAGTGGCACCGCCTGCTCCTGACCGTCCAGGGCGTCGGCGCCAAGGCGGCACTGGCGATCCAGGGCGCCCTGGGGCCAGAGGGCGTGAGCCGGGCGATCGCGCTTGGCGATGTGACGGCGATCAAGGCCGCCAAGGGCATCGGCCCCAAGACCGCGCAGCGCGTGGTGCATGAACTCAAGGACAAGGCCCCGGCGGTCATGGCCATGGGCGGCGCACAGACGGCCGAGGTGGGCGATGTCGACGACATGGTGATCGAACCTGCGTCCCCCCGCCCCGCTGCGAAACCCGCGCCCAAGGCCAGCAATGCTCAGGCCGAGGCGCTTTCGGCGCTCAGCAACCTCGGCTATGCTCCGGGCGAGGCGGCGGGCGCCGTGGCCCAGGCCGCGGGCGAGGACCCCGAGGCCGAGACCCCGGCCCTGATCCGTGCCGCGCTCAAGCTGCTGGCGCCCAAGGGATGAGCCCTGCGACACGGCAGCGGCGCGAGGAAAGCCCGCGCGGGCTTGAGGAGCGGCTGAGATGAGCGAACCGGACCCGACCCTGCGCCCCGAAGAGCGGCCCGAGGATTACGACCGCGCCCTGCGGCCGCAGCAGCTGGGCGATTTCATCGGTCAGGCCGAGGCCCGCGCCAACCTGCGGGTCTTCATCCAGTCCGCCCGCCAGCGCGGCGAGGCGATGGACCACACGCTGTTTCACGGCCCCCCCGGCCTCGGCAAGACGACGCTGGCGCAGATCATGGCGCGCGAGTTGGGCGTCAACTTCCGCATGACCTCCGGCCCGGTGCTGGCCAAGGCCGGCGACCTGGCGGCGATCCTTACCAATCTCGAGGCCCGCGACGTGCTGTTCATCGACGAGATCCACCGGCTCAACCCGGCGGTCGAAGAGGTGCTCTACCCCGCGCTCGAGGATTTCGAGCTCGACCTGGTGATCGGCGAGGGCCCCGCCGCTCGCACCGTGCGGATCGAGCTGCAGCCCTTTACGCTCGTGGGCGCCACCACGCGGCTTGGCCTGCTGACTACTCCGCTGCGCGACCGCTTCGGCATCCCGACGCGGCTGAACTTCTACACCATCGACGAGCTGCACGAAATTGTCAGCCGCAATGCCGTCAAGCTCGGGGTTCCCGCCGATGACGCCGGCGCACGCGAAATCGCGCGCCGCGCCCGCGGCACGCCGCGGATTGCCGGGCGGCTGTTGCGCCGGGTGGTCGATTTCGCCGTGGTCGACGGCGACGGCCATATTACCCGCGAACTGGCAGACGGGGCGCTGACCCGGTTGGGCGTCGACAACCTCGGCCTCGACGGCGCCGACCGGCGCTACCTCAAGCTCATCGCCGAGAATTACGCCGGTGGCCCGGTGGGGATCGAGACGCTGTCGGCCGCGCTCAGCGAAAGCCGCGACGCGCTGGAAGAGGTGATCGAGCCCTATCTGCTGCAACAAGGCCTGATCCAGCGCACCCCGCGCGGCCGCATGCTGGCACAGAAGGCCTGGACCCACCTCGGCATGGCCGCCCCGCGCCCGCCGGGCCAATCCGACCTGTTCGGCTGAGCCCTGCGCCCTATCATCCCCGATTGACTGACCCGCCGGCCCTGTCATTCTGCGCAGACGCCGCACAGGCCACCCATGACAGGAGACCGACCCGTGACCGAAGACCTTCACAGCGCACGCAGCGATTTCCCGCCCGAGTTCCTCTTTGGCGCCGCCACCGCCGCCTATCAGATCGAAGGCGCAAAGTTCGGCGGTGCCGGCTCCTGCCACTGGGACACCTTTGCCGCCACGCCGGGCAATGTCGTCGGCGGCGATGACGGCGCCGTGGCTTGCGATCACTACCACCGCTGGGAAGAGGACCTCGACCTGATGCAGGCGGCGGGCTTTGACGCCTACCGCTTCTCCACTTCCTGGGCGCGGGTCCTGCCAGAGGGCACCGGCACTCCCAACGCCGAAGGCCTCGACTTCTACGACCGGCTGGTCGACGGCGTGCTCGAACGCGGCATGAAGCCCTTTCTCACGCTCTATCACTGGGACCTGCCCTCGGCGCTGGCGGTCAAGGGCGGCTGGATGAACCGCGACATCGCCGGCTGGTTCACCGATTATTCCGAGATCGTGCATGACCGCATCGGCGACCGCGTCGCCGCCACCGCCACCATCAACGAGCCCTGGTGCGTCGCCTGGCTGTCGCATTTCGTCGGCGTCCATGCGCCGGGGCTGCGCGACATCCGCGCCGCCGCCCATGCCATGCACCACGTGCTGCTGGCCCATGGCTCCGCGATGCAGGCCCTGCGCGCCAGGGGGGCCGAAAACCTCGGCATCGTGCTCAATTTCGAAACCGCGAGCCCGGCCACCGACCGGCCCGAGGACGTGGCCGCCGCCGGCCGCGCCGACGCGATCTTCAACCGCTGGTTCATCGAATCCATCGCCGGCCAGGGCTATCCGCAGGAGGTGCTCGACGGCATCGGCCCGCATATGCCCGCCGGCTGGCAGGACGACCTCGCCACCATCTCGGCGCCGCTCGACTGGCTGGGCGTCAACTACTACACCCGCGCGCTTTATGCCGATGATCCCACCGCGCCCTGGCCCGCCTGCCGCGCCATCGAGGGCACCCTGCCCAAGACCGCCATGGGCTGGGAAATCCGCCCGGAGGGGCTCTGCGAATTTCTGGTGCGCCTGTCGGAGGGTCCGGCCAAGGGCCTGCCGATCTACGTGACCGAGAACGGCATGGCCGGCGACGACATCCTCGAAGGCGGCGCGCTGCACGACCCGGTGCGCATGGGCTTCATCGACGGTCACCTGTCAGCCGCCCGCGACGCCATCGCCCAGGGTGTCGACCTGCGCGGCTTCTTCTACTGGTCGCTTCTGGACAACTACGAATGGGCCTTCGGCTATGCCAAGCGCTTTGGCATCGTCCATGTCGACTATGACACCCAGGTGCGCACGCCCAAGGCCTCCTACCACGCCCTGGCCCGCGCCCTGCAGCGCTGAGCGCTCAGTAAAAGCTCTGCGGGTCGATATCCACGGCGAGCCGCAGAGAGCCCCTGAGCGGGAACTGACCGACCCAATCGGCCAGCGCCGGCTGCAGCGCCACCCCCTTGTCGGCCTTGACCAGCAGCCTGACCCGATGTCGTCCGCGCACCCGCGCGATCGGCGCCGGCGCCGGGCCAAAGACCTGCGCCCCCACCCGCCTCAGTGCCGCATCATTGCGCGCCAGCGCATTGCCGAGGTCGAAGGCCTGCTGCGCATCCTCGGCCGAGATGATGATGCCGGCCAGCCGGCCATACGGCGGCACCCCGGCGGCGCGGCGCTCTTCGGCCTCGGCCCGCCAGAAGCTCTCTTCGTCACCGGCAATGATCGCCCGGATCACCGGATGTTCGGGCTGGTGTGTCTGGATCAGCGCATGGCCCGGCTTTTCGGCCCGGCCCGCCCGGCCCGCCACCTGCCGCACCAGCTGGAATGTCCGCTCGGCGGCGCGCAGGTCGGAGCCGTGCAGACCCAGATCGGCATCGATCACGCCGACCAGCGTCAACAGCGGAAAGTTGTGCCCCTTGGCCACCAGCTGCGTGCCGATGATGATGTCGGCGCCGCCGCCGGCGATCATCTCGATCTGCTCTTTCAGCGCCCGGGCCGAGCCGTACATGTCAGACGACAGCGTCGCCACCCGCGCCTCGGGAAACAGCGCCACCGCCTCCTCGGTCAGCCGCTCGACCCCCGGCCCCACCGCCGCAAGTCGATCCTCGGCCTCGCAGGAGGGGCAGACCGTGGGCATCGGCTTGCTCTCGCCGCATTGATGGCAGACCAGCCGCTTGAGAAACCGGTGCTCGACCATCCGCGCGTCGCACTGCGGGCATTCGATCTGGTGGCCGCAGGCGCGGCAGAGCGTGATCGGCGCATAGCCTCGCCGGTTGATGAACAGCAGCGACTGCTCGCCCCGTTCCAGCCGCGCGTTCACCGCCGCCTGCAGCGTCGGCGAGACCCAGCGATCCGATGGCAGGCTCTCGGCCCGCATGTCGATCGCCCGCATTTCCGGCAGCACCGCCTCGCCAAAGCGCGAGGTCAGCTCGATCCGGGTGTATTTTCCGGCCTGCGCATTGGCCCAGCTCTCCAGCGAGGGCGTGGCCGAGGCCAGCACCACCTGTGCCTCTTCCATCGAGGCGCGCAGCACCGCCATGTCGCGCGCATTGTAGAGCACCCCGTCGCCCTGCTTGTAGGAGGTGTCATGCTCCTCATCGACGACGATCAGCCCGAGGTCGCGGAACGGCAGGAACAGCGACGACCGCGCGCCTACGACCATCTGCGCGCCGCCCTCGCCCACCATCTTCCAGCAGCGCCGCCGCTCGGTCTGGGTGATGCCGGAATGCCATTCCGCCGGCTTGGCGCCGAACCGTGCCTCGACCCGTGTCAGAAACTCCTGAGTCAGCGCGATCTCCGGCAACAGCACCAGCGCCTGCCGCCCGCGGCGCAGGCAGTCCGCCACCGCCTCGAGGTAGACCTCGGTCTTGCCAGAGCCGGTCACCCCGCGCAGCAGTGTCGTCGAATAGCCCTGCGCCGCGCTCTCGTGCAGCAGCGTCACCGCCGCCGCCTGGTCCTCGGTCAGCGCCTTGCCCGGCCGCGCCGGATCGAGCGGCAGATAGGGCGTGTCGCGCGGCGCCTCTTCCTCACGCACGACGCCCTGCGTCGCCAGCCGCTTGACCACCGAGGTCGACACCCCCGCCATCTCGGCCAGCTCCTTCAGGGTAAAGGCCAGCCCGCCGTACTCCTCCAGCACCTCCAGCACCGCCCGCCGCGCCTTGGTATCGCGGTCGGGCAGCCCCTCGCCGCGACGATAGATCTTGCGTGATCCCGGCGGCGCCCCCAGCCCCGGCGCCCGCGTGGCCAGCCGCAGCATCGCCGGCAGCGGCGTCAGCGTATAGGCGCCCGCCTTGGTCAGAAAGGCGCGCATCCCCTCGCGCATCGGCGCCGCATCCAGCACCCGCAGCACCGGCCGCAGCCTGGCGCGGTCGAAACCGCCCTCGCCCGGCCCCCAGACCACGCCCAGCATCTTGCGCGGCCCCAGCGGCACCTCGACAAAGGCCCCGAGGTGACAGCCCCCCTGCGGCGCCAGGTAATCCAGCACGCCGGCCAGATCCCCCATCGCCTGGGTCAGCAGCACACCGATCCGGTCGCCTTCGTCAAAATAACTGCGGCTCATGCGCCCCTCGGTCCCTCGTGCCCCTGACATCCCGTCAGAGAGGTATGCCACCCACCCCCGATTGCCAAGCCACCCGCAGACACCCCTCACCCCGTCCCCTGCTTCCTCTTGCCGGAAATACCCTCGGGGAGCGTGAGGGGCTGGCCCCTCACTCCCGCCTCCAGCCACCCACACCGAACAGCTGTGATCCAAACACCACCCCCGCCAGGCATGTGCAAACCCGCGCTACCCCGTCGTTGACAGAAAGGCACAACCTGAAGAAAACCGCCAAAGCTGCTCAAAAAGCTGACGAAAGGCGTGCCGGGCCCTGCTAGTCTCCGGCAAAGACCAAAGGGATTCGCATGACCTCCAGCCTCAAGATCGACGACGACCTCCGCGCCACCATCATCTCCCGGCCCGGGGTGATCCTTGACGACAAGGACGTGATGCATGCGCTGATCGCCGCCAACGAAAAGGCCATGGGCAGCAATATCGTCGATCTCCGCGGCATCGCCATGGAACGGCTCGAACGCCGTCTCGACCGGCTCGAGGACACCCACCGCAGCGTCATCGCCGCGGCCTACGAAAACCTCGCCGGCACCAATCAGGTGCACCGCGCGATCCTGCGCATGCTCGATCCGCTGGAATTCGAAGGCTTCCTGCGCGGCCTCTCGGGTGAGGTTGCCGACATCCTGCGCGTCGACGCGGTGCGGCTGGTGCTGGAAAGCGCCGAGCGCGGCGACGACGATCCCGCGATCCGCAAGCTTGGCGACGTGCTGATGGTGGCCGAGCCCGGCTATGTCAGCCGCTACGTCACCGAGGGCCGCATGGGCGGTCTCCGCCCGGTCACCCTGCGTCAGCTTGCGTCCGGCGATCCGGCGCTCTTCGGCGTCAAGGCCGGCGACATCCGCTCCGAGGCCTGCCTGGTGCTCGATCTCGGCCCCGGCCGGCTGCCCGGCATGCTCTCGCTCGGCGCCGAGGATCCGCATCTCTTCACGCCGCAACAGGGCACCGACCTCCTGGCCTTCTTCGCCGGCGTCTTCGAGCGCGCGATGCGCCGCTGGCTGGCGTGAGCGCGGCGGCGACCTTCATCTCACCGGCAGCGCGCGACGCGCTGGAAGACTGGCTGACCCATTGCCGGGCGCTGAAAGGCCGCGCCGAGAACACCACCGAGGCCTATCGTGCCGATGTGCTGGGCTTTCTCGCCTTCATGACCGAATACCACGGCGGCACCCAGGGCTTGGGTCCGTTGTCGCGCCTCACCCTGCGCGACATGCGCGCCTGGATGGCCCATGCCCGCGGCCCCGACGTCGGGCCGCGCACGCTGGCGCGCAAGCTCTCGGCGGTCAAGAGCTTCTACCGCTGGCTGGCCGAGCGCGAGGGCTTCGAGCCCACCGCCGTGCTCTCGACCCGGGCGCCGAAATACACCCGCAAGCTGCCCCGCCCCCTGGCCGAAGATGCCGCCCGCGCGATGATCGATTGCGTCGAGCTGCAGAACCAGACCGGCTGGATCGCCACCCGCGACATGGCGGTGGTGACGCTGCTCTATGGCTGCGGGCTGCGGATCTCCGAGGCGCTGGGCCTCAACCGCGGCGCCGCGCCGCTGGGCGACAGCCTGCGCATCATCGGCAAGGGCAACAAGGAGCGGCTGGTTCCGGTGATCCCCGCCGCCGCCCGCGCGGTCGACGCCTATCTCGCGGTCTGCCCCTTCGATCTCGGCCTCGAGGCGCCTTTGTTCCTCGGCGCCCGCGGCGGAAGGCTCAATCCCCGGCTGGTGCAGAAGGCGATGCAGCAGGCCCGCATGCAGCTCGGCCTGCCGGCCACCGCCACGCCGCATGCCATGCGCCACAGCTTCGCCACCCATCTGCTGAACGCCGGCGGCGATCTGCGCGCCATTCAGGAGCTGCTGGGCCATGCCTCGCTGAGCACGACCCAAGGGTACACCGGCATCGACAGCGCCCGCCTGCTCGAGGTCTACGACCGCGCCCACCCCAAGGCGGGCTGAGCCCTCAGCGCGGCGGCAGCCGCACCGCCCCGTCAAGCCGTATCACCGTGCCGTTCAGATAGGCATTGCCGACGATATCCGCCGCCAGTTGCGCAAATTCCCCCGGATCGCCGAGACGCGCCGGAAACGGCACGTTGGCGGCGATCTTGGCGCTCACCTCCTCGGGCAGGCCTTCCATCATCGGCGTATGGAACAGCCCCGGCGCAATCGCCATGACCCTGATGCCGCTGCGGGCAAAATCCCGCGCCGCCGGCAGGCACATGGCGGCAATCGCGCCTTTCGAGGCCGCATAGGCCACCTGCCCCATCTGGCCGTCTTCAAAGGCCACCGAAGCGGTGTTGATCACCACCCCGCGCTCGCCGGTCTCCAGCGGCTCCAGCGCCACCATCCGCCGGGTGGCATGGCTCATCACGTTGTAGGTGCCATAGAGGTTGACCTTGAGCGTGCGGTCAAACACGTCGAGGCTGGGCTCTCCCTCGCGGTTCACCACCTTGGCCGCCGGCGCGATGCCGGCGCAATTGACCACGATGCGCGGCACCTGCCCCAGCGCCTCGCAGGCCGCTTCGATTGCCGCATCCACCGCCGCGGCATCGCTGACGTCCACCTTCAATGCCACGCCGCCGACCTCGCCCGCCACCGCCTGCGCCGCCGCGTCGTTGAAATCCAGAATGCCGACCTTCGCGCCCAGCGCCGCCAGCTTCCGCGCCGTCGCCGCGCCCAATCCGCTGCCACCGCCCGAGACCAGGGCCGCCTGTCCGTCAATCTTCATGCTGCTGTCCTCCCATTGAACCGGCGCAATGCATACCTCTGCCACCCCGCCTCATGCAACCGCACCCCGCCTGCGTCTTCCTCTTGCCGAAAATACCCTCGGGGGAGGCCGCAGGCCGGGGGCAGAGCCCCCACCCCGCGCGCCCTCAGGGCAAGAGAAACAGCGTGATCGCCGGGAAGGCCACCAGCAGGATCACCCGCAGAATGTCCGACCCCACGAACCAGATCACCGCGCGATAGGTGGCCGACATCGGCGTCTCGCGATCCATGGTGTTGATGATGAAGAGGTTCATCCCCACCGGCGGGGTGATCAGCCCGACCTCGACGACGATCAGCACCAGGATGCCGAACCAGATCGCCACCTGTTCGGATTCGATGCGGTTGGCCATGCCCTCGGTCACCCGGATGCCCAGCGCCTGCATCTGCTCGCGGGTCAGCTCGGCGCCGGTCGCCATGGCCGTACGGATCGCCTCCAGCATCTCGACCGCCATCCCCTCGGGCACGCCTGTCGCCAGCACCTCGCGCGCCGCTTCCGCCTGCATCGCGGCCAGGTCGACAAAGCCGAAATCCATCACAGAGATCACCGGGAAAAAGATCGGGATGGTCAGCAGGATCATCGACAGGCTGTCCATCAGGCAGCCGAAGATCAGGTAGAACACCAGCACCAGCGCCAGCACCGTCCAGGGGCTGAAGCCCTGCCCCACCACCCAGTCGGCCAGCTCCTGCGGCACCTGGGTCAGCGCCAGGAAACCGTTGTAGATCCCCGCTCCCAGCACGATGAAGAAGATCATTGCGGTCGAGCTGGCGGTGGCGAGGATCGCCTGCTTGAACACCGCCCAGGACATGTTGCCGCCGATCAGCGCGATGATGCCGGTGCCGGCCGCGCCCACGGCCGCGCCCTCGGTCGGCGTGAACCACCCGGCGTAGATCCCCCCCACCACCAGGCCGAAGACCAGCACCACCGGCCAGACGTCGAGAAAGTTGCGCATCCGCTCCGCCCAGGGCACCGGCGCCCGCACGCCCGCCGCCTCGGGGTGGACGCGGACGTAGACCGAGATCGTCAGGATATAGCCCAGCGCCGCCAGGAGGCCGGGCACGAAGGCTGCGAGGAACAGCTTGGCGATGTTCTGCTCGGTCAGGATGGCATAGATCACCAGGATCACCGAGGGTGGGATCAGAATGCCCAGGGTGCCGCCGGCCGCCAGCGTCGCGGTCGAAAACCCGCCGGAATAGCCGTAGCGTTTCAGCTCCGGCAGGGCCACGCGGCTCATGGTGGCGGCGGTGGCCAGCGACGAGCCGCAGATCGCGCCGAACCCGGCGCAGGCGCCCACGGCGGCCATGGCCACGCCGCCCTTGCGATGGCCGAGAAAGCTTTCGGCCGCGCGAAACAGCGCCGCCGACATGCCAGACAGCGTGGCGAACTGGCCCATCAGCAGGAACAGCGGAATGATCGACAGCGAATAGCTGGAAAAGGTGGTGAAGGTCTCGCTCTTGAGCCGGCCCATGAAGACCGTGGTGCCATCGGTGGCCAGCCAGAGCCCGCCGATTCCGCAGAGCAGCATCGCCAGCCCGATCGGCGCGCGCAGGAAGATCATCACCAGCAGGACGGGAAAGGACAGGAAGCCCAGCGCCAGCAAGCTCAATGCACCGCTCCTTCAGGTTGCGGCAGCCGCGGCACGCCGGTCGCCGCATGGGCCAGCCGCCCCCAGGCGCAATAGCCTGCGATCACCGAGGCCACGACAGCCGCCAGGAAGCTCGCCGCATAGGCCCACCACACCGGGAACTGCAGCAGGAATGTCGTCTCGCCGTTGCCGTATTTGCCCAGCATCCCGGCCCCCAGCCGCAGGGTGATCAGCCAGATCGCCAGCGTCAGCACCACTTCCCAGAAGGCAATGAGCCAGCGGTTGGCCCGCGCCGGCAGCGCCTGGGTGAAGATGTCCACCGTGGCATGGCCGCCCTGCAGCTGGCAGAACGGCAGGAAGGAAAAGATGGCAAAGGCCACGCCGGCCTCGACCACCTCGAAGTCACCGGGCACCGGGCCGACGCCGCTGCCGATCAGCGCCGCGCCAAGCCCCTCGCCCACGAGGCCGGAATGCCCCAGCGTGTTGAGCCCGCGGCCCAGCACGCTGAGGCAGGTCAGCGCCACCAGAAGGGTCAGGACAAGCCCGCCGATGATCGCCATCAGACGGGCGAGGCGGTCCATGAACACGGGCATCAGGCCTGCTCCTCGTTGTGCGAGCCCGCCGGCAGCCGCAAGGCCGCCGGCGGGCCTGGAATCAGTTGGTCGACGCGTCGATCAGCTCGAGCGCGCGGGCGCGCAGCGCCGCGCCGTCGATGCCCTTTTCGTCCATCTCGGCGATCCAGGCGTCGATGGTGCCCTGCGCGGCCGTTTTCCATTCCTCGGTCTGGGAATCATTGAGGGTGATGACGTTGTTGCCCATGTCGAGCGCCAGCTCGCGCTGCGGGGCGTCGTCCTCCTGCATCTGCCGGCCGAACTGCGCCGAGGTCTCGAGGCCCGAGTTCGCGTCGATCACCGCCTTGAGGTCATCGGGCAGTGCCTCGTACTTGTCCTTGTTCATCGCAAAGACGAAGGCCGCGGTATAAAGCGCCTTGTCGCCGCCCATCTCGGTGTGGTTCTGCACCAGCTCCGGCACCTTCAGCGCGCCGGTCACCTCCCAGGGGATCACCGCGCCGTCGATCACGCCCTTGGACAGCGCCTCCGGCACCGCCGGCACCGGCATGCCCACCGGTGTCGCGCCCAGCGCGGCGAACATCTGGTTGGTCACCCGCGTGGGTGCGCGCAGCTTGACACCGTTGAGGTCCGACACCTGCTCCACCGGGTCGGTGGTATGGATGATACCGGGGCCGTGCACGTGCAGGGCGATGGGTTTGATGTCCTTGAAATCCTCGTCCATCATCGTCTCTTCGGCCAGCGACCAATAGGCCCGGCTCGCCGCCTCGGCATTGGTCATGGTGAAGGGCAGCTCGAAGACCTCGGCGCGCGGGAAGCGGCCGGGGGTATAGCCCGGCAGGGTCCAGACGATATCGGCCACACGGTCGACCAGCTGGTCCATCAGCTCGGGCGGGGTGCCGCCCAGCGCCATGGCGTGAAACAGCTGGATCTCGATCCGGCCATCGCTGTCGGCCTCGACCTTCTCGGCCCAGGGGATCAGGATGTTCTTGGGCACATTGGCCTGCTCCGGCAGGAAGGAATGCAGCCGCAGCGTCACCTCCTGCGCGAAGGCCGCACCGGCGCCCAGCGTGGCGGCCAGCGCCATTGCCGACGTGAAAGTCGCAAATCTCTGTGTCTTGGTCATGGTGTCTCCTCCCAAGGGACTGTTCTGCCCGGGCCTTCCCGGCCCTGTTGCGTCCGCTCGGCCGCCACGTCAGGGGGCCGGCGCCGAGATAAGCCTAGACCACAAGCCGCCGTCAAGGCGCGCCTTTTCTTGCATCAGGCGCGTCAAAGCCGCCCCGAGCGGCGCAATGTCAGGTGTCAGGGGCCGCCGGCCCGACTACCGTTGCGGCGGTTTCCCCGCCGCCAGACCCGATGCCGCGGATTTTAGGCGCCCTGCCGGCCCCGGCCATTGAAACCGGCCGCGAGATCGGGGATGACAGAGCGATGACCAGGTTTACCGCCCTCTCGATCCATTGGCTCACCGCGACCGGGGCCGTCTTTGCCATGCTGGCCCTGCTCGAGGCGGTGCAGTCGGACTGGCCGATGATGTTCGTCTGGCTGGTGGTGGCCTTTGCCGTGGACGGCGTCGACGGGCCGCTGGCGCGCAAGTTCGACGTCAAGCACAACGCCCCGCGGTTTGACGGCGTGCTGCTGGACCTGATCATCGATTACCTGACCTATGTCTTCATCCCCGCCTTTGCGCTCTTCTCCTCGGGCCTGCTGCCTGGCTGGCCCGGCTGGATCGCCATCATCGTGGTGACCTTTGCCAGCGCGCTGTATTTCGCCGATACCGGCATGAAGACAAAAGACAATTCCTTTGCCGGCTTTCCCGGCTGCTGGAACATGGTGGTGCTGGTGATGTTCGCCGTCACCCCGCCGCCGCCGGTGATCCTGGCGCTGGTGGTGCTGTTTGCCGTGGCGATGTTCCTGCCGCTCAAGTTCATCCACCCGGTGCGCACGCGGCGCTGGCGCAAGGTCTCGCTGCCGATGGCGCTGGCCTGGACTTTCTTTGCCGGCTGGGCGGCCTGGGTCAACTTCGACCCGCAAAGCTGGGCGCATTGGGGCCTGGTCGTGACCTCGCTCTACCTCGCCTCGGTGGGCATCCTGCAACAGCTCTTTCCGGAAGCCGAGGCGTGACCCGGACCGAGGCTGCGCCCGTCGGCTTTTCCGCCCTGCGGCTGGTCGGGCTGACGGCGCTGGTCATGGTGGCCTTTGCCGCCAATTCGGTGCTCAACCGCATGGCGCTCGAAGGCGGCGCGGGCCCCTCGAGCTTTGCCCTGATCCGGCTGCTGGCCGGTGCGGTGACGCTGGGCGCGCTGGTGCTGATGCGCGGCGAGGCCCGGGCGTTGCGGCCCACCCGCGCGGTCTGGCCCGGTGTGGCGACGTTGACGCTCTACATCCTCGGGTTCTCCTTTGCCTATCAGACGCTGCCGGCGGGGATCGGCGCGCTGATCCTCTTTGGCGGGGTGCAGATCACCATGTTTGCCGGCGCCGTCGTGGCACGCGAGCCGCTGTCGCCGTTGCGCATCCTCGGCGCGGTGATTGCCTTTGCAGGCCTCGCCTGGCTGATGGGCCCCGGCGCCGAACGGCCTGACCCCTGGGGTGCCGCGCTGATGCTGGCCGCCGCCCTGGGCTGGGGGCTCTTTTCGCTGATCGGCCGCCGGCGCGGGGCGCCGCTGGCCACGATGTCGGCTTCCTTCCTCTGGTCGGTGCCGCTGGGCGTCCTGGCCTTTGCCCTAAGGCCCGACAGCACCGATCTGCGCGGCGTGCTGCTGGCGGTGATCGCCGGCGCGGTGACCTCCGGCCTCGGCTATGCGCTCTGGTACGCGGTGCTGCCGCAGCTGCGCGCGGCCACTGCCGCGGTGGTCCAGCTGACCGTGCCGATCGTTGCCATGGCCGGCGGCATGCTCTTCCTCGCCGAGCCGCTGACCCTGCGCTTCGTCCTCTCGGCGCTTCTGGTGCTGGGCGGCGTGGCGCTGTCGTTGCGCGCAAGGTAACCCTTTCCCAAGTCGCGACGGCAGCCTATCTCAGAGCCCATGCGCCAGATCCTCGCCCTCCTCCTTCTGCTCCTGCCCGGCCTCGGCCAGCCCGCCCCGGCGCGCGCCGAATGCATCATCTTTCTGCACGGGCTGGCGCGCAGCGAATACAGTTTTACGGTGATGGAACAGGTGATGCGGCTCGAAGGCTATCGCACCGTCCTGCCCTCCTATCCCTCGACCTCGGCCGACGTCGAGACGCTGGTCGGCAAGACCCTGCCCGACGCCCTTGCGCAATGCGGCGAGGAGACCACGCATTTCGTGACCCATTCGATGGGCGGCATCCTGCTGCGGGTCTGGCTGCGCGATCACGGCACGCCGCCCAACATGGGCCGCGTGGTCATGCTGGCCCCGCCCAACCACGGCAGCGAGCTGGTGGACGAACTGGGCGGGCTCGAGCTCTTTCGCTGGATGAACGGCCCCGCCGGGCTGCAGCTTGGCACCGACCCCGAGAGCCTGCCGCCGCAGCTGCCGCCGATCAAGGCCGAGCTTGGCGTGATCGCCGGCAACCGCTCGCTCAACCCCTATTTCTCGTCGCTGATCGAAGGGCCGGATGACGGCAAGGTCTCGGTCGCCTCGACCAAGGTCGAAGGCATGGACTGGCACATCACCCTGCCGGTGACCCATACCTTCATGATGAACAACCCGCTGGTGATGCAGCAGACCCTGCTGTTCCTGCGCGAGGGCCGCTTCGATCCCGACATGGACCTGACCGACATGCTCTTCGGGGACGACAATGCCAATTGAGATGACCTTCACCGGCGCCCGCTGGCTCTCGCCAGAGGGGCTGCGCGACGATCCGCTCTCGGTGGCGGACGGGGTCGTGACCGAGAGCGCCGGGCGCACGGTCGACCTCAGCGGCAAGCTGATCCTGCCGGGCATCGTCGACCTGCACGGCGACGGTTTCGAGCGTCACCTGGCGCCGCGTCGCGGCGCCATGACCAACCTCGCCGCCGGGCTGATCTCGGCCGAGGCCGAACTGGCCGCCAACGGCATCACCACCGCCGTTCTGGCGCAATTCTATTCCTGGGAAGGCGGGTTGCGCAGCCCTGATTTCGCCACGCGGATGCTCGAGGCACTGGCCCGGATGCGCGCCCAGATCGACACCGACCTGCAGGTGCAGCTGCGGCTCGAGACCCACATGATCGACGATTTCCCGGCGGTGCTGGACCTGATCGCCCGCCATGACATCCGCTATGTCGCCTTCAACGATCACCTGCCGCACGATCGTCTGGCCGCCTGCCGCTCGATCCCCCGGCTCACCGGCACCGCGTTGAAATCCGGCCGCAGCCCCGAGGCGCACCTGGCGCTGATGCAGGCGCTGCACGCCCGCTCGGCCGAGGTGCCCGCCGCGCTGGACGCGCTCTGCGCCACGCTCACCGCCCGCGGTATCCGCTACGCCAGCCACGACGACGCCACGCCCGACGACCGCGCAACCTGGGCGGCGCGCGGCGCGCTGATCAGCGAATTCCCCGAGACCCGCGAGGCCGCCCTGGCCGCACATCAGTCGGGTCAACCGGTGGTCCTTGGCGCGCCGAACGTGGTGCGCGGCGCCAGCCACAAGGGCAAGGTCTCGGCCCGCGCGCTGGTGGAGGAAGGGCTCTGCGCTGCTCTGGCCTCGGACTACCACTACCCGGCCCCGCGCAACGCGGTCTGGGAACTGGTCGATCTCGGCCTGCTCGATCTGGCAGCGGCCTGGGCACTGATCTCCTCCGGCCCGGCAGAGGTCCTGGGCCTGACCGACCGCGGCAGTCTTGCCCCGGGCCTGCGCGCCGATCTGCTCATCCTCGACGCCGAAACCCGCCGCGTCGAAGCCACCCTCTCCGGCGGCACCTTCACCTACCTCGCCGCCGACACCGCCCGCCGTCTGACCGCCGCCTGACCGCGCCCCCCGGTTGGCCCACCTCCCGACGCCGTCCCGGACTTGATCCGGGACCTCAAACCCAACGCTTGCACAGAACCCGAGGCCCCGGATCAAGCCCCGGGGGGGCGCGCCACACACAAAAAGCCCCGACCAACCGGCCGGGGCACATCTCCCTCACATCAGCCAACAGGCCTAAAGAACCGCGTTTACCCGGTCTTCACCCGGTTCACATGCCCCATCTTCCGCCCCGGGCGGGCCTCTCCCTTGCCATAGAGATGCAGGCTGGCGTGGCGCTCCTTGGCGATCTCCTCGACCTTCGCCATGTCATCGCCGATCAGGTTCTCCATCACCACGTCGGCATGCCGCCCACCGTCGCCCAGAGGCCAGCCCGCCACCGCGCGGATATGCTGCTCGAACTGGTCGACCGAACAACCCGCCTGGGTCCAATGCCCCGAGTTATGCACCCGTGGCGCGATCTCGTTGACCACCAAGCCGCGCCCGGTGACAAACAGCTCCACTCCCATTACGCCCACGTAATCCAGCGCATTGAGGATCCGCCCGGCCAGCAGCACCGCATCGGCCTGCAGCATCGGCCGGATCTCGGCTGGCACCGTGGTGGTGCGCAGGATGCCGCCTTCGTGCACGTTCTCGCCCGGATCGAAACAGGCGACCTCTCCGGTCACCCCGCGCGCCGCGATCACCGAGATCTCGCGCTCGAAGTCGACAAAGCCCTCCAGCACCGCCGGTGCCCCCGCCATGTCGGCCAGCGCCTGCGGGGCATCATCCGGCGCCATGATCCGCGCCTGCCCCTTGCCATCATAGCCGAACCGCCGGGTCTTGAGAATCGCCGGCGCCCCGATCTCTGCCAGCGCCGCCTCCAGCGAGGCCGCGTCGGTGACATCGGCATAAGGTGCCACGGTCAGCCCCAGCCCCGACAGGAACTCCTTCTCGATCAGCCGGTCCTGGCTCACCCGCAGCGCCTCGCGCCCCGGACGGATCGGCCGCAACGCCTCGAGGATGTCGAGCGCCTCGGTGGGGATGTTCTCGAATTCATAGGTGATGACGTCGACGCTCTCGGCAAAGCGCTTCAGCGCCTCGGCATCGTCATAGCCTGCCGTCGTTACCCTCCAGGCAACGTCACCGGCCGGCGGATTGGCACCCGGCTCGAAGATGTGGCAGCGAAACCCCAGCCGGCTTGCCGCCACCGACAGCATGCGGCCCAACTGGCCACCACCGAGAATGCCGATCACCGCCCCCTGCGCCAGACCTTCACTCATCGACCGGCACCTCAGGGATCGAGGCCGAGAGATCGGCGCGCCACTGGTCCAGCCGCTCCGCGAGCCCGGCATCCTGCAACGCCAGGATCCCGGCCGCCATCAACCCGGCGTTCTTGGCGCCGGGCGCGCCGATCGCCATGGTTGCCACCGGATAGCCGCGCGGCATCTGCAAAATGGAATAAAGCGAATCGACCCCCGACAGCGCCCGGGTCTGCACCGGCACGCCGATCACCGGCACCCGGGTCTTCGAGGCCATCATGCCGGGCAGATGCGCCGCCCCGCCGGCCCCGGCGATGATCACCTGCAGGCCCCGGCCCACTGCGGTCTTGCCATAGTCCCAAAGCCGGTCAGGCGTCCGATGCGCCGAAACGATGCGCGCCTCATAGGCCACACCCAGCTCGTCCAGCACATCCGCCGCTTCCTTCATGGTGGGCCAATCCGACTGGCTGCCCATGATGATGCCCACTACCGGCTCTGTCATCGCGTCCCCTCGCTTTAGGAAGGCCGCACTATAGCCAGAGCGCCCCCTTTGGCAACGGCCCCACCGGTCGCAGCCGCCGCATTTTCGCCCGCCCCGGTCTTCTTCTGTTCAAAAATACCCTCGGGGGAGGCCAACGGCCGGGGGCAGAGCCCCCTCTCCCCCGAAAGCCACATTCCCCTCCACCGGAGAATGGTCAATCGTCCAGCCCCACCCCGGCTTGAATCCGGCCGCAGCATCTTCACCAACCCCTGTCTTCCTCTTGCTCAAAATACCCTCGGGGGAGGCCAAAGGCCGGGGGCAGAGCCCCCTATCCGTCAAAAGCCACATCCGCCACCACCGGATAATGTTCACTCGGCAAGACCCGCCCCACCCTCTCGCGCAGCACCATCGGCACCCCCAGCGCCCGGATGCCCTCCCCCAGCGCAATATGGTCGATCGCACCAAGGAGGTTCAGACCGCGGTTCAGGTGATAGGTCGCGCCCCGGACCGGCAGGAACGTCACTCCCGCCCGCTCCAGCGGCCGCAACAGCGGCGCGCCGCGCCAGGCGTTGAGATCGCCGAACAGCATCACCCGGTGGCCGCCCGCGCGCCAGGTCAGCAGCCGGTCGCGGATCAGCGCCACCGATTTCCGCCGGTTGCTCAGGCTGGAATAATCCAGGTGAACGTTCAGCACCCGGAACGCCGCCCCGCCCTGCCGGTCCCGGAACTCCGCCCAGGAGGCAAAGGCCGGCCAGGACCCATTGAAGGTGCGCGAATAGATCACCTTCGGGGTCTCGGAAAAGAAGAACCAGCCCTGGTCCAGCAGTTCCAGCCGGTCGCGGCGATAGAGGATCGGCTGGGTCGGCGGAAACACCTGCCAGGGGCCGGTGGCGGCGGCGGCATAGCCGGGGTTCTGCTGCAGCAGCCAGTCGCGGGCGAGGTTCAGGTCGCTGCCGCTGCCGCCGGAAAAGCTCTCCATTTCCTGGAACGCCACCAGATCGGCGCGCAGCGCCTTGAAGGCGGCGTCGAGCGCCGGCTTGCGCCGCTCCCAATCGGACAGCGACCAGGGGCCGGTCTCGCGCCGGGTGATTATGTAATGCACGTTGTGGGTGGCGACGCGCAGCGCGCCGGGCGGTGGTGGCACCAGCGCGGGCCTGGCCGAGAGCCGCAGGTGCTGCACCCCGAGCGCCAGCGCCAGCAGGCAGACCAGCGCCAGAAGCCCCAGGACCAGCCGTCGCAGCCAGCGGCGCCACCGGGGGCGGATCAAGCGATGATGTCGGGCAGCAGCCGGTCCTCGATCTGGGCGATCTTGTCCTTCAGCATCAGCTTCTTCTTCTTCAGCCGCTGCAGGGTCAGCGCGTCGGCGCGGCCCTCGGCCTGGAGTGCATCGATCGCCTCGTCGAGATCGCGGTGCTCGCGTTTGAAGACCTCGAGTTCGACGCGCAAAACCTCGTCGGTCTTCATCGCCAGTTCGGTCTGCATGTTCATCCACTATTCTCCATCGCGGGCAGAGATACAGAATAGAGGGTCCAAAGGCTTTTGGCAAAGGTCTTGCAGGCCGCCGGATGCCACACCATATTCGTATCGGACCGGTTGCCGCAGATGGGACCGGCCGAGAGATGTCGCTTGCCAAAGGACGTGTCATGACAAAACTGACCTTGGGCTCATACCCCCATATGCTGGGGTTCGAGCAGCTGGAGCGCCTGCTGGAACGCACGGCGAAGACCGGAAACGAAGGCTATCCGCCTTTCAACATCGAACAGACCTCCGATCAGGCTTACCGCATCACGCTTGCCGTGGCCGGATTTGGCGAAGGCGATCTCTCCATCACCGTCGAGGACCGCCAGCTCGTCATCCGCGGCCGGCAACGCGAGGATGGCGGCGAGCGGGTCTTCCTGCATCGCGGCATCGCCGCGCGGCAGTTCCAGCGCAGCTTCGTGCTCGCCGATGGCGTGGAAGTGGGCGAAGCGGTGATGGAGAACGGGCTCCTGCATGTCGATCTGACGATGCAGCGCCCCGATACCGTGGTCCAGACCATCAACATCAGGAAAAGGTGAGTGTCATGAACACGCAATTCGATTTCGGCCATTCGGTGCCGCGCAATATCGTCTATGTCAAACCCGTCGCGGTGGCCGACCTGCCGGAAGCCATCCGCAACCAGGCGCATGGGGCCGAGACGCTCTATGCCGTCCACCGCGAGGATGGCGAACAGCTGGCGCTGGTGGCCGACCGCAAGCTGGCCTTCGTGCTGGCGCGCCAGCACGACATGGCACCGGTCGCCGTTCACTGATGGCCGAGTTTGCCGTCGATTGGGTCGATGCCTTCAGCGCGCGGCCCTTCGGCGGCAACGGCTGCGCCGTTGTCCATGACGCCGCCAGGCTGGACGACGAGACCTGCATGGCCTTCGTCCGGGAGACCTCGCTGGTGGAATGCACCTTCCTCGGCCCCTCCGAGCGGGCCGACCTGCGGGTCCGCTACTTCCTGGCCAGCGGCGAGATACCCTTTGCCGGCCACCCCACGGTGGCCAGCGTCGCTTCGCTGCTGCACCGCGGGCTGGCGCAGCCCGGCCCGCTGGTGCTGGAAACCGGCGCCGGGCTGGTGCCGGTGGAGGCCAGCCGCGACGAGACCGGGATCGGCGTCAGCATGACACAGGTCGCGCCGCGCTTCGGCCCCGAGGTGCCGCGCGAGATGGTGGCCGCGGCTCTGAGCCTGCGCCCCGAGGACATCCTTGCCCCGCCGGAGATCGTCTCGACCGGCCTGCCCTTCTGCATCACCCTGCTGGGCGATGTCGACACCGCCCTTCGCGCGCGGCTGGACGTGCCGGCGCTCGAGGCGATGATGCGCCACCTGGGCGCGGGTCCGGGCGAGATGAGCGAACCCTATATCATCGTGCGTCAGGGCATGACCGAGGCCGGCGACACCTTCGGCCGGCTGCTGCTGCCGCCGCCCAATCCGCCTGAGGATGCCTTTACCGGATCGGCCACCGGCGCCGCGGCGGCCTGGCTCTGGCATCACGGGCTGATCGACAGCCCGCGTTATACCGCCGAACAGGGCCATGGCATGGGCCGGCCCGGATCGGCCGAGGTCGAGGTGCTGGGCCCGCCTGAGGCGATCACCGGCGTAAGGGTCGCCGGCCAGGCGCATGTGCTGATGAGCGGCACGCTGCATCTTTGAGGGCAAGACGGAAAAAGGCCGCGGAGATGCTCCGCGGCCTTTTCCTTTGCTCGACCAATATCCACCGCCGCTCTTCGCCCCCTTGCGGGGGTCTCCTCGCGAGGACGCCCGGAGACGGGCGGAAGAGCGCGCCGGATCAGCCGGCGATCAGGCCCATGCTCTCGAGCTTGAGGATCACCTGGTGGGCGCAGTTGTCGACGTCCACATTCTCGGTCTCGAC
This sequence comes from Marinovum sp., assembly GCF_048263515.1. Classification (NCBI taxonomy): domain Bacteria; kingdom Pseudomonadati; phylum Pseudomonadota; class Alphaproteobacteria; order Rhodobacterales; family Roseobacteraceae; genus Marinovum; species Marinovum sp. The sequence goes on along the minus strand of NZ_JBLXEC010000013.1, from coordinate 56,432 downwards.
CCGCAGCTCGGGGTTCTCGGGCACGTCGTAGGGATCGGAGATCCCGGTGAACTCCTTGATCTTGCCTTCGCGCGCCAGCTTGTAGAGCCCCTTGCGGTCACGCCGCTCGCATTCCTCGAGCGTGGTGGCCACATGCACCTCGATGAAGGCGCCGAACTGTTCGACATCCTCGCGCACGGCGCGGCGGGTGGTGGCATAAGGCGCGATCGGCGCACAGATGGCGATGCCGCCGTTCTTGGTGATCTCCGAGGCGACATAGCCGATGCGGCGGATGTTAAGGTCGCGGTGCTCCTTGGAGAAGCCCAGCTCGCTTGACAGGTTCTTGCGGACGATGTCGCCGTCGAGCAGCGTCACCGGGCGGCCGCCCATTTCCATCAGCTTGACCATCAGAGCGTTGGCGATTGTGGATTTGCCGGAGCCGGAGAGACCGGTGAAGAACACGGTAAAGCCCTGCTTGGCCCGCGGCGGACGGGTGCGGCGCAGTTCCGACACCACCTCGGGGAAGGAGAACCACTCGGGGATTTCGAGACCTTCCTGCAGGCGGCGGCGCAGCTCGGTGCCCGAGATGTTGAGGATGGTGACGTTGTCGCGATCCTCGATCTCGTCGGCGGGCTCGTATTGCGCGCGCTCCTGGACATAGACCATGTGCTTGAAGTCGACCATCTCGACGCCGATCTCACTCTGGTATTCGCGGAACAGGTCCTGGGCGTCATAGGGGCCGTAGAAATCCTCACCGGCCGAGTTCTTGCCGGGGCCGGCGTGGTCACGGCCGACGATGAAGTGGGTGCAGCCGTGGTTGGCGCGGATCAACCCGTGCCAGACCGCCTCGCGCGGGCCGGCCATGCGCATCGCGAGGTTCAGCAGCGACATGTTGGTGGTGGCCGCCGGATACTTGTCCAGCACCGCCTCGTAGCAGCGCACGCGGGTGAAGTGATCGACGTCGCCGGGCTTGGTCATGCCGACCACCGGGTGGATCAGCAGGTTGGCCTGGGCTTCCTTGGCGGCGCGGAAGGTCAGCTCCTGGTGGGCGCGGTGCAGCGGGTTGCGGGTCTGGAAGGCCACGACCTTGCGCCAGCCTAGCTTGCGGAACAGGGCGCGCAGCTCGTTGGGCGTGTCGCGACGGCCGCGGAAATCGTAATGCACCGGCTGCTGGATGCCGGTGACCGGACCGCCCAGATAGACCTTGCCGGCCTGGTTGTGCAGGTAGTTCACCGCCGGGTGGGCGGGATCATCGGCGCCAAAGACCTTTTCCGCCTCGCGCGCCTTGTTGGGCACCCAGCGGTCGGTCACGGTCATCGTGCCGAGGATCACGCCTTCCTGATCGCGCAGGGCGATGTCCTGCCCGATCTCGAGGCTTTCGGCGAATTTCTCGCTGACGTCGAGGGTGATCGGCATCGGCCAGAGCGTGCCATCGGCCAGGCGCATGGTCTCGACGACGCTGTTGTAGTCTTCCTCGGTCAGGAAGCCCTTGAGCGGGTTGAAGCCGCCGTTCATCAGCAGTTCCAGATCACAGATCTGGCGCGGGGTCAGATCGTGGCTGACCAACTCGCCGGCCTCGACCTTCAGTTTCTGGGCGCTCTCGTAGGAGACATAGAGTTCCGGGATCGGAGCCAGGTTGTTCTGCATCAATTCAGTCCTGTGTTTGATGGGGACAAGGCCACTGGAAGAGCCTGTCAGTTCGGCATGGAGCGCTTCATATTCCGCCAGCTTGCGGGCGAGGAAACGGTCGGTCAGCCGGTTCTTCATGGCTGCCCCGCGCGGGGTCAGCACATAGGCGAAGCGCTGGCGCCGGTCGGGGCCTGCGCGCTCGCTGATCTTGATGAACCCGGCCGCCTCGGCAGACTTGAGCCGCGTGTTCAAGGTGCCCAGCGACACCCCCAGCGCCTCGGCGATCGACCGCTGCGATGCCTCCGGCGCCAGATCGAGCTGGCGCAGGAGCCGGAAGACATGGCCTTCCTCGTCGGTGATCGGTGTCGGTCTGGGCGGGGCCATTCTGGGCGACTCAAAGTATGTTCAACGCTGAACACATCGCACAGGACGTTGCGTCAGGAAAGCCCGAAAATGGGCCTCGCGCGGGTCGTTGCCGAAATGCCGCTCTGCAGCAGACGCATGGCGGAACCGAAAAAGCCGCCCGCAGAGCGGACGGCATTCACTGGCCGTAGGGTGGGTTTTCAACCCACTTTCCGGGGCGGTGGGTTACAAACCCACCCTACGCGGTTTCGGCGCCGTAGCCCAAGGGCTCGGTCACGGCTTCGTCGCTGCGCTCGGCCTCGCCGTGTTCGGCGAGGAATTTCTCGGCATCCAGCGCCGCCATGCAGCCCATGCCGGCCGAGGTCACCGCCTGGCGATAGACGTGGTCGGTCAGGTCGCCGGCGGCAAAGATGCCCGGGACCGAGGTGCGGGTCGAGCCCGGCTCGACCTTGACGTAGCCGCCGTTGTGCAGCTCGAGCGTGTCCTTGACCAGCTCGGTCGCCGGGGCATGGCCGATGGCGATGAAGACGCCCTTGCAGGGGATCTCGGTGATCTCGCCGGTCTTGACGTTCTTGACCCGCACACCCTCGACGCCCTTGGGCATGTCGGTGCCGAAGACCTCGTCGAGCTGGTGGAACCACAGGGTCTCGATCTTCGGATGTTTCAGCAGGCGCTCCTGCAGGATCTTCTCGGCGCGCAGCTCGTCGCGGCGGTGGATCAGCGTCACCTTGGAGGCGAAGTTGGTCAGGAACAGCGCCTCTTCCACGGCGGTGTTGCCACCGCCGACCACGACGATCTCCTGACCGCGGTAGAAGAAGCCGTCACAGGTGGCGCAGGCCGAGACGCCGAAGCCCTTGAAGGCCTCTTCCGACGGCAGCCCCAGCCATTTGGCGCGCGCGCCGGTGGCGAGGATCACCGCGTCGGCGGTATAGGTGGTGCCGCTGTCGCCCTTGGCCACGAAGGGCCGCTTCGACGTGTCGAGCGCGGTGATGATGTCGCCGATGATCTCGGTGCCCATTTCCTTGGCATGGGCCTCCATCCGCACCATCAGGTCAGGCCCCTGCACCTCGGTATCGCCGGGCCAGTTCTCGACCTCGGTGGTGGTGGTCAGCTGGCCGCCGGGCTCGATCCCCTGCACCAGGATCGGGTTCAGCATGGCACGGCTGGCATAGACCCCGGCGGTATAGCCCGCAGGGCCGGACCCGATGATCAGAACTTTGGTGTGGCGTGTCTCGGCCATGTGGTGCCCCTTTGGCTTGCGCTTGCATGTCAGAGGCCGCATATAGCCCTCCCGTCGCCCGACGAAAAGACCAAGCAGACCCGCCATGCACGCGGCGACCGGCCAGAGCGGACCGTCAAAAAGAATGTTGCGTAAATACGAAACATTATTGCTGCGGCCTCCGTGTCTGTTATAACAAACGCAATTTCGGCGGAGGGGACACATGCCGGGAACTCGACTAGACCCGATCGACCGTAAAATCCTGGCCGAACTTCAGGCCGATGGACGGATGACAAACGTAGAGTTGGCGCGCCGCGTCGGCATCTCGGCGCCGCCCTGTCTGCGCCGGGTGCGCACGCTCGAGGAGCAGGGCTACATCCGCGGCTACCATGCCGACATCGACGCCCGCGAACTGGGCTTCGAGGTGCAGGTCTTTGCCATGGTGGGCCTCGTCAGCCAGGCCGAGGCCGATCTCTCGGCCTTCGAGAATCGCTGCCGCGAGTGGCCTTTGGTGCGCGAGTGCCACATGCTCAACGGCGAGGTCGACTTCATCCTGAAATGCGTGGCGCCGGATCTGTCGAGCTTTCAGAGCTTTCTGACCGGACAGCTGCTGACCGCGCCCAACGTCGCCTCGGTCAAGACCTCGCTGGTGATCCGCGGCGCCAAGGACGAACCGGGCGTGCCGTTCGACGTTCTGGAAGACCGGCTGAGCAAGAGCGCCTGAGCCGGGCGCAGGGCCCCGATCACTCGTCCTCACTCCACAATTCGTGCAGCGCCTCGGCATAGGCCGGGTCATGCTGCCATTTCGGCATCAGGTTGCGCGCCCGCTCAAGCGTGATCTCGGGATAGGCGGCGCGCCACTTGCGGGCCGCCGCCATCGCTTCTTGCCGCCGACCGGCCAGCCAATGGGTGCCAAACAGCATCCGGTAGGCCCAGGTCACGCCGGCGCCCTCGCGCAGGCCCTGCTCGCAGAGCGCCACCGATTCGTCGAACCGCCCCATCGCCCGCAGCGCCGCCGAGCGGCCGAACAGCCCGTTGAAGTGGAAAGGATCGAGCGGGCTGAGCTGGTCATAGCGGTCAAAGGCCGCCATGGCAGTGTCGAACTCGGCGATATAAACCGCCGTCCAGCCCAGCCGCAGCCAGCCCCAGGCGTTGTTGGGATCAAGCTGCAGAGCCCGGTCGACCAGCGACCGTGCCCTGGCAAAATCGTTCAGCGCCAGCCCGCAGGCCGCCGACAGCGCCACCAGCGCGCCGGGATCGTCCTGCACCAGCGGCGCGGCGCGGGCCACCAGCGCTTCGGCGGCGTCGCGGTGCGGCGCGCCATCGGTGGTCCAGGTGTAACAACAGTGATGCGCGTGGCACCAGGCCTTGTAGGCCATCGCCGGGGCGTAATCCGGCTGGTGTTCCAGCGCCTGCTCGAGCAGCGCGATGGCGCGCACGTTCTCTTCGGCGCGGTGAGCCCAGAAATGCGGCAGCGCGGTCAGCATCAGCTCGTAGGCGGTGCGGTCCTGCGGCGGCCGCGCGCGGGCGCGGGCGATCTCGGCGGCGCGCAGGTTGGGCAGCACCTGCCCCGCCACCTGAGCCGCGATCCGGTCGAGCAGGTCGAACAGATCGTCCAGCCGGTCGTCGAACCGCGCGGTCCAGAGCGTATGGCCGTCGCGCCCCTGCACCAGCTGCACCGAGATCCGCACCCTGTCGCCCGCGCGGCGCACCGAGCCTTCGACCACGTAATCCGCCCCGAGCCGCTCTGCCGCCTCCGGCACCGAGAGCCCCTCGCCGCCGAGCGCAAAGGCCGATTGCCGGGCGATGACGCGCACATCCCGGCAGCGGCTGAGCGCGCTGGTGATCTCGTCGACCACGCCATCGGCGAACATGTCGGCCTCGGCCGCGCCGAATTCCTCGAAGGGCAGCACTGCCAGCGTCGGCTCGACCGCGCGCGGCCCCTGCCCCCGGTCCGGCGCCGGTTTCGGCTTTGGCTCCGGCTCCGGCGTCTCGGAAACCTGCGCCGACCGCGCCATGCGCAGCCAGTCCTCGAACCCCTCCGAGGCCAGGTCGAACCCCTCCAGAAGCACCCCCGGCCCCACCGCCTCGATCTGCACCGCCTCGGGTTCCAGCCAGACCGCCTGCCGATCGGCCTGCAGGACCCCCTCTGGCAGGCAACGCCGCAACACTGACAACTCCTGCCGCAGCGAGGCCCGCGATTGCCCCTCGGAGCGGTCGCTCCAGAGCAGTTCCGCCAGATAGCCCCGTTCCGCCCGCAGTCCCGGCTGAAGCGCCAGGCAGGCCAGCATCGCCTGGCCCCGCCGCGTCAGCCCCTGGACCGCCGCGCCCTGCGCCGTCACGATCCGCAAGGCCCCACGCAGATGGATCACAAGCTCGGGCATCTCGGGCAGACCACTCCTCTTTGCACCGTTTTTACGCGGCACGGGCATGATTTTACGAAAGTCTTGCACGGGCAAGGGCGCATTGCACCCGGCTTTTTGCACTGGCCTTGCGGGCGTGGGCGACAGTGGGGTCATCAAAACCTCACCGCTTCCAAGGAGCCACACCATGCAAACCCAACGCAGCCTCACCCGCCCGCTTCACCGCCCCGCCACCGGTTCTTTCCTTGTCCGCGTCCTCGCATGGCTTGTCGCCGCCGACAGCGCCTACCGCCAGCGCCAGCACCTGCGCCGGCTTGACGATGCCGCCCTGCGCGACGTGGGCCTCACCCGCCGCGACGCAGAGACCGGCGGACGCTGAGGCGCCCCGAACAACTCATGAGCAGAGCGGGGGGCACAGCCCCCCTCGTCGTCGGTCAGAACGGTGCCGCCGCGCGAAACTTCATCCCCTCGCCGCCATCCGGATGCCGGAGCCGAAGCTCCTCGGAATGCAGCATCAGCCGGGGAAACTCCCGCGCCGCGCCGGTTGCATAAAGCGGGTCGCCCAGGATCACATGCCCCAGCGCCAGCGCATGAACGCGCAGCTGGTGGCTGCGCCCGGTCTTCGGCATGAAGCGCACGCGGGTCTCGTTGTCCTTGTAGGATTGCACCCGCCAATCGGTCTGCGCCGCCCGCCCGGTCTCGTGGCAGACCTTCTGCAGCGGCCGGTTCGGCCAGTCGACGATCAGCGGCAGGTCGACGGTGCCGGTGCGCGGCTCGAGCCGGCCCCAAAGCCGGGCGACATAGGTCTTCTTCACCCCGCGCTTTTCGAACTGCAGCCCGAGATGGCGCTGCGCATGCGGTGTCAGGCCGAAGACCATCACGCCCGAAGTGTCGCGGTCGAGCCGATGCACCAGCAGCGCGGTGGGAAAGGCCTCCTGCACCCGGGCGATCAGGCAATCGGCCAGATGCGGCCCCTTGCCGGGCACCGACAGAAGGCCTGCGGGCTTGTTTACGACGAGGATCTCGTGGTCCTCGTGCAGCACGTCGAGCGGCGTGTCGGGGGGCTGATAGCTGTCATCCATGGGCCGAGGGTGTGGCAAATGCGCAGAGCGCCCGCAAGGGGCGATAAGCCGCCTGCCTAGGCCGAAGCCCGCCGCATGCCGCGGAGCATCGCCACCGAATAGATCACCAGCGCCGCCCAGATCATCGGAAAGGCGATCATCCGCGCCTGACCGAAGGGCTCCTTGAAGACCAGCACGGCACAGAGAAAGATCATCGTCGGCGCGATATACTGCAGGATGCCGATGGTCGAGAGCCGCAAGCCCTTGGCGCCGTTGGCATAGAACAGCAGCGGCACGGCGGTGACAAAGCCGCAGCCCAGCAGCAGCCAGGTGTCTGGCGTCAGCCCGATGGCGAAATGCGACTGCCCGGTCAGCGCCAGCCAGAGCACATAGCCCAGCGCCGGCGGCGTCAGGATCAGCACTTCGAGCAGGAAGCCCTGGTTCGGCCCGATCGGCAGCTGCTTCTTGGCCAGCGCATAGAACCCCCAGGACAGCATCAGCCCGACCGCCGCCCAGGGCAGCCGCCCGGCATCCAGCGCCAGCACCAGAACCGCGGCGGCGGCCAAGGCGATCGCCGCCAGCTGCGCCCGGTTCAGCCGCTCGCCCAGAAAGACCGCTCCGAGGAAGATCGAGAACAGCGGGTTGATGTAATAGCCCAGCGCCGCGTCGAGCGCCCGATCGTTGGCAATCGCCCAGACGTAGATCCCCCAGTTGACCGAGACCAGCGCCGCGGTCACGCAGCCCATCGCCAGCATCCGCGGATTGCGCAGCGCCTCCTTCAGGGTCGCTGTGCGCCCCAGCGCCACCAGCACCGCCGCCGCGATGGGCAGCGACCAGATCACCCGATGCGCCACCACTTCCGCCGGCGGGATATGCGCCAGCAGTTTCATGTAAAGCGGCAGGAAGCCCCAGAAGACATAGGCGCTGATCGCAAAGGCCAGCCCGCGCGGGCTGTCTTCGCTGGCTTTCGGTCTGAGAGCTTCTGCAGGGCGCATGGGGCCGGGTCCTTCCGAGGTATCGCGAAAGTGTTGCCAGAGCCGGGGGCCAAAGGCGACCCGGAAAGTGCGCGTTCGGAGGGGTGATGTTTGGGGGGTGCTACGCTTGGCATGCCCCGGACTTGGTCCGGGGCCTCATGGCGACCGGTGAGGTCCCGGATCAAGTCCGGGACGCGAGTACCAGAGGATTTTGGAAGCGCCCGGAGGCCCAAGCGCCGACACCCGCAGCGTCCGGGCCGAGCGTGCCCGCAAACGTCTGCCACCCCGCACCACACGCCCCGGACCCCGATCCGGGGCCTCAGGACAAACCGCGAGGTCCCGGATCAAGTCCGGGACGCGAGGTACCAGAGGCTACGGGAGCACCCGGAGCCCCTAGCGCAAACGCGCGCAGGGCCCGGGCCGACAGACCGTTCAAACGCCCGCCATCCCGCACCACACGCCCCGGACCCTGCTCCGGGGCCTCAAGGCAAACCGCGAGGTCCCGGATCAAGTCCGGGACGCGAAGCGCCAGGTGTCAGAGACCCTTCGACAACCGATCAAAGGCCACCAGTCGGTCGATCAAGGCCTGCATCTGGTCAACCGGGATCATGTTCGGCCCGTCGGACGGCGCATTGTCGGGGTCCTCGTGGGTCTCGATGAAGAGCGCCGCGACACCCACGGCCACAGCGGCCCGCGCCAGCACCGGGGCGAACTCGCGCTGGCCGCCAGAGGTGGCACCCTGGCCGCCGGGCTGCTGCACCGAATGGGTGGCGTCGAAGACTACCGGATAGCCGGTCTGTGCCATCGTCGGCAACCCGCGGAAATCGCTCACCAAAGTGTTGTAGCCAAAGGATGTGCCACGATCGCAGAGCATGATCCGCTGATTGCCGGTCGAGGCGATCTTTTCGGCGACATTGCCCATGTCCCAGGGCGCGAGGAACTGGCCCTTCTTGACGTTGATCGCCGCCCCGGTCTCGCCCGCCGCCAGCAGCAGGTCGGTCTGGCGGCAGAGGAAGGCGGGGATCTGCAGCACGTCGACCGCCTCGGCCGCGGGGGCGCAATGGGCCTCGGAGTGCACGTCGGTCAGCACCGGGCAGCCGAACTCGTCGCGGATCTTCGACAGGATCGTGAGGCCCTCTTCCATGCCGAGGCCCCGCTGGGTCGAGATCGACGAGCGGTTGGCCTTGTCGTAGCTGGCCTTGAAGATGAACCTCGTGCCGCTGGGCGCGCAGGCTTCGGCAATCTTTTCGGCCATCATGCGGGCGTGGTCGTGGCTTTCCAGCTGGCAGGGCCCGGTGATCAGCGCGAAGGGGTCGTTGGCGCTGATATTGATGTCGCCGACGGTGACGGTTCTGGCTTCGGTCATTGCTCTTTCAACACCTTTTCGATCCGCGCCACATCGGCGGGGTTATTGAGTTCCCAGAACAGCCGGCCACGGGCCTGGACCTCGACACAGCGCACCGGCATGCCGTGCACCAGGAAACGCAGCTGTTCCAGACCTTCCAGCGTCTCCAGCCGGCTGACGCCCCAGTCGGTATAGGCGCGCAGCGCCTCGGGCCGGTAGGCATAGACGCCGACGTGATGATAGACCGGAATATCCGTGTCGGGCACCTTGCCGGGGTCGATATAGGGCACGATCTCCTTGGAGAAATAGAGCGCGCGGTGATCTTCGCCAAAGACCGCGGTGGTGCCGCCGACCCGGCCATTGCGGCGGTCCTCGGCGAACATCGCATAGGTCTCGGCGTCGCATTGCAGCACCGGGGTCGCCATCTGCGCGCCGGGATCGGCGGCCATGGCGGCGATCAGCTCTTCGACGAACCAGGGCGGGGTCAGCGGCGCATCGCCCTGAAAGTTCACCACAAGGTCGGCCTCGACGGCGCCCGTGGCCAGCGCCTCGGCGCAGCGGGCGGTGCCGTTCTCGGCCTCTGGCGAGGTCATGATGACCGACGCGCCAAAGCCCTCGGCCGCGTCGCGGATGCGGTCGTCGTCGGTGACCACATGCACCTCGGCCACGCCGGCGATCTGCCGCGCGGCTTCCCAGGACATCTGGATCAGGCTTTTCTTGCTGCCGTCCTTCTGGGTCAGCTCGGCCAGCGGCTTGCCCGGGTAGCGCGTCGAGGCATAGCGGGCGGGAATGAGAACGACGGTTTTCATGCAACACCTGCGCGCAGAACATCGTGGATATGGAGAATGCCGACCGGGCGGTCCTGGTCATCGACCACCATCAGCGCGCCGATCTTGCGTTCGTTCAGGATCGCCAACGCCTGGGCGGCAAAGACATCCGGCGTCACCGTCACCGGGTTGCGGCTGGCCAGCTCGCCCGCCGTCATCTTCATCAGCCCGGCCATGTTGCGGCGCAGGTCACCGTCAGAGATCACGCCGACCAGGCGCTCGTTCTCGACCACCGCGGCGATGCCGAAGCTCTTCGAGGTCATGGTGATCAGCACGTCGGCCATCGGCATGTCGGCGGGCACCAGCGGCAGCATCTCGGGCCCGTGCATCAGGTCTTCGACGCGGCTGAGCTGCGCGCCGAGCTTGCCGCCGGGGTGGAAGACCTGGAAATCCTCCGAACCGAAGCCGCGCAGCTCCATCACCGCCACGGCCACCGCGTCGCCCAGCGCCAGCGTCAGCGTGGTCGAGGTGGTGGGCGCCAGTCCCATCGGGCAGGCCTCTGGCAGTTTCGGCAGGGTCAGCTTGTAGTCCGCCGCCTGCATCAACGTGCTTTCGGGGTTGGACGAAATGCCGATCATAGGGATCGAGAAGCGACGGGTGTGCAGCAGGATGTCGCGCAGCTCGGCAGTTTCGCCGGAGTTCGAGATCAGCAGGCAGACGTCATGTTTGGTGATCATGCCGAGATCGCCGTGGCTGGCCTCTGACGCATGCACGAAGTAGGACGGCGTGCCGGTCGAGGCCAGGGTGGCCGAGATCTTGCGCCCGATATGGCCGGATTTGCCGATGCCCGAGACGATCACCCGGCCTTCGAGGCCTGCGAGCAGCTGCGCCACCGCGTCGAAATCCTCCGGCAGGGCCTGAGAGAGCGCCAGAAGCGCCTCGGCCTCGGTCTGCAGCACCCGGCGTCCGGTATCGGCCACTGCTGCGGAATGTGCCGCTGGTTTGGTCATGCTGCCGCCTTTGTCCATCTCTTTGCTCCCGGATACACGCTCGGTGCCGCGCGCGCCAGACCGAGGGCGTTCACGCCGGAGTGTCGGGGCCAAAGATCGCCGCCGCGTGGTCGGCCATGTAGATCCGCATCCAGGGCGTATGGGCCTCGGGGCTCTCGGCGATCTCGGCCTCGAGCGCCGCGCGGGTCATCCAGCGCACCGCCTGCACCTCGTCGGGATTGGGCCTGACGATCAGGTCGCGGGGGGCGTCGACGGTGAAGATCTCGACCACCTCATGTTCGACCAGCCCGCCGCCGACGTCGGCGCGGTATTCCGCCTGACGGCGCCAGACCGGGGTGACGCCGGTGATGCCGAGCTCCTGTTCGAGCCGTCGGACGGCGCAGACCTCGGCCGGTTCGCCCCAGAGCGGATGGGTGCAGCAGGTGTTGGCCCAGAGACCGGGGGTGTGATACTTGCCCGCCGCGCGCTGCTGGATCAGCACCTCGTCGCCGGCCAGCACGAAGACCGAGACCGCCTTGTGTCTGAGACCGCGTTGATGCACCTCGAGCTTGTCCATGGGGGTCAGTTTGCCCTCGACCCAGGCGGGAACCATGTCTGCCATTCTGCCCTCCTGTCCGAGCTATTGTCGTGACCGCCTACCCTCTCGGACGGGCGGGAATCAAGGCCGGGGGTGGGATTGGGCAGTGCCCTGGCGCCTTCCGCGGACCAAGAGGCACCGAACAGCACAACCCTCGATCCATGCCCCGGCCCGGAATCAAGGGCGAAGCCCGCCGGGCCAGCGGCGGCCCGCCCCCCGGGCTGCCGCTTGGGTGACGTATGCGCGTCGCTCCGAGGTCTTCCGGGCTTGGCTGAGATAAAGCGCGTCTGAAACAACGTTACAGCGGCAACCCGCGGACCGCCGCTGGCCCGGCAGGCGGCTGAGGTTGGCTTCCAGCGGCAAACAGGTTGCCGAGGTCACTCCTTTGATCGCCGGCTCTCCCAACAGCGATCTATTACCTTGGCCCGGCACGTCGCCCGCTCAACGCCCTCCAAAGACACGCCAATGTGCGCGCCGGTCCCTTCACCTTGCCTCTCGCCACCGCTAGAACCCTTGAGGATTTGCCAAAACGTCCTGCTTGACCTGGGGCCCGCGAACCTATGTCCTGCATCAAAAGCTGAGGAGACACCCATGAAGACCCTAGCCCTGACATCGGCTCTGACCCTCGCGCTGGCTCTGCCGGCGCTGGCCGAGAGCCACGGCCCCGATCTGACCGCCACCGGCGATGCCGCCGCCGGCGAGCAGGCCTTTCGCAAGTGCCAGTCCTGCCACGTGGTGATGAACGACGCGGGAGAGATCGTGGCCGGCAAGAAGGCCAAGACCGGCCCCAACCTCTTTGGCGTCGTCGGCCGCACCGCCGGCACCGTCGAGGATTTCCGCTACGGCAAGGACATGGAGGCCGCCGGCGAAGCCGGGATGGTCTTCGACGAGGCGACCTTCGTGGCCTATGTGATGGACCCGAAAGGCGCGGTCCAGGAGGCCACCGGCGACAGCTCGGCCCGCTCCAAGATGAGCTTCCGGGTGCGCAAGGAGGACGAGGCCAAGGACCTCTATGCCTTCCTCAAGGAGATCGGCCCCGACATGGACGGCGGCAGCTGACGACCCGGCCCTCGCGGCACCCGCCGCGGGGGCCTTACCGCCCGCAAGACACAAATGTTGCATTTGTGATGCGTCCCGGCGGCAGATCGCGCAGGCAGGTCCTGCGCATGCTCGACTTTCGCGGCCCCTCTGTCACATTCGGGGCCATGTCAGTGACCCCATCCTCGCCCGACCTGATCCTCGCCAACGCCCGCCTCGTGCTGGGCGACGAGGTGATCCATGGCGCGCTTCACGTCCGCGACGGGCGGATCGCCGCGATCGATCCCGGCCCGACCGCGGCTGCCGATGCCATCGACTGCGACGGCGATCTGCTGATTCCGGGGCTGATCGAGCTGCATACCGACAATCTCGAACGGCACATGCAGCCGCGCCCGGGCGTCGACTGGCCGCATATGGCCGCGATCCTCGCCCATGACGGCGAGCTGGCCTCGACCGGCATCACCACGGTGTTCGACGCCATGCGGGTGGGCTCGGTCTTCAAGACCGGCAGCAACCGCTACGGCGCCTATGCCCGCGCCCTGTCGCAGGAACTGCTGTCGATCCGCGCCGCCGGGCTGCTCAGGATCAGCCATTTCCTGCACCTGCGCGCCGAGGTCTGCTCGGAAACGCTGACCGCCGAGCTGGCCGAGTTCACCCCCGAGGACCGGGTCGGCATCCTGTCGATCATGGACCACACGCCGGGCCAGCGGCAGTTTCGCGACATGACCAAGTTCCGCAACTACGTGCAGGGCAAGCACAGGCTGTCGGAGGCCGAGCTCTCTGCCCATGTCGACCATCTCACCGCCACCCGCGCGCGGCTGGGCGATGCGCATGAGGCCGAGGCGGTCAGAAACGCCGGCCGGCTGGGCGCGGTGCTGGCCAGCCACGACGACACCACCGAAGCGCAGGTCGCGGTGAGCCATGGCCACGGCGTCAGGCTGGCCGAGTTCCCCACCACCCGCGTCGCCGCCGAGGCCTGCCACGGCCATGGCATCGCGGTGATGATGGGGGCGCCCAACCTCATTCGCGGCGGCTCGCATTCCGGCAATGTGGCGGCGCAGGAACTGGCCGAGACCGGCCTGCTGGATATCCTGTCGTCGGACTATGTGCCCTCGTCGCTGATGACCGGGGCCTTCCGTCTGGCCCAACTCTGGGACGACCTGCCGCGCGCGATCCGTACCGTCACCGCCACCCCGGCCGAGGCCGCTGGGCTGAGCGACCGCGGCCGCCTTGCGCCCGGGCTCCTGGCCGATCTGGTGCGGGTGCATCCGCACCCTTCGGTGCCGGTGGTTCGGGGGGTCTGGTCGCACGGGCGTCAGGTCGCCTGAGGGCTCTCAGCCCTGCCCCAGCCGCGCACGAAACCGCGCCATCTCGCGCTCTGACGGCGCCTCGCCGGTATAGGTCCGTACGTAATGCGGCACCCGTTTCAGGCGGGTCTCCAGCGTTTCGGTGATCTGCATCGAGATATAGCCGATCTGCACCAGATAGACCGCATGTGCGCGCACGTCGGCGCCTTCTCCGGTGAGGCCGAATCGCTCGAAGAGCCCGCGGATCGCGGCAATGCGCGCGGCATCGGCGCGGGCGACGCGGGCATTCACCGCCTCTGACCGGATCGCCCAGCCGCGCACCGCAAAATCGAAGCGCGGATCAAAGGCGCGCTCGTCGAGGAATTCGAACAGCAGGTTCAGCACGCCCTCGGTCAGGGACTCGGCATAGGCGGCGCAGGCCCTCTCAATGGCAGCGGTATTGACCGCCTCCCAATGGTCGAGCAGCGCGGCGAGCAGTGCGTCGCGGTCCTTGAAGAACCAGTAGAAGGAGGTCCGCGACAGCTTCAACTGCTGCGCCAGAGGCTGGATCTTCACCGCCGCCTCGCCCCCCGCGACAAAGGCGGCGCTGGCCGCATTCAGCCAGAGCTCGCGCGAGCCGCGCCAGCCTTCGGTCTTCTCGGTCGCGGGTTTGCCTGTCTCCATGACGGCAAGGCTAGGCCAACCAGCACCTTGCCTCAACAGAAATAGACAGTGCTGAACATTTTATTGACAGGTCTGCACAGCGCGGTCATCGTCGAGCCGTGAACAGGGAGCCGCCGCATGTCCAACGACCCGCTTCTCCAGCCCTACCAGCTCAGGCATCTGACCCTGCGCAACCGCATCATGACCACCGCGCATGAACCCGCCTACCCCGAGGACGGCATGCCCAAGGACCGCTACCGCGCCTATCACGAGGCGCGTGCCAAGGCCGGTGTGGCACTGGCGATGACGGCCGGGTCGGCCTCGGTCTCGCGCGACAGCCCGCCGGCTTTCAACAACATCCTGGCCTATCGCGACGAGGTGGTGCCCTGGGTCCGCCGGCTCACCGATGCGCTGCACGAACACGGCTGCGCGGCGATGATCCAGCTCACCCACCTGGGCCGGCGCACCGGTTGGAACAAGGGCGACTGGCTGCCCTCGATCGCCCCCGGCCCGCATCGGGAACCGGCGCACCGGGCCTTTCCCAAGGTGATGGAGGACTGGGATATTTCCCGCGTGATCAATGATTTCGCCGATGCCGCCGAGCGGATGCAGGCCGGTGGCATGGACGGGATCGAGCTGGAATGCTACGGCCACCTGCTGGAACAATTCTGGTCGCCGCTGACCAACCGGATGGAAGGCGACTATGGCCCCGGGAGCCTCGACACCCGCCTGCGGTTTTCGCTCGAGGTGCTGGCGGCGATCCGCGATCGGGTGGGGCCAGACTTCATTGTCGGCTTCCGCTTTACCGCCGACGAGGCTGCGCCGGGCGGCACGACGCCCGAGGAAGGGCTGGAGATCGCGCAGCGGCTCAAGGCCACGGGCCAGGTCGATTTCCTCAACGTGATCCGCGGCCGCATCCACACCGATCCCGCGCTGACCGATGTCATCCCGGTGCAGGGCATGCCCAGCGCGCCGCATCTGGATTTCGCGGGGTCGGTGCGCGCCGCCACCGGCCTGCCGACCTTTCACGCCGCGCGCATTCCCGACGTGGCAACGGCGCGCCACGCCGTCTCGGCCGGGCTGCTCGACATGGTGGGCATGACCCGCGCCCATATGGCCGATCCGCAGATCGTGCAGAAGATCACCGAGGGGCGCGAGCATGACATCCGCCCCTGCGTCGGCGCCACCTATTGCCTCGACCGGATCTACGAAGGCGCCGAGGCGCTCTGCATTCACAATCCTTCCACGGGGCGCGAGTTGCAGATGCCGCATGAGATCCCTCCGGCCGAGACGCCGCGCCGGGTGGTGGTGGTCGGTGCCGGGCCCGGAGGGCTCGAGGCCGCGCGGGTGGCGGCAGAGCGGGGCCACGCGGTGACGGTCTTCGAGGCCGCACCAGACCCCGGCGGCCAGATCCGGCTGACCGCCCAAAGCCCGCGGCGGCGCGAAATGATCGGCATCATCGACTGGCGCATGGCGCAATGCGCCGCCCGCGACGTGCGCTTTCACTTCAACAGTTTCGCCGACGCCGGGGACGTCATCGCGCTCTCGCCCGATCTGGTGATCGTGGCGACTGGCGGGCTGCCCAACCTCGAACTGCTGGAACAGCAAGGTGAGCAATCGCTCGCGCTTTCGACCTGGGATCTGATCAGCGGCGATGTGAAGCCGGCGGGCCAGGTGCTGGTCTATGACGAGAGCGGCGATCACCCCGGGCTGCAGGCCGCCGAACTGGCGGCGCGTGCCGGCGCCGAGGTCGAGGTGGCGACGCCCGACCGCAGCTTTGCGGTCGACATCATGGGGATGAACCTGACGCCCTACATGCGCGCGCTGCAGGACCATGGCGCGCGGCTCACCGTCGCCACGCGGCTCTTGGGCCTCGCCCGCGCCGGCAACCGGATCGAGGCGACATTCGGCAGCGATTACAGCGCGGTGCAGCGCAAGGCGACCTATGACCAGGTGGTGATCAACAACGGCACTCGGCCGCTCGACGATCTCTATGTCGCGCTGCGTCCGCAGTCGGTGAACCTGGGCGAGGTCGATCATGCCGCGCTGATCGAGGGCCGCCCGCAGGCGCTGCGGACCAATCCCGAGGGTCTTTTCCAGCTATTCAGGATCGGTGACGCGGTGTCGTCGCGCAACACCCATGCGGCGATCCATGATGCGCTGCGGCTGATGCGGGTGGCATAGGCCGGCCCCGGGAACCGGGCGGCCCGAGGGCCGCCCGGCCGTTTCACAGGCTCAGCCGAGCACCTTGGTCACCGCAACGCGGGTCTTTTCGGCCACCTCGTCGGCCTCGGCCGGCGACAGGCAGAAGGGCGGTGCAAAGCCCAGGATATCGCCCTGCGGCATCGCGCGGCCGATCACGCCCTGCTCCAGCAGCGCGGCGGCCACCTGCGGGCCGATCTTGTCGCTGGCGTCAAAGAAGCTGCGGCTGTCGCGGTCCTTGACGAATTCCACCGCGCACATCATGCCGGCGCCGCGCACGTCGCCGACGTGGACGTGTTCGCCTAGCGCCTCGGTCATCACCTTGTTGAAATAGGCGCCGGTCTCGCCGGCGTTCATCACCAGCCCCAGCTCGTCGATCAGCTTGAGGTTGGCGACGCCCGCCGCCGCGCCGATCGGATGGGCGGAATAGGTCCAACCATGGCCGATCGGGCCGTTCTCATCCGTGCCCTGCTCCAGCACCTTCCACATCTTCTCCGACACGATCGAACCCGAGAGCGGCGCATAGGCCGAGGTCAGCCCCTTGGCGATGGTGATCAGGTCGGGCTTCAACCCGTAGTGCTCGGAGCCGAACATCGTGCCGAGACGGCCGAAGCCGGTCACCACCTCGTCGGCCACCAGCAGGATGTCGTGCTTGGCCAGCACCTCCTGGATCGCCGCCCAGTAACCTTCGGGCGGGGGCACGATGCCGCCGGTGCCCAGCACCGGCTCGCCGATGAAGGCGGCGATGGTGTCGGCACCTTCGCGCTCGATCAGCGCCTCCAGCTCGGCCACGCAATGGGCCACGAACTGCGCCTCGCTCTGGCTCTGGTCCTCGCGGCGGAAGTAGTACGGCGCCTCGGTGTGGACCACCTGCGCCAGCGGCAGGTCGAACTTCTTGTGAAAGAGCTCGAGCCCGGTCAGCGAGCCGGTCACAAGGCCGGAGCCGTGATAGCCGCGCCAGCGCGAGATGATCTTCTTCTTCTCGGGGCGGCCGAGGATGTTGTTGTAGTACCAGATCAGCTTGACGTTGGTCTCGTTCGCATCCGATCCGCCAAGGCCGAAGTAGACCTTGGACATATGGTCCGGCGCCCGGTCGAGGATCATCTTGGACAGGGTGATCGAGGCCTCGGTGCCGTGACCGACGTAGGAATGGTAATAGGCCAGCTCATGCGCCTGGGCCGAGATCGCCTCGGCGATCTCCTTGCGGCCGTAACCGACGTTCACGCAGTAAAGCCCGGCGAAAGCGTCGAGCAGGCGGTTGCCCTCGCGGTCCTCGATGTGACAGCCGTCGCCGGTGGTCACCACCCGTTGCGGCAGGTTGCCCCTGGCGAACTCGGCAAGGTGGGTCGACGGGTGGAAGAAATTCTCCCGGTCCCATTGCTCGAGCATGTCGTTCTTCAGCATGATCATCCTTTCCGCAGGGGGTGGCCCGGGGCCTGCCCTGCTTCTTCCTCAAACACATCGCAGACCCCCGAACGCGCCCGGGCCGCGCCGCTTGCAAGCAAGCTGCACCGCTGGGGCCGCCGCGACAGACGCGGCGGATCGGGCGGGAAACGTCAGGGGTGTTGCACCAACGTGAGCCGAGCGTTTCACGCCGGATCGGCGATTGCAAGACGGCTTGGCTCAGTCGGTGAGCGCACCCTTGCGCAGCGGCGCGATCAGCCCGGCACGGCGCAGCGTGGGCACCGGATATTGCGGATCGGTGAGGAAGCGATCGAGGGTGAAGCCGGGCTCCAGCGCCTGGATCTGGCGGAGATAGCGCTGCGCCCCCTTGATGTCGCCGGCATGGGCACAAAGCGCCACCAGCTGCCGCCGCGGGGTGATGAAACCGGGCGCCGCCAGGCTGGCGCGGGCGGCGGCATTGCGGGCCTCATCAAGCTTGCCGGCAGAGATGCAGACCAGCGCATGAAAGAGGTCCCAGAGATGGCCGAGGTCGTCGTCAGGCTCGGCCCGGCGCGCCTCGGTCGACAGGCGATAGGCCTCGGCCGGGTTGCCAAGGGTGCTGTGCGCCAGCGCAAGGGTCTGCTGGGCGAAGAGGTTGTTCTGGTTCCACTGGATCGCCTGCATGGCGAGATCGGCGGTATCGGAAGGATCGGCCTGCAGCCCGATCCGGGTCAGCGCCGCCAGCGAGATCGCCAGTGCATTGTCGGAGGCGCTCTCCAGCGCCTGGGTGACCAGCGCATTGGTCTCCTCGCGGTCGGCCAGCGTCGCGCCATGCGTCGTCTCGTTCAGCTCGGCCATGCGGGCAAAGGCCTGCCAGGCGAGGTAGACGCCGTTGCCGTCGGCCTCATGGGCGCTGCGGAAGAACTGCTGCGCCTCCTGCAGCGAATGCCGGTCGAACTGTGCCATCTTGCGCATGCCGAGGCTGGCAAAGCCCGCCGCCGCGGCCTCTGGCCGGTCGAGCGGCACCATCGCCGGCAGCCGGTGCATTATGCGCGAGGCGGCGGAATGCGCCAGACCGGTGATCGTCTCGGCGCTGATCATCTGGGTCACTGGGCCAGTCATGCTGCGATAGTCCGAGAACATCACCCGCCCGTCGCGGCCGTTCTCGACCCTGAGAAAGGCCACCGCGCGGCCGCCGTCCTCGGCCACGTCGCAGCGCACCTCGATGTCGGGCATCAGGTCGGCGGGCATCTTCTCGCCCCAGGCATAGCGCAGCACCGAGAACCGCTCTTCGAGGCTCTTGGCCACCTGGTCAGCGAGGATCTGACCGGTGATGCGTTCGGTCGCCGGGCCTTCGCCCGCTGGCGCGCTGCGGATCACGAGGCCAACGGTTTCGCGCGGGCGGCGAACCTGGGCCATCGCCGGTGCGGCGCTGAGGGCATGCCGGGCGATCATCTCGTCCTTCCACTTGACGAATTCCGGATCGCGGATCGTCAGACCTTCGAGCATCTCGCGGTCGGCGCGCGGCAGGCCGTTGATCGGATCGAGGTCGGTACGCACCCGCCCCTCTTCGAGCCAGACGATCAGCCGGCTGGCCTGAAACAGCGTGTCATCCGAAGGCAGCGCGGCACGGATCTGGCTCAATGTCTGGCGCAGCGAGCCGCTGGCCTGGGTCTGGGAGCGGTCGCTCCAGAGCTTGCCTTCGATCCAGCGCCGTCCCCGGCGCAGGTCCTGGGCCGAGGCCAGAAGTGCCAGCACGGCCCGCGCCTTGGAGCCGCGCGGCGTGACGTCCCGACCGTCGGGCGCATGCACCGAAAAGGTGCCGAAAAATCTGAATTCGTATACGCCGGCCACCTGTCCGCCCCTAATTTTTGCGGTCTTGATGACGTTTGTCGCATGTTTCTGCCAGCCGTCCACGCGACCCCTGCGTGAAATAATCGTGAAAACGTGCAACTTGAGCGGTCTGACGGCGGATTTTCGTGACCCGCGCGTCAGATCCGGCGGAATTTTGCCCTGAAATCAGGCCCGCATGCGGTCATTGCCGGGATCGTACATTGGCCGCAGTGACGCCTCTGCCGGCACCCGCCGCCCCGCCACGTCGATCTCGTAGCGCGACGCCTTGACCTCGGCCGCGCTCTCGCCGACGCAGGGCACATAGCCCAGCCCGATCGCCCCGCCCAGGTGGTGGCCATAGGCGCCGGAGGACAGATAGCCCACGATCTCGCCGTCGCGCAGGATCGGCTCATTGTGATAGAGCAGCGGCTCGGGATCGGTCAGCCGGAACTGCACAAGCCGCCGCGCGAGCCCGGCCTCCTTCTTGCGCAGAACCGCGTCGCGACCGATGAAATCGGGCTTGGTAGTCTTGACCGCAAAGCCGAGCCCCGCCTCGAGCACATGGTCCTCGCAGGTGATGTCATGGCCGAAGTGGCGAAACGCTTTCTCGATCCGGGCGCAATCCATCATGTGCATCCCGCAGAGCTTGAGCCCGTGGTCGGCCCCGGCCTCGGCCAGCACCTCAAAGACATGTGCCGCCATGTCGGTGCTGACATAAAGCTCCCAGCCCAGCTCGCCGACATAGGAAACGCGATGCGCACGGGCCAGCCCCATGCCGATCTCGATCTCCTGCGCCGTGCCGAAGGGATTGACCTCGTTCGAGAAATCATTGGGCGAGACCGCCTGCAGCAGCTTGCGGGCATTCGGCCCCATCACCGCCAGCACGCCCTCGGCGGCGGTCATGTCGGTGATCGTCGCGCGGAACTCACCCTGGTGGCGGCGCAGCCAGGTCTCGTCGGCCAGCCGCGTGGCGGCGGGGGTGACCACCAGATAGGCGGTCTCGCTCAGCCGGGTGACGGTGACATCCGCCTCGATCCCGCCGCGCGCATTCAGGAACTGGGTATAGACGATCCGCCCCGCCGGCACCGACATGTCATTGCCGCAGACATGGTTGAGGAAGGCCTCGGCATCCGGCCCCTCGACCCGCAGCTTGCCGAAAGAGGCCATGTCGTACATGCCGACGCCCGTGCGCACCGCCGCGACCTCGCGCGCGACATTGTCAAAGAAGTTCTGGCGCTTCCAGGAGTACTCGTATTCCGGCGTCTGGCCGTCGTCGGCAAACCAGTTCGCCCGCTCCCAGCCTGCCAGCTCGCCAAAGACAGCGCCGCGTTCGGCCAGATGCGCATGGAACGGCGTGCGGCGGACGCCGCGGGCGGTGGCCTTTTGCCGATAGGGGTAGTGGTCGGCATAGAGCAGGCCCAGCGTCTCTTTCGAGCGCTCGAAAAGGTATTGCCCGTTGCCCTGTACCGGCGCCATGCGGGAAATGTCGACATCGCCCAGATCAAAGGGCTTCTCGCCGCTGTCCATCCATTCCGCCAGCGCCATGCCCGCCCCGCCGGCCGACTGGATGCCGATCGAGTTGAAGCCGGCGGCGACCCAGACGTTCTCCATCCCCGGGCAGAGACCCAGGTGATAGGCGTCATCGGGGGTAAAGCTTTCGGGGCCGTTGAAAAAGGTGTGGATACCGGCCGCGGCCAGCATCGGCATGCGGTTGACCGCCCGCTCGAGGATCGGTTCGAAATGGTCGAAATCCTCTGGCAGCTGGTCGAACTCGAAGCTTTCCGGGATGCCCTGCATGCCCCAGGGTTTCGACACCGGTTCAAAGGCACCGAGCAGGATCTTCCCGGCGTCTTCCTTGTAGTAGGCGCATTCGTCCGGCACCCGCAGCACCGGCAGCTGGGTCAGCCCCGGCACCGCCTCGGTCACGATGTAGAAGTGTTCGCAGGCGTGCAGTGGTACGTTGGTGCCCAGCATCCGGCCCACCTCGCGGCCCCACATGCCGGCGCAGTTGATGACGTGGTCACAGGCGATATGACCGCTGGTGCCATCCTCGCCCTGCCAGTCGACGCCGGTGATGCGCGTGCCCTCGCGGCTGACGCCGGTGGCCTTGGTGCGCTCGGCCACGGTGGCGCCGCGCTGCCGCGCACCCTTGGCCAGCGCCAGGGCGATATTGGCCGGGTCGCCCTGCCCGTCCTTGGGCAGATAGACGCCGCCCACCACGCCGTCGAGGTTGAGATGGCCGTAGCGCGCGCCAACCTCCTGGGGCCCGATCTCCTCGATATCGACGCCAAAGGCCCGCGCCATGCCGGCAGAGCGCGCCAGTTCCTCCATCCGCTCGTCGGTCAGCGCCACGGTGATCGAGCCCACCCGCTTGAAGCCGGTGGCAACGCCGGTCTCTTCCTCCAGCGCGCCGTAGAGCTCCTGGCTGTATTTTGCCAGCCGGGTCATGTTGACAGTGGCGCGGAGCTGCGCGATCAGCCCGGCGGCATGCCAGGTGGTGCCGGAGGTCAGCTGCTTGCGTTCCAGCAGCACCACGTCGGTCCAGCCGAGCTTGGTCAGGTGATAGGCGACGGAACAGCCGATGACACCGCCGCCGATGATGACGGCGCGGGCCTGTGTGGGAAGGTTGGGCATGGCAGAGCTCCTTGCGGCCGGGGGGCCAGGCGGGTCAGGACGATGGGTTCAGATCAGGGTGTGGCCGGCGGCCGTCAGCCGGCGGGCGATCTCGGCGATATGCGCCGGGCCGACCTCGCAGCAGCCGCCGACAAGCGTGGCGCCATGGGCGACCCATTGCATGGCGTGATCGGCATAGGTCTCCGGCCCCATGTCACGTCGGGCCGAGAGCGCGTCGACGGTGGGATTGGCCTTGAGGAAATCCTTGGTGATCTGGGTGAAGCCGTTGGCATAGGCGCCATAAGGCAGGCCCGCCGTGGCCAGACCATCAAGCGCCGCGGCGATCGCCTCTGGCGCCGAGCAATTGGCCAGCACGGCGGCGGCGCCATGCGCCTTGGCAATCTGCGCCGCCTCGGCCACCGGCTCGCCAGAGCGCAGCAGGCTGCCGTCCTCGTCATCGACGGTGCAGGCCAGCCAGACCGGCTTGCCCTCCGGCACGGTGGCGTCGAGGATGTCGCGGGCATGCGCCAAGGAGGCCACGGTTTCGCAGAGGATCAGGTCGACCCGGGGCGCGAGGATGCCGGCAATCTCGCTGTAGATCGCCAGGGCCTCGTCGCGCGCGGGGTGCAGATCGGGACGGTAGGAGGCGCCGATCGGCCCCACCGCCCCGGCGATCCGGCCAGAGCCATACGCGGCGCGGGCACGCTCGGCCTCGCCCAGCGCGCGGTCGTGCAGTTCGTGGAAGCTCTCTTCGACGCCGGCATGACGCAGCCGGTCGCGCAGGATGGCATAGGTGTTGGTGGTGGCGATGGTGGCGCCGGCGGCAAAGAAATCGCCATGCACCTCGGCCACCAGCCCGGGATGGTCCATCATGACCCGCGTCGACCAGAGCGCCGTCGGCTGGTCACCGGCCCGGTGCACCAGCTCCTGCCCCATGCCGCCGTCAAGAAGGGTGATGTCAGTCATCTCAAACCTCGCAATGCCCGTTTCACGATGATCTTGTGCGGCAGCAGCACCGCCGCCAGATAGACCCGCCCGGCCCAGTGGTTGAACCAGATCGAGGTGGTTAGCCGGGCGCCCGCTGCTGTCCGTTCGGTGAGGATGGTAAAGGTCAGGTGCCGGTCCGGCAGGCCGACCTCGTAGCGCTCTGCCGTCTCGCTCAGGACCGGCAGCGACAGCATCATCGCCTTGCCAGAGCCGCCCGCGCTGCTCTCGGTCCGCAGACCGAAACGCGCCATGGCGC
This sequence comes from Marinovum sp., assembly GCF_048263515.1. Classification (NCBI taxonomy): domain Bacteria; kingdom Pseudomonadati; phylum Pseudomonadota; class Alphaproteobacteria; order Rhodobacterales; family Roseobacteraceae; genus Marinovum; species Marinovum sp. The sequence continues at coordinate 32,884 of NZ_JBLXEC010000013.1, read as the reverse complement.
GATTGCGCAGCCGCATTGCCGTCGACACCCAGCCGGGCAGCCGCAGAAAGCCTTCCTCATAGGCCTGCCGCGCAGTCTCGATCCGCGGCGCGACAGGGCCGGCGTGGCTGTCCTGCCAGTCCGGCGGGCGAATCGGGCGGGCAAATGTCATGCCCGGATCCGCTCGTTCTTCGGATCCCAGAGCGATCCGGCGGCCTGCACCTCGGCCTTGCGGCGTTCGCCGTAGATGTCGACCTCGATCTCGCTACCCGGCTCGGCCAAGTCGGCGCGCAGCATCGCCAGCGCCACCGAGCCGCCGACGCGGTAACCCCAATCGCCCGAGGTGACCTCGCCCACCACCTCGTCACCCTTCCAGAGCGTCGCCATGTAAGGCGCATCACAGTCACCTGCGTCGATCTTCAGCGCGATGCAGCGCTTGGCCGGGCCCTGCTGCTTTTCGGCCTCGAGCGCGGGTTTGCCGGGGAAATCCTTGGACCAGTCGATGAAGCGGTCGAGCCCGCCTTCGAGCAGGCTGTAATCGGTCGACAGATCGCCCTTCCACGCCCGGTAGCCCTTTTCCAGCCGCAGCGAGTTCAGCGCGAACATGCCGAAGGGTTTCGCACCAGCCCCGGTCACCGCATCCCAGATCGCCGGGGCATCCTCGGCGGCGCAATGGATTTCCCAGCCCAGCTCACCGGCAAAGGACACGCGGAGCAGCGCGCAGGGCTTGCCCGCCACCTGCCCCTCGAAACTGACCGAGAGCCAGGGCTTGGTCAGGTCGTGATCGGTCAACGGCCCGAGGATGTCCCGCGCCTTGGGACCGGTGACCAGCAGGCATTCGACCTCTTTCGAATGATCGGTCACGGTGATCCCCTCGGGCGCCTGCCGCCAGAGCAGCTCGGCGTCATGCCATTGCGCCACGGCGGCGGTGATCAGCCCGACCTCGTCGGGCCCATGCACCATGGCGGTCATTTCGGTCAGGATGCGGCCGCGGTTGTCGGGGAAGTAACACAGGCCCACCCGCCCCTCCTTGGGCAGGCGCGAGGCGGTGAGACTGTCGACGAAGTCCCGCGCGCCCGGCCCCTCGACCTTGAGCCGCGTGAAGCCCGAAATCGCGAGGATGCCGCAGGTGTCGCGCACCGCTTCGCATTCCTCCCTGACCCGCGGCTCCCATGGCCCTGAGCGCGCCCAGGTCTCGGTCGCCTCTTCCGAGGTGTCATCCCCGGGCTGCGCGAACCAGTTGGCCCGCTCCCAGCCGTTGTAGACCCCGAACTGCGCCCCGGCCTCCTTCAGCCGGCCATGCAGCGGCGACAGCTTGCGGTCCGGCGCGGCGGGCCAGCGGTGATGCGGGAAATGCATGGCGTATTCGTGGCCATAGGTCTCCTTGGCCTTGGCCTCGCAATAATCGGGATCGGTGTAATCGGTGTAGCGCCGTGGATCGACGGCCCACATGTCCCATTCGGTCTGGCCTTCGGTCACCCATTCCGCCAGCACCTTGCCGGCGCCCCCCGCCTGGGTGATGCCGAAGGTAAAGACGCAGGCCTCATAGGCATCGGGCACGCCCGGCATCGGCCCGATCAGCGGCAAGCCGTCGGGTGCATAGGGGATCGGGCCGTTGATGACACGGCCGACGCCAGAGGCCCCAAGGATCGGCACCCGCGCCATGGCATCCTCGATATACCATTCCAGCCGGTCGAGATCGTCGGGATAGAGCTGGAACGAGAAATCCTCGGGCATCGGATCCTCCGGCGTGACCCAATGCGCCTTGCAGTTGCGCTCATAGGGGCCAAGGTTGAGCCCGGTCTTCTCCTGCCGCAGGTAGTATGAGCTGTCGACATCGCGCAACAGCGGCAGCTTGCCGTGCTCCCTGGTGTAGTCCTCGATCTCCTGCACCGGCTCGGTCAGGAAATACTGGTGGCTCATCACCACCATCGGCACCGTGCGCCCGCCATAGGGCTTGAACCACTCGCCCACCCGCTGGGCATAATAGCCGGCGGCATTCACCACCTTTTCACAGGTAATGTCGCCCTTGTCGGTGTGCACGATCCACTGGCCGTTCCTGCGGGTCACCCCGGTCGCCGGGCAGAAGCGCTCGATCCGCGCGCCTGCCTGCCGGGCCCCGCGCGCCAGCGCCTGGGTCAGCTGCGCCGGGTCGATATCGCCGTCATCGGGGTCATACAGAGCGCCCGCCAGATCATGCGTCTCGAGGAACGGGTAGCGGTCCTTCAGATCGCCGACCTGCATCATCTCCAACGACAGCCCCTGGTAGTTGCCCATGCTGCAGGCCCGCTCGAATTCCATCATCCGCTCACGCGAGTGCCCCAGCCGGATCGAGCCGGTGACATGATAGTTCATCGGATAATCGACCTCGTCCGAGAGCCGTCGATACAGCTCCAGCGAATATCGCTGCATGTTCATCACCGCCCAGGAGGTCGAGAAGTTCGGGCAATTGCCCGCCGCATGCCAGGTGCTGCCGGCGGTCAGCTCGTTCTTCTCCAGCAGCACAACGTCCCACCCCGCCTTGGCGATGTGATAGGCGCAGGAAGCGCCAACGGCGCCGCCGCCGATGATGACCACGCGGGCCTGTGTGGGGAAATCGCTCATGAAACGCGTCCTCTGGCTGATGCTGTCAATAGACCGGCGGGGCGATCACCCAGATCACCACCGCCGGCTCGTCATGGGGATTGGCCCAGCGAAACGGCTCGCCACGAATGCGGAAGCTGTCGCCGGGGTTCAGGCTGAAACTGCGCGGGCCGATCTCGAGGTCGAGCCGGCCGGAGATCACGTAGCCCACCTCCTGGGTCGGGCGGGTCACGGTCTCGCCGATCTCGCTGCGCGGCAGGAAGGTGGAATGCACCATCTCGAAATCATCGGTCAGATCGGGCGAGAGCAGCTCCTCCACCAGCCCCGCCGCGCCAGAGCCCAGCCGCCGGCGGGCGTCACGCCGCACCACGAGGCCAGCCTCGTCGGCCGGGATCGGCGCATGACCGAACAGCATGGAAATCGGCGCCCCGAGCGCCGCACCGATCTGGCGCAGGTCGCTGATCGAGGGCTCGGAGAGGTCGCGCTCCACCTGGCTCAGCCAGCCGACCGACCGGCCCAGCCGCGCCGCCAGCTGCGCCAGGGTCAGCCCGCGCGCGTGCCGCAGCGCCCGCAGATCGGCCCCAAGGCTCTGGCTGTTGGTATTGTGAAGGTCCATCCCGCACGCCCTGTCCAAGCCCGTGAAATTCTGGGCCTGTTTTTCACAGTGGTGCGAGTCGTGAAATTTCTCAAGCTTTTTTCACGCCGCGGCGCGGCGCCTACAGCTTGCCGAACACCTGCGCCAGAAGGCCGCTCAAGGCGCGGGCATCCTCGGCGTCGAACGCCGCCGGTTGATCGCTGTCGATATCCAGCACGCCGATCAGCGTGCCATCGCCGCGCCGCACCGGCAGCACGATCTCCGACCGGGTCGACGAGGCGCAGGCAATATGGCCGGGGAACGCGTCGACATCCGCGACCAGTTGCACCTCGCCAGTACGCGCCGCCGCGCCACAGACGCCGCGCGAAAACGGAATCGTCAGGCAGCCATGACCGCCCTGGTACGGCCCGATCTTCAGCATCTCCGGCCCGGTCACCCGGTAGAACCCGGTCCAGTCGAACCGGTCATCCGCATGGTGCAGCTCGCAGACCATGGTCGCCATAAGCGCAACCTCGTCGCTCTCCCCTTCGGTGAGCGCCGCCAGCGTCTTTAAAATCTCGGAATACTTGATGCGCGCCATCACGCCCCCCCACTTGCCAGAAAGACCCCCGCAAGATCCTTCTTCTGTTCACAAATACCCTTGGGGGGAGGCCGCAGGCCGGGGGGCAAAGCCCCCCTCTCTCTCAAAAAAACCTGAGGGCGAAGCCCCCATTTTCAAAACGCCCGCGGTCACGCCCCCCCGCCCCGCCACTATACCGCAGCGGGGCAACAGGCCCGTCCTCAGACTTCTTTCTTCAGCGCCTCGACAAGGTCGGTCTTTTCCCAGCTGAAGCCGCCGTCTTCCTCGGGCGCCCGGCCGAAGTGGCCATAAGCCGCGGTGCGGGCATAGATCGGCTTGGCAAGGTCCAGGTGCTCGCGGATGCCGCGCGGTGTCAGGTCCATGACCCGCGGGATCGCCCGTTCGATCGCCTCGACGTCGGCCTTCTCGGTGCCGAAGGTGTCGACGTAGATCGACAGCGGCTTGGCCACGCCGATGGCGTAGGAGAGCTGCACCTGGCATTTCTCGGCGAGGCCGGCGGCCACGACGTTCTTGGCCACGTAGCGCGCCGCATAGGCCGCCGAGCGGTCGACCTTGGTCGGGTCCTTGCCGGAAAACGCGCCGCCGCCATGCGGGGCCGCGCCGCCGTAGGTGTCAACGATGATCTTGCGGCCGGTGAGACCGGCGTCACCATCCGGTCCGCCGATCACGAAGGTGCCGGTCGGGTTGACCCACCATTCGGTCTCCTCGGTGATCCAGTCAGACGGCAGCACTTCGCGGATGTAAGGCTCGACGATGGCGCGGATGTCGGCGGATTTCTGGAACTCGCTCTCGTGCTGTGTCGACAGCACGATCGAGGTCACGCCCACCGGCTTGCCATCCTCGTAGCGCACCGAGATCTGCGATTTCGCATCCGGGCGCAGGGTCGGCTCGACACCGGATTTGCGCGCCTCGGTCAGGCGGCGCAGGATCGCATGGGCGTACTGGATCGGCGCCGGCATCAGCTCGGGCGTCTCGTCGGTGGCATAGCCGAACATGATGCCCTGGTCGCCGGCCCCATCCTTGTCGACGCCCTGGGCGATATGTGCCGATTGCTCGTGCAGGAAGTTCAGCACGTGGCAGGTGTTCCAGTGGAACTTCTCCTGCTCGTAGCCGATCTCGCGGATGCAGTCGCGGGCGATCTGGCCGATCCGGCCCATGTAGTTCTTGAGCAACTCCTGGTCGGTCAGACCGACCTCGCCGCCGATCACCACGAGACCGGAGGTGGCAAAGGTTTCGCAGGCGACGCGGGCCATCGGATCCTCGGCGAGCAGCGCGTCGAGCACCGCATCGGAGATCCGGTCACAGACCTTGTCGGGGTGCCCTTCCGAGACCGACTCGGAGGTGAAGACGTAATTCTGACGGGTCATGGGTATTGCTCCATTGATTGCCGGCGTCACGCCAGGAAGCCGTTGTGACGCCCGAATGAACCGACGCGTTATGCTGCGTGCGGGATATCGTCAATCCCCAATGCACCGGCGCCTGACGATTGCGAACCCGGCGAGAGCTATCAGCAACACCACGAGCGGCACCTCGCCCGTCCTTGCATAAAGCGTCGGCGGCAGGGCCGGCGGCAGCGGCGCGTCGAGGAAGCCCGCGGTGTTGAGCGGCAGGGAATGCAGCATGTTCCCCCTGGCGTCGATCACCGCCGAAACGCCGGTATTGGCGGCGCGGACCAGCGGGATGCCGGTCTCGATCGCCCGCATCCGCGCCTGGGCCAGGTGCTGGTAAGGCCCGGTATAGGCGCCGAACCAGGCGTCATTGGTCAGCTGGATCAGTACATCGGCGCGCGGGGTGTGGCGGGGGTATTGCGGAAAGACTGCCTCGTAACAGATCAGCGGCAGCGCCTGGGCGAAACCCAGATCAAGCAGCGAAGGCCCGGGGCCGGCACCATAGCCGGTGTCGACCCGCGCGGCGAGGCCCGAGATGCCGAGACGCCGCCATAACTCGGGGAACGGCATGTATTCGCCAAAGGGCACAAGATGGAACTTGTCGGCGGTCTGCACGGCCCGGCCGGTGTCGTCGGTCAGAACAGCCGAATTGTAGAAGGCCTCGTCGTCGGAGCGCTGGATGCCCAGCAGCAGCGGCACGCCGCCGGCGGCCTCGGAGATATATTCCAGCGTCGGATCGGCGTCCTCGAGCAGCACCGGCACGGCGCTTTCCGGCCAGAGGATCAAGTCGGGGCGCGGCGCCTCGGCGGAAAAGCTCACCATGCGGTTGAAGAACACCGGGATCATCTCCGGGTCCCACTTCTGGTGTTGCGGCGCATTAGGCTGGACCAGCCGCAGCACCGGCGCATCGTCGGCAGGCGCTGGCACTGGGCGGTTGCCCTGGGCAAGGGCACAGAGCCAGAGCAGCGCGCCCAGCCCGGTGGTAAGGCCCAGCGCCTGCGCCGCGCCGCGCCGTGAGGGCCTGCGCTGCCAGAGCCAGACCGGAAGCGCGGCCATGGAGACTGTCAGGGCGGTGAGACCGTAGGGCCCGATGAAGGCGGCAAGCTGCGCCAGCGTGGTCTCGGTCCAGATGTAGCCGGGCAGCGCCCAGGGAAAGCCGGTGAGCACATGGCCGCGCGCCAGTTCGACGATGGAGAGCGCCAGCGCCAGCCGCAGCGGCCCGCCGCCCAGCCGTGCGGCGGCCCAGAAGCCCAGCCCCCAGAACAGCGCCAGCCCGCCGGCGAGGCCGATCAGACCGAAAGGCGCCATCCAGCCATAGATCTCGGGCTCGATCAGGAAGGGTTCGACGATCCAGTGCAGCCCGGCGGCGAAATAGCCGGTGCCGGCCCACCAGCCGAGAACGGCGGCGCGGCACGGCGCGCGCTCACCGCCGGCAAGGGCAAAGAGCGCGATCAGCGCCGGAAAGGCCAGCACCGCCCAGCCCAGTGGCGCCAGGCCGGCGGCGACAAGCGCCCCGGCCCCGGCCACAGCGAACCGGTGGCGCCAGGGATGCCGGCGCACCTGCTGGACTGAAACCGAGCTCATGCCTCAGGAGGCATCCGCGATCACCGGGTCGGTGGGGTTTCGGGGCAGCGCCTGGAGCCGGACCCTGAGCCGCTTGATCCGGCGGGGGTCGGCGTCGACCACCTCGAATTCCGGCCCGTCGGGATGGGGCACCATCTCGCCGCGCGCCGGCACGTGACCGGCCAGCACGAAGACCAACCCGCCGAGGGTGTCGATCTCTTCGGCATCGACCTGGTCGGTGGCGGTGAGGTCCATGCCGATCTCGGCCTGGAACTCGTCGAGCGGGGTCTTGGCCAGCGCGAGGTAGGTGCCGGATTTCTCGACCGTCCAGAGCTTGTCCTCGTCGAGGTCGTGTTCATCCTCGATCTCGCCGATCACCTGTTCGATCAGGTCCTCGATGGTCACCAAGCCGTCGACGCCGCCGTATTCGTCGATCACCAGCGCCATGTGGCGCCGCTCGGCCTGCATCTTGGTCAGCAGCACGCCGATCGGCATCGACGGCGGCACGTAGAGTAGCGGCCGCAGCATGGCCTTGAGCGAGAACCGCCCGCCCTTGCCGTTGAAGCCGTGCTTGAGCGCGAAGTCCTTGAGGTGGACCATGCCGACGGGCGTGTCGAGCGTGCCGTTGTAGACCGGCAGCCGCGACAGCCCGCTGTCGCGGAACACGTCGACGAGATCGTCGCGGGTGATGGTCACCGGCACGGCGACGATATCGGCCTTGGGGATGGCCACATCCTCGACCGCGAGGCGGCGGAGGTTGATCATGCCATGGGTCTGCGGCATCGGCGAGGTCAGGCCGTTGCCGGTCTCGCCCTCGTCGGTGCCGTCAGAGGGCAGCAGTGCCGAAAACACCCGGCTGAAAAGGCCGGGACGCTGACTGGCATCTGACTCGGGGTCGGGGAGCGCGCGTTGCGCTGCGTTAGAGCTGGGGTCTGTGTCGTCCATCATTCTGTCCGTTGCGAGCCTTATGGGCCCTGATCGCTCCTATATGGGTCTGCTATGCCCAGTTTGCCAAGTATGGCACGCTCATGTGCCTCCATCAAAGTGGCATCCTTGTCGCGGATATGGTCAAACCCGAGCAGATGTAAGACCCCGTGCACCATCAGGTGGGTCACATGAGCGGCAAATGGCTTGCCCTGCTCTTTGGCCTCGCGGTCGCAGGTCTCCCAGGCGATGGCGATGTCGCCCAGATGATGCGGGTCCTCCTCGCCGCCTTGCGGCGGCTCTTCGGGGGGGCTGCCGGGCATGTCGGGAGCAAGGTCCTCTTCCGGCCAGCTCAGAACATTGGTGGGCTGGGGCTTGCCGCGGAAATCGGCGTTGAGCACGGCGATGCGGGCATCGTCGCAGGCGAGCACGGCGATTTCAAAGTGCGATGACGGGAGACCCAGGTGCGACAGGGTGGCTTGCGCCGCGGTTTCGGCCAGCGTCTCCAGCCCGGCCTGTTGCCAGCGGTCGTCTTCAAGGATCGTGTCGGTGAGCATCTGGCTGATCGCCGGGGCTCTGCCCCGGACCCCGCGGTATTTGCAAACAGAAGAAGACCCGGGGAGTGCCCCGATGGCCGTGGCTCATGGCGCTTCGGCGTCCTTGTCGTAGGCCTCGATGATGGCGGCGACCAGCGGGTGGCGCACCACGTCCTTGGCGGTGAAGTAGTTGAAGGCGATCTTGGGGATGGTCTTGAGCAGGCGTTCGGCATCGGCGAGCCCCGATTGCACCCCGCGCGGCAGGTCGATCTGGGTGCGGTCGCCGGTGATCACCATGCGCGAGCCTTCGCCCAGGCGCGTGAGGAACATCTTCATCTGCATCGAGGTGGCGTTCTGCGCCTCGTCGAGGACAACGAAGGCATTGGCCAGCGTGCGGCCGCGCATGAAGGCCAGCGGCGCGATCTCGATCTTCTTTTCCTCGAGCAGCTTGGCCAGCTGTTTGGCGGGCAGGAAATCGTTCAGCGCGTCGTAGAGCGGCTGCATGTAGGGATCGACCTTGTCCTTCATGTCGCCCGGCAGGTAGCCCAGCTTTTCGCCGGCCTCGACCGCGGGGCGCGACAGGATGATCTTGTCGACATGGCCGTTGATGAACATGTTCACGCCGACCGCGACGGCGAGATAGGTCTTGCCGGTGCCGGCCGGGCCGATGCCGAAGGCCAGTTCCTTTTCGAACAGGCTCTGGACATAGGCCTTTTGCGCGTCGGTGCGCGGTTCGACCAGTTTCTTGCGGGTCTTGATCTCGACCGCGCCCTTGGGAAACATGTCGAGCTGGTCGCCGCCCATCGGCGCCGCGGCCTCGCCCGAGGGGCCCATGCGCAATTCGCGGTCGATGTCGGCGGTCTCGACCGGGCGGCCGGCCTCGAGCCGTTCGTAGAGCGAGGTCAGCACGGCGGCGGCCTCGGCCCGGGCCTCGGCCTCGCCCAGGACGGCGAGGTGATTGCCGCGCCGCAGGATCTGCACCGAGAGCCGCGATTCGATAGCGGCGAGATTGGCGTCGAATTCACCGCAGAGGTCGATCAGCAAGCGGTTGTCAGGGAACTCAAGCACCGTCTCCTGCAGGGTGTCAGGGGTGATCGGGTCATCAAGATGCGGTGCGCTCAAGGGGGTCTCCGTCGGATATCTTGGGTCGAGCGTGGCCGAGTGCGCGGGGCTTGGCAAGGGGGCGGATGGAAATGTCACCGCGCGGTCACGAAAAACAGCCGCGGAGAGGCTCCGCGGCTGTCTGGATGGTCAGGATCACGCCGAAAGATCAGTTAGGATCGGGGATCGGCGAGCCGCCCTTGAAGTCGCCGGCGGTATAGGTCGGCGGGGCGACGCCCGAGCAGACCGGCTTGCCGTAGCGGTCGAGCCGGTTGACCTGGTAGCCCTCGACGCCGTCGTCGGAGATCCAGTGATCGCAGCCGTCCGGGTCGACATAGACGCCCCATTTCAGCGACTTCAGCGAATGCGCGTTGATCCCGCGGTCGATGGTCTTGTCGGCGGGATAGCCGCGCAGGCCTTCGTCGCAGGCCGAGACCAGAACGCCCAGCGAGAGGGCGGCACAGAGTTTGACGAGTTTCATGTCTCTTGTCCCCTTACTGGAAGCACAGGATTTCGACGCGGCGGTTGCGCGCCATGCCGTCGGTCGAGCTGTTGGGGGCCACCGGCGCGGTTTCGCCCATGCCGCGGACATCCGCGATCCTGGCGCCCACCGATTCCGCCACCTGGGCCACCGCGATGGCACGGTTGTAGCTGAGGCGAAGGTTGTATTCGTGGCTGGCCCGGCTGTCGGTATGGCCGACGATCGTATAGGCGAAGGCGGTGGAATTGCGGAAGAACTCCTGCAGCCGCGCCCGGCCCTGCTTGTGGATGCGATAGCTGTCGGTGGCAAAGAACTGGTCGGTGTTCACCATGCCGCAGGGGCTGACGTCGTGGCAGATCGGCGTGCCCTTGCGGGTCAGCCGGTTCGAGGCATAGCCCTCGGCGCCGTCATCGGCGGCCCAGACCTCGCAGCCATCGGGCGTCAGCACGATGTTCGGAATGTATTGGCCCTTGTCGCGGCCCCGTTGCGACGGTGTGTCCCGCCCGAAGCCCTGCGCCTCGGCCAGGCTGGCCGTCAGCAGGGCGGCAACGGCAATGGTGGCGCAACCGGTGGCAGCGGCGCGAAAGGCTTTGGTGATGGTGATCCCCACAGCTATGTCCCTTGTAAAAGTGTTTCCCCCAAAAGCCCCGGCACGAGAGAATCGCCTGTGACGCGGCCTGAACTCATTTGACATCAACAGATTAGCAAACAATTGATAGGTGTGAAGGAGAAAATCCAGATATTGCGGTGACTTGCAGGGTCACCCGCAACATCGTCCGTCTCTGGCGGCCCGCGGCGCGAAATACTTCAAGAGTTCTCAGGCGTTTAGACACAAGTGCGAGGTGGGGCAAAATCAGGCGCAACCACCGCAGGGCGAAGGGAATTCCGGGATTCACCGGACAATCGGTCGAAAATGACCGAATTGGCACCGGAAACGCAACAATACAAGAATTCTCTTTAGTATACGTTAACGGCCAAGTAATCTTCGGGACAGTCTCGTTGAGATACGCTGGCCCGGCTGCCCCGTCATACCGGAGCGCCAGCGTTTGTCTGGGCGTCTGCTTGGCCGAAGAATTGGCCTTTGACTTAGGTTAGGGTAAATACATGAAAACAGCACTTGTACTGGCCGCAGTCTGCGCGGCACTCGCGGCCCCCGCGATGGCGGGTGGCAAGCACCACAAGAAACACCATGGCGAATACGGCCCCACCGGCAACAAGATCGTCGTGAGCTGCTTCCGCGGCCCGTGGCACGAAGTGATCTGGGACCGGCCGAACGCGGTCTTCGTCGACAGCCTGGTGTCGGTCGGCTACGAATATCCCACGGCCCACGCCATTGCCGAGCGGGTCTGCCGCGACAAGGCGCTGGTCGGCAATCCGGAAGGGCTGAAGGCGACGATGCTGAGCATCTATCGCGACCGCGCCTCGCACCGGAAGCACAATTACTGAGACCTGAGGGTTTCGGAACAGGAAACGGGGCGGGCCTTTGGCTCGCCCATTTCGTTTGTGCGGGCGGTTGCGGGGGCGGTGGGTTGGAAACCCACCCTACGGGGGCTTCGTTCAGACCAGCACGCCGGCGAGGGAATTCGGGCCGCTTTCGATGATGCGGACGCGGGCGATCTCGCCCCGGGCCACATCGGCATCGGCGACATGCACCGCGTGCAGGTATTCTGACTTGCCCACCATCTGCCCGGGCAGACGCCCCTCCTTCTCGAACAGCACCGAGACCTCGCGGCCGACCATGGCATCCTGCAGCTCGCGCTGCTGCTGGTTGATCAGCGCCTGAAGGCGCTGCAGCCGGTCGCTTTTTTCGTCCTCGGCCACCTGGTCACGCTCGGCGGCGGGGGTGCCGGGGCGGGTGGAATACTTGAAGGAAAAGGCGGTGCCGTAGCGGGCGGCGCGGATCAGGTCGAGGGTGGCCTGGAAATCCTCTTCGGTCTCTTCCGGGAAGCCGACGATGAAATCGCCAGACAGGTGCAGGTCCGGGCGGACCTCGCGCAGGCGCTCGATCAGCTTGAGATAGCTCTCTGCGGTATGGGCGCGGTTCATCCGCTTGAGGATCTTGTCGGACCCGGCCTGCACCGGCAGGTGCAGATAGGGCATCAGCTTGTCGCACTCGCCATGCGCCGCGATCAGGTCGTCGCTCATGTCGTTGGGGTGCGAGGTGGTGTAGCGGATGCGCGCCAGACCGTCGATCTCGGCCAGCGCCCGCACCAATTGCGCCAGCGACCAGTCGCCGCCTTCGCCGGCGCCGTGATAGGCGTTGACGTTCTGGCCCAGCAGGGTGAGCTCTCGCACGCCACGCTCCACCAGATCGCGCGCCTCCGACAGCACTTGTGCCACCGGGCGCGACACCTCGGCGCCACGGGTATAAGGCACGACGCAGAAGGCGCAGAACTTGTCGCAGCCTTCCTGCACGGTGAGAAAGGCGGTCGGGCCCCGCGCGGCCTTGGGCCGGGCGCGCAGCTTGTCGAACTTGTCTTCCTCGGGAAAATCGGTGTCGAGCGCCTTGGCACCTTCGCGCGTCCTGGCCTCCATCTCCGGCAGGCGGTGATAGCTCTGCGGGCCGACCACCAGATCGACCAGCGGCTGGCGGCGCATGATTTCCTGGCCCTCGGCCTGGGCGACACAGCCGGCGACGCCGATCTTGAGATCGGGTTTCGCCGCCTTCAGCCCCTTGTAACGACCCAGCTCGGAATAGACCTTCTCGGCCGCCTTTTCGCGGATGTGGCAGGTGTTGAGCAGGATCATGTCGGCGTCATCCGGCGAAGACGTCTCGACATAGCCCTGCCCGCCCAGCGCCTCGGCCATGCGTTCGCTGTCATACACGTTCATCTGACAGCCATAGGTCTTGATGAAGAGCTTCTTCGGTTCGGGCTTCAAGTCGGACATTTCGGGGATTCCTCGGACGCGCGTCTGAGCGCCGTGCCTACATCAAAAGACCCCTCTCTTGCAATGCACACAAAATTCACCGATTCTGCGGCAAAACGAGGCCCAGATGCAGTATTCGTCGCTTTCCGATTTCCTCGACAGAGGCAAGGACGCGCTGGCCAAGGGGCCGGTGGCGCTGATCCTCTGCGAGGACGAGGCCGAGGTCGCCTCGACGCTTCGCCATCACCAGTATCAGGGGTTCAAGGCGGTGGTGGGCTTCATGCCCGAGCGCATGACCCTGCCCGAGGACCTGATCGACACCATCCACCGGGTCGATCACAGCCATGTCCGCGACGGCGGCATCGACACCATCGTCAACGCGGTGATCCCGCAGGCCGGCGATATCTGGCTCTATTACGGCTACAACGCCGAATACCTGTTCTACCCGTTCTGCGAGACGCGGACCATCGGCGAGATGCTGGCCTTTCACACCGAGGAACGGCGCGACGCGATGTTGAGCTTTGTCGTCGATCTCTATGCCGGCGACCTGCGACGGCACGGCAACGCCGTCTCGCTCGAGGATGCCTATCTCGACCGGACCGGCTATTACGCGCTGGCCCGCCCTGATCCCCAGAACCACGGCCATCCCAAGGAACGGCAGCTCGACTTTCACGGCGGGCTGCGCTGGCGGTATGAGGAACACGTAAGCCAGAGCCGGCGCAAGATCGACCGGATCGCGCTGTTCCGGGCCAAGCCCAAGCTGGTGATGCGCCCCGATCACACCTTCACGGACGAGGAATACAACACCTATTCCTGTCCCTGGCACCACAACCTGACGGCGGCGGTGGCGTCGTTCCGCACTGCCAAGGCGCTCAAGCTGAACCCCGGCTCGACCTTCGACATCGAGGCCTTCACGTGGCACAACTCGGTGCCGTTTGAATGGCATTCGCGGCAATTGCTGGATCTGGGGCTGATGGAGCCCGGCCAGTGGTTCTGAGCTAGCCCGCCTCGCAGAGCCGGTCGGCCTGCATCGCAGAGGCCAGATCACGACCGCCCTTGAGGGTGCAACTGGCCTTGACCGCGTGTTCGCCCAGGGCGCCGGTAACTCGGCAGGTCAGGGTCTGCGCGCGGGTGATGTCCTGCATCCCGCGCAGCGCCTTCCGCCCGGCATCGCTGCCCGGTGCCGCACAGGCCAGACCGTCGATCACCACCGGCACGCCCTCGATCAGCAGCGCATTGCCGGCCAGCACCTCGGCGGCGGGACCGGAAATCGTCCGCGGCGCGGTGCTCTCGGTCGGGCGGCGGACCTTGACGTGGTCTTCGAACATCGGCGCCTCTTCGGCCTTGGGCGCCTCGGCAATCCCTTGCAGGGTGTCGGCCACGGCAGCGGCGGCGCTGGCCTCCACGCGCGCGCGTTCCTCGGCGAGGAAGGCCTGGACCGTGGCCACGCCGTCGTTGAACATCGCGCGCACCTCGGGGGCCTGCATCAGCCCGCGGGTGACCATCAGCGACAACGCCACGACAAGGAGCTTGAGTGTCCAGCGAAACCGGCGCGACCGCCTGGGCTTTGCCGGTTTTCCCCGCGCCTGGGGCGCATCGCCCAAAAGAGCGGTTTTCAGAGCCTGATCTGGTGTCATGGCAAAAAACTAGCCCCGCTCCTTGGCAGGAACGGGGCGGGAAAAGGCCGGAGATGCGGCGGAGGGCTTTTTTCGCCGCTCAGAGGTTCTCGGCTTGAGGCATGCCCAGCACGTGGAAGCCGCCGTCGACGCGAATGATCTCGCCGGTGGTGCAAGCGCCGGCGTCCGAGGCCAGGTAGACCGCGGTGCCGCCCACCGCCTCGAGCGTGGCGTTGGAGCGCAGCGGCGCGTTCTGGTCGGTGTGCTTGTAGGTCTTGCGCGCGCCGCCGATGGCGGCACCGGCGAGGGTCTTCATCGGGCCGGGCGAGATGGCGTTGACGCGAATGCCCTCGGGGCCGAGATCATTGGCGAGGTAACGCACCGAAGCCTCGAGCGCCGCCTTGGCGATGCCCATGACATTGTAGTTCGGCGTCACCCGGTTCGAGCCCATGTAGGTGAGCGTCAAGAGCGTGCCGCCGTTCTCCACCATCAGCGGATGCGCCCGGCGGGCGACCTCGATGAAGGAATAGGCCGAGATGTCCATCGAGTTCTTGAAGTTCTCGCGGCTGGTGTTCAGCACCCGGCCGGTCAGCTCGTTCTTGTCGGAAAAGGCAATCGCATGCACCAGAAAGTCGATCGTCGGCCAGCGCTGGCCGAGCTTGTCGAAGGCCTGGTCCAGCGAGGCGTCGTCGGTCACATCGACATCGACCAGAAAATCAGAGCCGACCGAGGCGGCGAGCGGTTCGACCCGCTTGCCGAAAGCCTCGCCCTGGTAGGTAAAGGCCAGTTCGGCGCCTGCATCGGCCATCGCCTTGGCAATGCCCCAGGCGATCGAGCGTTCGTTGGCAACGCCCATGATCAACCCGCGTTTGCCCTTCATGGAATGAGACATTGTCTGATCAGCCCTTGTACTTGCTGAGGATCATCGAGCCGTTGGTGCCGCCGAAGCCGAAGCTGTTGGTCATGACGGAGTCGAGGCCGGCGTTTTCCTTCAGTTCGGTGGCGATCTCTTCCGGTTTCAGCGCCGGGTCGAGGTTTTCGACGTTGATCGAAGGGGCGATGAAGTCATGCTCGAGCATCAGCAGGCAGTAGATCGCCTCCTGCGCGCCGGTGGCGCCCTGGCTGTGGCCGGTCATCGACTTGGTCGAGGACACCGGCGGGGTGGAGCCTTCGCCGAAGACCCGGCGCACCGCCTCGATCTCGCCGACGTCGCCCACCGGGGTCGAGGTGCCATGGGCGTTGATGTAGCCGACCTTGCGGCCCTCGGGCAGGGTCGAGAGCGCGACGCGCATCGCCCGTTCGCCGCCCTCGCCCGAGGGCGCGACCATGTCGGCGCCGTCGCTGGTGGCGCCGTAGCCGGTGACCTCGGCATAGATCTTGGCACCCCGCGCCTTGGCATGTTCCAGGTCTTCCAGCACGACGATGCCGCCGCCGCCGCCGATGACAAAGCCGTCACGGTCCTTGTCGAAGGCGCGAGAGGCCTTCTCGGGGGTGTCGTTGTATTTCGAGGACATGGCGCCCATCGCGTCGAACAGGCAGGACAGCGTCCAGTCCAGTTCCTCGCCGCCGCCGGCGAACATCACGTCCTGCTTGCCCATCATGATCTGCTCGGCGGCATTGCCGATGCAATGCAGCGAGGTCGAGCAGGCCGAGGTGATCGAGTAGTTGATGCCCTTGATCTTGTAGGCGGTCGAGAGGTTGGCCGAGACGGTGGAACACATGGTCTTGGGCACTGCGAAGGGCCCGATCCGCTTGGTGCCGCCGCTTTTCAGCACGGTCTGGTGCGCCGCCAGCATGGCCGAGGTCGAGGGCCCGCCGGAGCCTGCCACCAGCCCGGTGCGCGGGTTGACGATGTCATCCTCTTCCAGCCCGGCATCGGCAATCGCCTGGCCCATGGCAATATGGGCATAGGCCGCCCCCGGCCCCATGAAGCGCAGGGTGCGCTTGTCGACGTGATCGGCGACGTCGAGCTTGATATTGCCTGCCACCTGGCTGCGGAAGCCATGTTCCTTCATCTCTTCGTTGGCGGTGATGCCTGATTTGCCCGCCTTGAGCGAGGCAAGCACTTCTTCGACATTGTTGCCGATCGAGGACACGATCCCCATTCCAGTGACGACGACACGGCGCATGTATGCACTCCCTTTGGCCTGTTGGCGTTCTGTGTAAGACAGGCGGGGGGTATGGGGCAAGCGGATTGGGTTTCCGGGGCTGGTGGTTCCGGGCGATCAGCGCCTCGCGTCGCCTGCGCGTTAACAGCGGCCACAGGCCGCCGCGCATCGCCGGGCCGCCTCCACGGCACGGCGATTTGGCTGGCACAGGCGCGCCGATCCGATCTTCTTCGGATTTGGCTGGGATAAAGCACTGCCGAACGATGCGAGGAACGCCGTACCGCGGCCCGACGACCCACGGCTTGTGCTTATGGCCGCGCTAGACCCGGCGTTGTCCAAACCCCCAGCAAGTCATCTTACCCCCGCGCGTTAACAGCGGCCACAGGCCGCCGCGCATCGCTGGGCCGCCCGCCGGCACGGCGATTTGGCTGGCACAGGCGCGCCGGTCTGATCTCTTCCGGGAGCGGCTGGGATAAAACGCTGTCGAACAACGCGAGGATCGCCATACCGCGGCCCGACGACCCACGGCTTGTGCTTTTGGCTGCGCGATACCCGGCATCGCCCAATCCCCCAGCAGGTCACCTCACCCCGCGCGTTAACAGCGGCCACAGGCCGCCGCGCATCGCCGGGCCGCCTCCACGGCACGGCGATTTGGCTGGCACAGGCGCGCCGGTCTGATCTCTTCCGGGATTGGCTGGGATAAAGCGCTGTCGAACAGCGCGAGGGTCGCCATACCGCGGCCCGACGCTGCGCGGCTCGCGCAAAGCCACACGGCGCCGGGTTTCCCCGGCGCCGTGCAGAAGGGTCAACCGATGGTCGCGCCGTCTTCGCGCCAGACGGCGACGATGGACGAACGCGGCGCGCCCTCGCCATCCGGCCAGGCACCGCCGGGGTGCTGCACGCCGACAAAGGCCACCGTCTTGTCGAGCGAGAAGCACAGGCCCGTCACCTCGGCGCCGTTCGGCACCGTCATGAACCGCGCGATCTCGCCGGTCTCTGGGTTGCCCACCAGCATCTGGTTGTTGCCCATGCCTGCGAAGTCGCCTTCGTTGTCGTCATCCCCGTCGGTCTGGATCCAGAGCATTCCGTCGGACGAGAACACCATGCCGTCGGGCGAGTTGAACATGTTGCCTTCGTTGATGTTTTCGGACCCGCCATAGGCGTTGTCATAGACCGTCGGATTGCCCGCCATGACGTAGAGATCCCAAGTGAAGCCCTCGGTCGCATGGTTGCCGTCCACCGGTGTCCAGCGCACGATCTGACCATAGTTGTTGGTCTCGCGCGGGTTGGGCCCGTTGACCGAAGCATCGTCGCCGCCGCCATTGGTGGCACCTTCGCCGCGTTTGGAGTTGTTGGTCAGCGCGCAATAGGCCTCGGCCTTCAGCGGGTTCACCGCCACCCACTCCGGGCGGTCCATAGTGGTGCCGCCAGCCGCCGAGGCCGCCATGCGGGTGAAGGCGAGGATTTCCGGCAGTTCCATACCGGTGGTCTCGGGCGTCAGCGCCAGCCATTCGCCGGACTGATCGTCGTTGAACTTTGCCACATAGAGCGTGCCGTCGTTCAGCAGATCGCCACCGCCCTGCCCCTCGGCCCAGGTGCCGTTGGAGACATATTTGTAGAGAAACTCGCTGCGCTCGTCGTCGCCCATGTAGACCACCACGCGGCCATCGGAGGCCTGCACCATCGCGGCGTTCTCGTGCTTGAACCGGCCCAGAGCGGTGCGCTTCACCGGGGTCGAGGTCGGATCGGCGGGGTCGATCTCGGTCACGAAACCATGGCGGTGCGGCTCGTTCGGCTCCTGGCTCAGGTCGAAGCGCGCATCGAACTTCTCATAAGCATAGCGGCCGGCGCCACCGATGCCGTAACGGGCATAGCTCTTGCCCACCGGCTCGGCGCCGGTGGCCCCGAAGTAGCCGTTGAAGTTCTCTTCGCAGGTCAGATAGGTGCCCCAGAGCGTGCGGCCCGAGCCGCAGTTGTTCATCGTGCCCTTGACGTGGGTACCGGAAGGATCGGCGTTGGTCTTGACCAGATCATGACCGGCCAGCGGGCCTTCGAGGGTCATCTCGGTGTCATGGGTGATGCGGCGGTTGAACGGGCTGTCCTTGACCACCTGATAGCCCTCGGCGGTGCGGGCCACCTCCATCACGGTCACGCCCTGCAGGTTTTTCAGCAGGGTGACCTCGTCGGCGCTTTGCGGCACACCTTCGGAGGCGGCAGGCAGGTTGATCCGGGGATTGACGTATTCCGAGTTCACCGCGATCACCTCGCGGCCGTCGACCTCGAAGAGCTCCATGCCGTCGGTGTTCTCGCCGAAGACCTTGTCGGACATCTCGACCGGCACGCCGGTCTCGGCCGAATAGGCGCCCTCGGCCTCGGACCAGAGCGCATCGCCCCAGCGCACCAGAACCTTGTGGGCGTAGCCTTCGGGGACGTGGATCTCATGATCGGTGGCAATGCCGATCGGGGTGAAGGCAAAGCCCTCATTCATCGCCGCGCGCGACGCGGTGGTCGAGGACATGAGGCCGGTGCCGAAGACCGCGGCGCCGGAGCCGAAGGCCAGCGCACCGCCCAGAAAGCCGCGGCGCGAGATGGCGCGGTCAACGACCGCGTCGAACTGGTTTTCCGCCGGGCGCGGATCGCGCATTTCGTCGAAGTCGTCCCAGGAGAGGTCGATATGCGATGTGTCCACCATGGTGTATTCCCTTGCAGTCAGGCTGAGTGAAGCGCCGCGTCATGCGGCGCCTGTCCGCCCTGCGCCTAAGCCCGGATCGTAACGCTTTTGCGACCCGTGAATGACATTAGCATTAACAGGCTGCTGAAAAACTCTGACCTCGACGCTTATCAAGAAACATGATTCATCGCCACCACGGCAGGGACGGAGGTGGCGATGCGCGGATCGGACGAGGTTACAGGATCACTGTTCAGATACGTCGATCTTGAGGAAAGGATCCCGGCGCGGCATCCGCTGCGCAAGATCAGATCCGTCGTCAACGATGCGCTGTGTTCCCTGGATGGCGAGTTCGACAGGCTCTACGCCGGCGAGGGCCGCCCCTCGATCGCACCGGAGCGGTTGATCCGGGCCAGCCTCCTGCAAATCCTCTACTCGATCCGATCCGAGCGGCAGCTCATGGAACAGATGGATTACAACCTGCTGTTCCGTTGGTTCGTGGGGTTGGGCATCGATGATGCGGTCTGGGTCCCCACGGTGTTCACGAAGAACCGCGACCGGTTGCTGAGCACGGATATGTCCCGCAAGATCATGGCTGCCATCCTGGCGCACCGAGAGGTCGCGCCGATGCTGTCCGATGATCATCTCTCGGTCGATGGCACGTTGGTGAAGGCTTGGGCGTCGATGAAGAGCTTCCAGCCGAAGGACAACGCGGTGCCCAACAGGGACGACGATCCGGGTGATCCGCCGGATGACCGTGTCTCGCCAACACCCTCCCCTGACCAATCCACCGCCGAGCCTGAACCGATGACCCGCCCGAGACACCGCAGCCGCAACGCCGAAGTCGATTTCCGGGGTGCAAAGCGCTCCAATGCGACCCATGCATCGATGACCGATCCCGAGGCCCGGCTGTTCAAGAAGTCGCCCGGCGCCGGCGCGGTGCTATGCTTTATGGGTCATAGTCCAATGGAGAACCGCTCCGGATTGATCGTCCAGGCAGACCTGACGCAGGCGACTGGCCACGCCGAACGCCGTGCGGCCATTGCCATGCTCCACCGACATTCGCCCGGTTCGACACGACGTCTGACGCTGGCTGCGGATCGGGGTTATGACAGCGCCGACTTCGTCGCCGAGCTGCGCCAGATGGTCGCCACGCCGCATGTCGCGCAGAAGTCCCGACATTCCGCCATCGATGGTCGGACGACAAGGCACCCCGGCTATGCCAAGTCCCAGCGATGCCGAAAGAAGATCGAGGAGCCTTTCGGCGGGGCCAAGACCGTCGGCGGCATGGCTCAGACCATGTATCGCGGTATCGAGCGGGTACGGGCCCGCTTCACGCTTACGATGGCGGCCTGCAATCTGGCAAGGCTGCCGAAACTGCTTGCGGCCTGACGAAGGAAGGCGCCGCCAGGACTGCCTGCCCATGATCCAGACTCAACAACATGCACGTAGAGGGAAACCGTTCCTAACGACAGCCTTTTTCAGTACCCTGTTGATCGGCGATCACGTCCTGGCGCTGCTGGCCCAGCCCGGCGATTCCGAGTTCGACGACGTCGCCAGCCTTGAGATAGCGCGGCGGTGTCAGGCCCAGGCCCACGCCCGGCGGGGTACCGGTCGAAATCACGTCGCCGGGGTGCAGGGTCATGAACTGGCTGAGGTAATGCACCAGGTGCGCCACGCCATAGACCATGGTGCGGGTCGAGCCGTCCTGCATTTTTTCGCCGTTCACCGTCAGCCACATCTCCAGATCCTGCGGATCGGCCACCTCGTCGCGGGTCACCATCCAGGGGCCGATCTGGCCGAAGTTGTCGCAGCTCTTGCCCTTGGTCCATTGGCCGGAGCGCTCGATCTGGAAAGCGCGTTCCGAGACGTCGTTGGTCACGGCGTAGCCCGCGACATGGTCCATCGCCTCGGCTTCGCTGACGTATTTCGCCGGTTTGCCGATGATGACGGCCAGCTCGACCTCCCAGTCGGTCTTGTCAGAGCCGCGGGGGATGATGATCGGGTCGTTCGGGCCGCAGATCGCCGAGGTGGCTTTCATGAAGATCACCGGCTCGGGCGGCACCGCCATGCCGCTCTCGGCGGCGTGGTCGGCGTAGTTGAGGCCGATGCAGATGAACTTGCCGGTGCCGGCGATGGGCGGGCCGAGGCGCGGGTTGCCCTCGACCAGCGGCAGGCTCTCGGCGTCAACCGCGCCCAGGCGGGCGAGGCTTTCGGGGAAAAGCGCGTCTCCCGACAGATCGTCGATCTGGCCGGACAGGTCGCGGATCGTACCGTCGGTGTGTAAAAGCCCGGGTTTCTCGGCACCCGGCGCGCCGAAGCGAAGCAGTTTCATAAGTCGTCTTTCTTGAAGGGGTCAGATGGTCCAGCCGCCGTCGATGGCGCAGGCCTGGCCGGTGGTGAAACGCGCCCCGGCGAGATAGACCGCGAGGTCGGCGATCTCCCAGGCCTCGGCGATGCGGCCCATCGGCTGGCGCGCGACAAATTCCGCGCGGGCGGCGTCGTAGTCGCCACCGGCCGAGAGCCGTTCGTCGAGCGAGGGCGATTGCACCGTGCCGGGGCAGATGGCGTTGCAGCGGATGCCCTGGGCGACGTAGTCGGCGGCAATGGCCTTGGTCAGCCCCAGCACCGCCGCCTTGGTGGTGGAATAGACAAAGCGGTTGGGCACGCCCTTCATCGATGAGGCCACCGACGAGACGTTGAGGATCACGCCGGACTTGCGCTCCAGCATGCCCGGCAGCACGGCCTGCACCATCCGCACCATGGATTTGACGTTGAGGTCATAGGCAAAATCCAGCTCGTCCTCGGAGCAGTCGAGCACCGTGCCGCCATGCACCACGCCGGCACCGTTGAACAGCACGTCGATGGCCCCGGCTTGCGCGCAGACCTCTTTCACCGAGGCGCCGTCCAGCACGTCGAGCTGCGCCGTCTCGCAGCCCTCGAGCCCGGCGAGGCCGGAGTCGTTGATGTCGGTGGCCAGCACCTTGGCACCGGCGCGGGCAAAGGCCTCGGCGGTGGCGCGGCCGATACCCTGGGCGGCGGCAGTCACCAGCACCCGCTGGCCTGTCAGATCACTTGTCATCTACTCGTCTCCCTTGCCTTGTCACATCACCGCGCCGATTTGCCACGGCACGAATTCCACCGCGCCAAAGCCCTGCGCCTCGCTTTTGGTGGGCTGGCCCGAGGCCACCTGCAGCATCAGATCGAAAATCTCGCGGCCCTTGGTCTCGAGGCTGACACCGCCAAGGATATCGCCACAGTTCACGTCCATGTCGGGCTCCATCCGGCGCCAGAGGTCGGGGTTCGAGGCGATCTTGATCGAGGGCACCGGCTGATAGCCCGAGACGCTGCCGCGCCCGGTGGTAAAGGCGATCAGGTTGGCGCCAGAGGCCACCTGCCCGGTCACCGAACAGGGATCGTAGCCGGGGCTGTCCATGAAGACAAAGCCGGGGCGGTCGATCGGTTCGGCGTATTTGTAGACACCTGACAGCGGCGCCATGCCGCCCTTGGCCACCGCGCCCAGCGATTTCTCGAGGATGGTGGTCAGACCGCCGCGCTTGTTGCCGGGGCTGGGGTTGTTGTCCATCTCGCCGAAGTTGCGGGCGGTGTAATCCTCCCACCAGTCGATCAGGTCGATCAGCTTGCGGCCGGTGGCCTCGTCCACCGCGCGGCGGGTGAGCAGATGCTCGGCGCCGTAGATCTCGGACGTTTCCGACAGGATCGAGGTGCCGCCATGACGCACAAGCAGGTCAGAGGCCGCGCCGAGCGCCGGGTTGGCGGTGATGCCGGAATAGCCGTCGGAGCCGCCGCATTGCATGCCCAGCACCAGATGGCTGGCGGGTGCCGGCGCGCGGCGGGCCTTGTCGGCCTCGGCGGCCAGTTCGCGCAGCAGCGACAGGCCCTTGTCGACGGTGGCGCGGGTGCCGCCCTGCTGCTGGATGGTCATGTAGCGGAACCGCGCGCTGTCCTTGAGCGCCTTGCGGTCGATCAGGTCGGGGATCTGCATGACTTCGCAGCCCAGCCCGATCATCAGGATGGCGCCGAAGTTGGCGCTGTGGCCATAGCCCGCGAGGGTGCGGAACAGGGTCTCGTAGCCCTCGCCCTTGGACGACATGCCGCAGCCGGTGCCATGCACGATCGGCACGATGCCGTCGACATTGGGGAAGTCTGCCAGCAGGTCGGCGCGGGTCGCAGCCTCGGCGATGAAGCGCGCGACCGAGCCGGCGCAGTTCACCGAGGTCAGGATGCCAAGGTAATTGCGGGTGCCGACCCGGCCCGAGGGGCGGTGATAGCCCATGAACTCGGCCGTGCCCTCGGGGGCCGGCAGCGGATGCGCGGCGGCGCCGAAGGCATGGTCCTGCTTGTGTGCGCCCATGCCGAGGTTGTGCGCATGCACATGCGCCCCGGCGGCAATGTCGGCGCTGGCGGCACCGATGATCTGGCCGTATTTCAGAACGTTGTCGCCGACGCGCAGATCACGCAGGGCAATCTTGTGGCCGGCGGGCACGGGCTCTTGCGTGGTCACACCACCGGGCAAGGCGGTGCCGGCCGGCACCGCGCGCAGGGCGACGAGGACGGTATCGGCGTCGTGCAGGCAGAGCGCATAGGGTTGGTCGTTCATGTCAGTGTCTTTCACGGCGTCACGATAACCTTGATCAGGTGGTCGCGCTCATGGGCGAGGCTGGCGAATTGCGCGGGCAGCTCGGCCAGCGGCAGAATGGCCGAGGCGATGGCCTCGGTCGGCACTTCGCCGCTGCGGATCGCGGCGATCACCCGATCGAAGTCGGCCTTGAGCGCATTGCGGCTGCCGATGATGCGGGATTCGCGCTTGTGAAACTCCGAGTCGGCGAAGGTGATGCTTTCTTTTACCACGCTGACCAGCACGGTGCTGCCACCGTGGGCCACCAGCGGAAAGCCAGCCTCGATGGCCTTGGCGTTGCCGGTGGCGTCGAACACAAGGTCGAAGCCGTCGGACAGGTCACCTGACAGGATGTCGTCACCCGGCACGTGGGTCTCGGTGAACCCGAAGAGCTCTTTTGCCGCCGCCAGACGTTTCTCGCTGAGATCCATCAGGTGCACCTCGGCGCCGGCGATGCGAGCGAAAAGCGCAGTGCCAAGGCCGATCGGGCCGGCCCCGGTCACCAGCACCCGGTCCCCTGCCCCGCAGCCAGAGCGGGCCACTGCATGGGCACCGATGGCGAGAAACTCGACCATCGCGGCCTGCACCGGGGTCAGCCCCTCGGCGGGATAGAGGTTGCCCTCGGGCACCGCAATCCGGGCGCACATGCCGCCATCGGTGTGCACGCCCAGCACGGCAATGTCGCTGCAGCAGTTGGGCTTGCCGCGCCGGCAGGCCCGGCAGGTGCCGCAGGAGAGATAGGGGTTCACCACCACCAGCGCGCCGGCGGCGGGGCCATCCACCAGATGGCCCGAGAGCTCATGGCCGATTACGCGGGGGTATTCGAGGAAGGGATGCTTGCCTTCGAAGATGTGGTAATCGGTGCCGCAGATGCCGATGGCCGCGATATCGACCAGCCGGTGGCCTTCGGGCGCGGTGAGCGGCTTGGCACGCTCCTGCAAGGCAAAGGTGCCCGGTTCGACGCAGGTGCCGCAGGCCATGGTCTCTTGCACGAGGTCCTTCATTGCGCCGCCTCCAGGTTGCGGGCCGACCAATCGGCCGGCAGTTCACCCTTGACGATCAGGCTCAGCACGTCGTCCTTGGTCACCTCGTCGATGCGATGCGCGCCGACCAGACGGCCCTTGTTCATCACCACCACCCGGTCACACAGGTCAAAGACGTCGTGCATGTCGTGGCTGACCAGCAGGATGCCGATGCCTTCGGATTGCAGTTGGCGGATCAGGTCGGCGACCATCGCGGTCTCTGACGGCCCGAGCGCCGCCGTAGGCTCGTCCATGATCAGCACCTTGGTGTCGAAATAGATCGCGCGAGCGATGGCGATCACTTGCCGCTGGCCGCCGGAGAGCGACGAGACCGGGTCCTGCAGGTTTTTGAAATTCGGGTTCAGCCGGGCCAGCACCTTGCGCGCCTCGGCCAGCATGCGGGCATCGTCGAGGTTGCCCAGCCGGGTCTTCAGCTCGCGGCCCAGAAACAGGTTCGACGGCGCGTCCAGGTGATCGGCCAGCGCCAGCGTCTGGTAGATCGTCTCGATCCCGGCCTCGCGGGCGTCGTTGGGATCGGCAAAGCTCACCACCTGGCCGTTGACGCGGATCTCGCCTTCGTTGGGGATCATCGCGCCGGCCAGAATGCGCATCAGGCAGGACTTGCCGGCGCCGTTGTGACCCAGCACGCCGACCACCTCGCCGGGGTACAGGTCGATCGAGACGTGATCGACAGCGCGCACACCGCCAAAGTGCTTCTCGATACCGGTCATCTCTACCAGGGGGGTCTGCGACATGGGGGGCCTTTCTGCCGGGGGCATTTCTGCATCAGGGTGGAGGGCGCGACGGGACGCGCCCTCCGGAGGCAAGGACCGGCTCAGTAGAGCACGTTCTTCGCTTCGTCGGTGTCGATATTCTCCTGGTCCACCAGCACGACGCCGGTGTTGATGAAGCTGTCGACCTTTTCACCGGCCAGGATGTCGATGATGGCGTTCACGCCCTTTTCGCCCATGGCGAAAGAGCCCTGCACCGCCGTCGCCTCCATCAGGCCTTCGCGCACGAACTGCTGCAGGTCGGCGTTGCCGTCAAAGCCCAGGGCAACAAGCTGGCCGGCCTTGCCCGCCTGCAGAATGGCGCGGCCCATGCCGACGGCGGTGGGCTCATTGGCGCCGAAGATGCCGACGAGATCAGGGTTCGAGGCGAGGATGTCGGTGGTCTGGTTCAGCGCCATCGCCATCTGGCTCTGCGAGTAATAGGGCCCGACGATTTCGAGCTTGGAGTTCGCCGCGAGGTATTCCGAGAAACAGCCGACCCGGCCGATTTCAGAGCCGACGCCCGCGACATAGGACATCACCGCGACCTTGCCTTCGGTGCCGGCCTCTTCGATCATCCGCTTGGCCACTTCCTCGCCCGCGGCGCAGTTGTCGGTGGACAGGAACGCCTGGTAGGTGCCCTCGGCGCTGTCGGTCAGGGCGCTGTCGATGATCACCACCGGGATGCCGCTCTCGTAGGCGCGCTTGACGGCCGGGGCCAGCGCCTCGGGGTCGGACGGGGCCAGGACGATGCCCGAGACACCGCGATTGATCGCGTTCTCGACGAGGTTGACCTGATCGGCCACCGCGCTCTCGGTCGCCGGACCGTCGAAGCTGAAGGTATGTTCGGACTGGGCGGCAATCGCGGCCTCGGCGCCCTTGTTGACGTTCTGCCAGAAGTTCGAGCTGGTGGTCTTGACGATCACCGCGATCTCGCCGGCCTGTGCCATTCCGGCCGACAGCGCCATCACCGACGCGAGCATTCCAAGCTTAAGGGTCTTCATCTCATTCCTCCTCAGTTGAGATTTGGTCTTCGTTTTCGTCCGGGCGCCGTCCTCGCGGCGCCGGAGAACCTCTGTCAGCGCCGGTTGCGCATCTGGTCGATCCAGACCGCACCGATCACCACCGCGCCGATCACGATCTGCTGGATGAAGGCAGAGACGCCCGCCATGTTCAGACCGTTGCGCAGGATGCCGATGATGAAGGCGCCGATCATCGTGCCCGAGACGGTGCCGACACCGCCCGAGAGCGAGGCCCCGCCGATCACCGCAGCGGCGATGGCATCAAGCTCGTACATCACGCCTTCGCTGGGCTGGGCCGTGACCAGCCGCGACATCAGCACGTTGCCCGCCAGCCCCGCCAGGGCGCCCGACATGACATAGGCATAGAGCTTGGTCTGATCGACGCGCACACCCGACAGGCGCGCGGCCTCTTCGTTGGAACCGGTGGCGTAGATGTGCCGGCCGATCTGGCGACGGCGCAGCATGTAGGCGGCGCCGGCGGCGACAATCAGCAGCAGGATCGCGGGATAGGGAATGCCGGGAAAGATCACCTTGGGAAAGCCGTTGGGCTGCATCTCGACCATGCGGAACAGCGCACCGTTGCCGAGCCGGCCAAAGGCCTCGCCCAGCTGGGAAATGGGGGCCGCGCCGGTCAGTTGCAGCGCCAGGCCACGGGCCATCAGCATCATGCCGAGGGTGGCCACGAAGGGCGGGATCTTCATCCGCGTCACCACCAGACCGTTGATCGCGCCGCAGGCCCCGCCGATCACCACGCCGATCGCCATCGCCGGGGCCACCGGCAACCCGGCCTTGACCGCCATCGCCGTGCCCACGCCCGAAAGCGCCAGCACCGAGCCCACCGAGAGATCGATGCCGCCGGTGATGATCACCATGGTCATGCCGATCCCCAGAAGCCCGATCACCGAGGTCTGCAACAGGATCGTCAGCCCGTTGTTGACCGAAAAGAACGCCTGGCTTGCCAGTGAAAACCCGGTCACCAACAGAAGCAGCGTCAGAAGCGCCGAGAGACGGTGGATCTTTGCGGCATCGGGCATCAGCCCCGCCAGCGGCGCCGGTCCGCGCCTCTGTGCCGATTTGATTGCGTCTGACATACGCCTCCCCTTTCGCAGTCTTGCATTTAATTATTTAATACATAAACAACGGCGACTTGATTCCGTCAACTGTTTTTTATAATATCGTACAAATACAGAAATCGCCCTGTGCGGCGGTGATCGGAAGGCAGGCAGATGGCACGCAGTGACACACGGTTTCGGGAGGCCTACAACCACATCCTGACCTTCTGCGAGGGCTTGGACACAGGCGCGCCGATCCCCTCGGAGACCCGGCTTGCCGAGATTGCCGGCGTCAGCCGCACGGTGATCCGCCGCTGCCTCGCGCGGATGGAGGAGCTGGGCGTGATCACCTGGCGCGGCCGCGACAAGCACCTGCTGCGCCAACCCCGCCCCGAGGACCGTATCGCCGTGCCAGAGGCCTCGGCCGACCGCAGCGACCTTGAACAACGGTTCCTCGACTGGGTGCTGCGCTTTGACGTGCCGGCCAATACGCCGCTGTCGGTGGCAGAGCTGTCGCGCACCTTCGACGTGCCGCAGTATGACCTGAAGGAATTCCTCGCCGGCCTCAGCCGCTTCGGCCTGGTGTCGCGGCGTCCGCAGGGCGGCTGGATGATGCTGGGATTTACCAAGGATTTCGCCATCGAGCTGTCGGACTTCCGCTCGGTGCTCGAGGTCAACGCCGTGACCCAAGCCGTCGAATCGCCGGTCGATCACCCGGTCTGGGCCGAGCTGGCGCAGCTGCGGCAGGATCACCTGGCGCTGAAACATGAAATCGACAGCAATTTCCACGAATTTTCGAAACTCGACGAGCGCTTTCACCTGACCATCAACTCGGTGGTGAAAAACCGCTTCATCGCCGAGTTCCAGAAGGTGATCTCGTTGATCTTTCACTACCACTACATGTGGGACAAGACCGAGGAAAAGCATCGCAACGCCGCCGCGATCGACGAGCATCTGGCGATCATCGACGCGCTCGAGGCCCGCGATGCCGAGGCCGCGCGAGAGGCCGCGCGGCGGCATCTGCGCACCTCGAAGACGACATTGCTGTCATCCCTGCGCCATCACGACCTGGGCTGAGCCCTCAGTCGAAGAGCGCCTGCAACGCCTCCGGCACCGGCGTCGCCAAAGCATCCAGATTGCGCATCAGCGACGACGGCTTGGCAGTGCCCAGTAGCACCGAGGCCGCCGCCGGATGGCGCATGGCGAAATGCAGCGCGGCGGTGGCCAGCGGCACGCCAAGCGCTTCGCTTTGCGCCCGCAACTCCGCAACCCGGTCGAGCACCTCGCGCGGCGCAGGCCCGTAGTCATAGGTCGCGCCCTCGACCGGCCCGGTGGCGAGGATGCCCGAGTTGAAGATGCCACCCAGCACCAGGCTGGTCCCGGCGGCGCGGCAGGCGGGCACCAGCTCGGCCTCGGCCGAGCGGTCCAGCAGCGTCAGCCGCCCGGCCAGCAGGATCACGTCCAGCGGGCCCGCGTTTTGCATCACGTCGAGACAGACCTCGCATTCGTTGACGCCAAGGCCGAATGCCGTGATCCGCCCTTGCTCCTTCAGCCGTACAAGCCGCTCGTAGCCGCTGCCGAGAAAGGCCTCGCGGTGCGCCGCGTTGCCGGCCACGCCATGGGTATATTCCCCGATATCATGCACATAGAGGATGTCGATCCGGCTGCGCCCCAGCCGTTCGCAGCTCTGCTCGAAGCTCTCTTCGATGCCGTCACCGGAATAATCGTAATGCACGTCATTCTGCGCCGGATTGACGAAGCCATCGGCCTCGGCCAGCGGCGATCTGGCCGGCGTCAGCACCCGGCCGACCTTGGTCGAGATCACCGCTTCGGGCCGCCCGTTCAGGAACCGTCCCAACCGCTCCTCTGACAGGCCCCGGCCATAATGCGGCGCAGTGTCGAAGAAGCGAATGCCCGCCTCCCAGGCGCAACTCAGGACCTCGGTCACGTCCGCTTCGCTGGCCTCGCGGTAAAGATTGCCGATGCTGGCGCAGCCAAAGGCCACCTCGGTGACCGAAAGGCCGGTGGTTCCGATACGACGTGTCTTCATTGTCCCTGCCCCTCCATCGCGGCACGCAATTGCGGTTTGTCGCCCCTGTCGCCATGGGCCTCGGCCCAGGCCAGAAAGGCCCCGATCCGACGCTGCAGTTTCTCGCCGTGGTTCTGGGCGATATCCTCGAGCCGGTGATCCAGAAACGGATTGCCGAAACGCTCCAGCGTGGTCTCGATATAAGCCTCGACGCCTTCGGCCTCGCCCGCCGCGGCAAAGCCCGGCAGCACCTCCTGCGCATAGACCGCGCGCAGCCGCGCCGCCCAGTCTGCATCCGCCATCACGTCGCGCACAAAAGTCGCGCCCGCCCTGCCCCGCGCCAGCCAATCGGCAACGACCCAGCTGTGACCGAGGTTGAGCACGAAGAGTTTTTGCCGCTCGATCGGGCCGAGGTCCGGCACCACCTGGATTGCCGGATGCTCGCACGGCAGGCGCAAGCGCGGCTGCGCCTCGATCGCCCAGAGCGCATAGGGTTCGGCAATGGCGCCCGCCGGCTGCAGCGGCTCGGACACGATGCGGTCGACCAGCGAATTGACCCAGACCACCTCGCCCTTCAGCCAGGCGCGATAGCCTTCGGCCATGTCCTTCGCAGCGGCCAGCACCAGGTCGCGCAGGGTGGCGCCATTGTTGCGCACCAGCTCGGTCGGCATGATCTGCAGCGCCGCGCCGCCGGCCTCGAATCGTCCGCGCAGAAGGTGCGCCAGCTTGGCCGGGTAGGACATCGCCATGTCGAACGTCGGTCCTTCGTCCTCGGGCCGCGGCGCAAAGCCGGCATCGGCGGTGTTCGACAGGATGATCTCGACCTCTTCGGCGATCAGCCGTTCCACCTCGGCCCGGTCCGGCCCCAGCGACAGGCCCCGCGCCACCGAATGCACCCGGCGCAGCTCGTCGACCTCGGCCCCCGCCTGCAAGCCGCGAATGCGGACGTCATAGCCTTGGGCCAGCGCCGCAACCCGCCCGGCCCGCGCCGGATCGCCGCTGCTTTGCACCACCGTGACGGGCCGCGCCCCGGGCGCCGCCTCGGCCAGGAAGAGATCGGCATGCGCCTGAAGGAAGCGGCTGGTGCCGAATTGCAGAACGGTCGGAATTGCCATTGACGAGTCTCCCAATTTGGTTTGTTATTATTTAGAACAGATCAGCATGCAAGGAAAAACCGTGACCATCGACGCCCACCAGCATTTCTGGCGCATCGCGCGCGGCGATTATTCCTGGATGGATGACAGCGTGGCCGCGATCCGCCGCGACTTGCTGCCAGCCGACCTGGCGCCGCTGGCAGCAGAGGCCGGGGTGACCGGCACCGTCGTGGTGCAGGCCGCGCCGACCCTGGAAGAGACGGAATTCCTGTTGTCGCTGTCAGAGACCTCGCCGCTGATCCTCGGCGTTGTCGGCTGGCTCGACCTCACCGGCGACGTGTCGGTACAGCTCGCACGGCTGGCCCACCCCCGGCTCAAGGGCATCCGCCCGATGCTGCAGGACATCCCCGAGACCGACTGGATCCTGCAGGACGGTGTGATCCAGGGCCTGCAGCACGTGGCTGAGGCCGGGTTGCGCCTCGACGCCCTGATCACCCCGCGCCATCTGCCGGTGATCGACCAGCTCGCGCGCGAACTCCCCGAGTTGCCGATCATCGTCGACCATTGCGCCAAACCCGAATTCTCCGGCGCCGACCCCGGCGACCAATGGCGAGCCGGGATCGCCGCGCTCGCACGGCATCCCCAGATCAGCTGCAAGCTCTCCGGCCTCGCCAACGAATACGGCCCCGGTTGGTCTGCCGACACCCTGCGCCCGGTCTTCGACCACGTGCTCGCCTGCTTTGGTCCCGACCGGCTGATGTGGGGCAGCGACTGGCCGGTGCTTGATCTCGCCGGCAGCTACGGCACATGGCACTCGACCGCACGCACCCTCGCTGCCGAACTGTCACAGAGCGACCAGGACGCGCTTTTCGGCGCAACGGCACGGCGCATCTACGCACTCGATCCCGAAGGAGAGACATCATGACACGCATGGGACATGTGATCGGCCTGAAACCGGAACACCTGGCACAGTACAAACGCCTGCACGCCGACGTCTGGCCCGAGGTTCTGGCGCGGTTGCGGGCCTCCAACATCACCAATTACACGATTTTCCTGCGGGAGCCCGAGATGCTGATGTTCAGCTACTGGGAGTACACCGGCAGCGACTTCGAGGCCGACAACGCCGCCATCGCCGCCGATCCGGTGACCCAGGAGTGGTGGAAGGTCTGCGGGCCAATGCAGCAACCCCTCGACAGCCGGGCCGAGGGGGAATGGTGGGCGCCGATGGAGGAGGTGTTTCATTTGGCGTGAGCGGCCCCCCGCCCTTTCGCACTCGGCCAGACGCGGCTCCGGCACCCGAGGGTGAGCTCCAGCGGCTGCCAAGTCCCCCGAACGCAAAAACCGCCGCTGCCTTTATGGCGCGGCGTGTTTTGCGGAGTTGATCTTGGTGGTGTTTGCTATTTCGACTTGGTTGCGGGAGCAGGATTTGAACCTGCGACCTTCAGGTTAAGAGCCTGACGAGGTGAAGCCTTCTGGCAAACGCTCCAGTGGAGCGTTTGTAGGCAGAACGGGCTGCTGTAATTTCGACCTGGTTGCGGGAGCAGGATTTGAACCTGCGACCTTCAGGTTATGAGCCTGACGAGCTACCGGGCTGCTCCATCCCGCGACAGGGTCGACTTGCAGCGATTGATCGTTTTGAGAGATACGTTTGTTTTGATCGGGGCTTATCAGGTTTGGCGATGACCTACTCTCCCACGTCTTGAGACGCAGTACCATTGGCGCGACGGCACTTAACGGCCGGGTTCGGGATGGGACCGGGTGTTTTGCTCGTGCTGTGATCACCAAACCGGGAAAGCCCCGAGTTACATCCCGCCCGAGAGCGGGATACCAAGTCAAGTTACTGATATGTGTGTGTAGTTTGCTTTGATCATGACCAGTTGGAGGTTTGGGTAGGGTGGGTTTGCAACCCACCGTTTTTCAAATCCGTCTTTTACTGGATCAAATCAAGCCTATCGGACCATTAGTACCGGTCAACTGAACGCGTTACCGCGCTTACATCTCCGGCCTATCGACGTGGTGGTCTACCACGGTCCTCAGGGATACCTTGTTTTGAGGGGGGCTTCCCGCTTAGATGCCTTCAGCGGTTATCCTGTCCGAACATAGCTACCCTGCACTGCTGCTGGCGCAACAACAGGTCCACCAGTGGTTCGTTCACCCCGGTCCTCTCGTACTAGGGGCAACTCCTCTCAAGTATCCTACACCCACGGCAGATAGGGACCGAACTGTCTCACGACGTTCTAAACCCAGCTCACGTACCTCTTTAAAC